>CAZZBE010000075.1:10834-18107 GCA_964652715.1 uncultured Desulfobacteraceae bacterium
AAATCGCATTCCATGATGAACTGGACCGCCCGGGAGATCTCCTTCATTTCGCCGAGGCGTCCGGAGGGGATCTGGGCCACGATCTTGTCGATAACCTTCTGATCGATTTTGGCCACCATTTCGGTGTTGACGTATCCCGGCGCGATGGCCGCCGAGCGGACCCCGCTTTTGGCCAGTTCCTTGGCCCAGGTGACCGTCAAAGAGGCCACCCCCGCCTTGGTGGCCGAATAGTTGGACTGTCCGAAATTCCCGGCCCGGCTGATGGAGGATATATTGATGATCAGCCCTTTGACGCCGTGCTTGACCATCTGGGCCGCCGCCTCCCGGCCGCAGAGAAAGACGCCGGTGAGGTTCACGGCCACCACCTTGTTCCATTTGTCCATGGGGAACTTCTTGATGTCCTCGTCCTTTTTCCGCACGAAAAGACCGTCCGCCGTGATGCCGGCGTTGTTGATGAGCACGTCCGGCGGGCCGTACCGAGACGTGTACTCGTTGAAAAAGGTTTCCACCTGCTCCTCGTCGGTCACATCGACGACCCGGCCGGGAATCCCCTTTTCCTTCTCCAGCGCGTCCAGGTTCTCCTGGAGCACGTCCAGCGCAAAGGGTTTCGCCCCCTTTTCCTGAAGGTCCAGTGCAAACTGCCGCCCCATGCCCCGGGCCCCGCCGGTCACGATAACATTCTTCCCCTTGATCTCCATGGTTCCTCCCTTTTTTCATGAGTCTGCGATGTTTATTATTGACATATCACCGATCACCCCGTAGCAAAAGGGAAAAATAAACCCAAACATCTTACTGTTTTGTTACCCAATCACTTTAACGACTCAGGCCAAGTAAGGAATAGAATGACGATGCACAATCCCCCACATCCTGGCGAGGTCATCAGAGAACTCTGCATCGAACCGCTGGGCCTGACGGTGACAGGGGCCGCCGAAGGTCTTGGCGTGTCCCGTAAAACCTTATCCGCTCTGCTAAACGGCCGGTTCGGCATCTCCCCGGAAATGGCCATTCGTCTGTCAAAGGCTTTCGGCGGCAGCGCCGAGAGCTGGCTGAGCCAGCAGGCTCAGTATGACCTTTGGCATGCCATGCAAAAGGCCGACGAAATGGATGTCAAAGCATTTGCTTGACGTCCATTGGCTTCAGAAGCCATGGGAATTTTCCCTGAGACAAGCCTTTATCCGCCAGATCGCTTCCCAATGGCCTCGACAATCTTCCGCATATGCCCCTTCTCCGCCTGGGCGATGGCCGTGAACGCTTTTTGGGCTTCTTCCGATTCAAAGCGTTCCACCATGACCCGATAAAGGTCGTAGGCGGCGTATTCGATAGCCAGGGCGACCTCCATCAGCCGGAGAAAGCCATCGGTCTCGATCCCTTCCAAAGCGTCCACGGCTTCCTCGACCGATCCGCCCCCCTCCAGGATCTCACCCGCCAGCCCATCGAAAAGCGAATCGAATTCCGGCGGATCGCTCTGAGTCTTTTTCCAGAAGGCGTAAACGGTCCGGGCATGGGCCCGCTCGGCCTTGGCCAGGTCCGCCAACACTTCGGCGGCGTCTCCGTCGCCGAACCGATCCAGGGCGGCCCGGTAAAACCGGAGAGCGCCCTTTTCCAGATCCATGGCGGTTCGGAGGGCCGCGGCCGGATCATCGACCTCTTTGAACACCTGAACCCGCGGAAAATCGGCCAGGGTTTTCCCTTCCCACGCCATGATGCCGCCGGCGAGGTTGTAAATCCGTTCCGAAGCCGCTTCTTCGGCCGCCATCAGGGAGGCGGCCTGGGACCGGCCGCCCGAGCGGCAGTAGAAAACCAGTTCCCGATCCCCGGCGACTTCGTCGAGACGCATCACCAGTTCATGGACCGGGATGAGGGTCGCGCCGGGGATGTGGTCCTCTTCGTATTCCTCGGGTTGCCGCACGTCGACCAACAGGTACTTCGACTCCGGACGGGTTGACAGGTATTTTCGCAATGCGTCGGGGGAGATGTTTTCAGGGGGTGGGGTGTTCATGGATTAATCTCCTTGGGAAAAGAGGGACAAAGGGACAAAGGGACAGAGGGACAGAGGCGGAAAAAACTCAGGCGAACCTTTGCCCCCATGTGTGATCTTTTCATGATCCGATCTGGGCCGCCAGTTCTTCGGGGCTGTGGGTCGGGCGGCCGCAGGCGAAATCGGCGCAGACGTAGGCGGTGGGCGCGCCCTCCTTTGGCGACAGGTCGGCGGTGAAGGGGGCGATTTCGGCGAGTTTGTCGCTGTTTCCGCCGGTCTTCAGCAGCGCCACCTGGTGGGGGGCGTAAGGTTCATTCAGGGCGTCGATCATGGCTTGGGTGGCCGCGGCGTCGGGTTCGCCGGCGATGACCACCTCCCGGCCTTTTCCAAAGCTGAAGTCGAGGCCGAGCAGGAAATAGGTGAAGGCCGGAGGATGGTTTTTGACCGTTCCGGAAAAGGCCGCCGTCAGGGCCCGGGCCTTATCCTCCCACCGGGGGTCGCCGGTGAGCCGGCCCAGCCGGAGCAGGTTGAGCAGGGCGACGGAATTGGCCGAAGGCGCGGCGCCGTCGTACAGCTCCTTGGGCCGCACCGGCAGTTCGTGGTTTTTTTCGGCGGTGAGAAAGAAGCCGCCGCCGGCGGCGTCCCAGAAATCGTCCATCATCACCTTCTGAAGGGCGTCGGCCTGCTGGATGTAGGGCGCCAGGAAGGTGGTCCGGTACAGCGTCAGCAGACCGTCGATGATAAAAGCGTAATCCCCCGCGTTGGCGGCGATGCCCGCTTTTCCGTCGCGATAGCGGTGGAGCAGCCGGTAGTCGCCGTCCTGCATCTTCCGCAGCACGAACTGGGCGGACTTCCGGGCCGCCGCCGTCAGATCGGGCCGGCCGAGCACCCGGCCGCCCAGGGCCATGGCGGAAATCATCATCCCGTTCCAGTCGGCCAGCACTTTGTCGTCCTTCAGGGGATGGACCCGCTTTTCCCGGGCGTCGAACAGCTTTTGCCGGGCCGCCTCCCACCGTTCCGTCAGGGACGCCTCGTCGGTCCCCAGTTCCGCGGCCCATTCCAAAAAGGATCGGGTCAGGTGGGGGATGTTGGCCCCGGTCTTCCGGCCCGTGGCCTCTTCGGCGAAATTGCCCTCGGGGGTCAGGTTGAAGACCCGCTCCCAGAGGCGGCTTTCCTCTTCGCCCAGCACTTCGCGGAATTCGTCCACGGTCCAGACGTAGAATTTGCCTTCCTCGCCTTCGCTGTCGGCGTCTTCGGCGGCGTAGAACGGGCCGTCCTCGTCGGTCATGTCCCGGAGCACGTAGGTGAAAATGTCTTCGGCGATGCCGGAGAAAAAGGGATCCCGGGTGATCTGGAAGGTTTCCAGGCCGGCCATGGCCATGAGGGCCTGGTCGTAAAGCATCTTTTCGAAATGGGGGACCAGCCAGTCGGGATCCGTGGAATAGCGGTGGAAGCCGAAGCCCACGTGATCCCAGACGCCGCCCATGCGCATGGCCGTGAGGGTGTCGCGGACCATGTCCAGGGCTTTTTGTTCGCCGGTGCGATGGTAATGACGGAGAAGAAAGAGCATCTTGTGGGGGGTGGGGAATTTGGGGGCCGATCCGAAGCCGCCTTTTTGGGCGTCGAAACTGCCTTCGATCTGGTTGTAGGCGGCGTCCAGCAGGCCGATGTCCAATGGGCCGCCCTCTGTGTAGCTAAAGGCTTTCCCGAGGTGGCCGGAGATCTGTTCGGACGATTCCAGCAGCTTGCCCCGCTCCTCTTTCCACAGCCGGTCCACCTGCTGGCAGAGTTCGATGAGGCCGGGCCGTCCGAAGCGGTTGCGCTTGGGGATGTAGGTGCCGGCGAAAAACGGGCGTTTGTCCGGGGTCATGAAGACGGTCAGGGGCCAGCCGCCGCTGCCGGTGAGCATCTGGCAGGCGGCCATGTAGACGGCGTCGATGTCGGGGCGCTCCTCCCGGTCCACCTTGATGGGGACGAAGGTGTCGTTGAGAACCTTCGCCGCCTCGTCGTCCTCGAAGGACTCCTTTTCCATGACGTGGCACCAGTGGCAGGTGGCGTAGCCCACGGAAAGAAAGACCGGCTTGTCCTCTTCCCGTGCTTTTTGGAAGGCCTCGTCTCCCCACGGATGCCAGTCCACGGGGTTGTGGGCGTGTTGGAGCAGATATGGGCTTTTTTCGTCGATAAGGCGATTTTCAGCCATGATGATCTCCTTTCTGTTCAAAAAGATATACGATCATCATAACCATGGCGGTCCGGCGATGCAAACGGGCGGCGGACGTCAGCGGGCGGGCCGCCGCTTTCCGGGCGGGCCGCCGGCGGCCGCCAGCAGGCCCTTGCGCTCGGCCGGGGTCAGGTGTCGCCATCCGCCTTCGGGCAGGTCCCCCAGCCGGATGTTGGCCACCCGGACCCGTTTCAGGTCCGCCACATGGTTGCCCACTTTCCGGACCATCCGCCGGATCTGGCGATTCTTTCCCTCCTTGAGGACCATCCTGAATTTAACGGCTGAGATCCGTTGGATTTCCGCCGGGCGCGTCTGGGTTCCCATCATGGGCATGCCCCTGGCCATGGCGGCCAGGGCGCCGTCCGGAATGGGCTTTCCAACGGTGACTTCGTATTCCTTTTCATGATCGAAGGAAGGATGGGAAAGGCGATTGTGGAGCGGCCCGTCGTTGGTGAGCAGCAGCAGGCCGGTGGAATCCTTGTCGAGACGGCCCACGGGGAAAATCCGTTCGGGGATGTCCAGCAGATCCACCACCACCCGCTCGCCGGGGTGGTCGCAGGAGGTCACGTAGCCCCTGGGCTTGTTCAGGGCGATGTACACGGTCGATGAAGCCGGACGCACGGTCGCGCCCCGGAAGCTCACCTGGTCCGTTTCCGGATCGACCTTCGTTCCGAGTTCGGTGACGACCTGACCATTGACGGCCACTTCTCCGGCCCGGATGTGTTCCTCCCCCTTCCGCCGGGAGCAAACCCCGGCGGCGGAGAGGAATTTCTGGAGTCGCATTTCAGGCAACGAAGAAATCCTCTCTACGAAAGCCGATAGCCGGCTTTCGCATCCGGATGACCAACCTTTCGCAGCATCACTTCAAAGCGGCTCAGCGTGCCCGGTCCGAGGTGCTTTGCAATAAGGGACCGGACGGCGTCGATCCGGATGTCCGCATCCCCGAGCAGCGCCTCGGCGTCCTCTTCGTCTTTTTTTTCGCCGGTTCCGATTTTCATAACCGTCAGATGTTCCGGCGAGACCACGGCCAGTCTTCCTTCCCCGACCTCGATGCTGTCGCCGTTTTTTACGGCATCATGGATGGCGTCTTCGAAAAGCGGGCTGAAATCGCCGAAATCGCATGCTCGGGTGATGAAATCGACGTTGACTTGCCCGGATTGTTCCACGTTGATCCCGCCGATGGCCAGATCAAGGTATCGGATTTCGCGATCGTTCAACCATTTCCGGATCCGGTGAAGCCCCTCCCGGGTGACCGCGATATCCATATCCTTTGTAAATGCTCGCTTTTTTTCAGACGAAAGGCAAACCCAAACCGCCAGCCGCCCGATGAGAACGCCGTTGACGCCGGTTTCTCTCAATACGTTGTGAACGAACCGTCCGCTGGGGTTCGGGTCGAAGACCGGGAGTTGGCCCGGTTTGTTGCGTGAGTTCTTTTGGTCGCCGCACTTTCCCGTCATAGCTGTCCCGCGTCCTTCAGTTCCCTGAAGTGTTCACATTCCCACTCCGCCACATTTCGTTTTTCCGAATCGAAATTCACACCTAGAAGGATGATCTTTTTAGGGCTTTGCCGGAACATGTCGGCGTATCCCTTGTCGTGGATTTGCTTCAGGGCGGCCTTCGCGCTCCGGTCGCACTTGAATTCGATGACGTAAACCTTGTCGGAATATTCAACCACCAAGTCGATCCGGCCCCGGTAGTGGAGCACTTCGCTGCGGGCATTGGCGCCCGAGGCGCTGACCATCAGGTAGAAGATGGTGTGGAACCAGGCTTCATTCCGCTGGGTTTTCAGGGTGTGGGCGATGGCGGCGAAAATCGCGGTTATGGTTTCGAAAAATTCGTCGAGGTGTTCCCCTTTGAGAAAGGCGGAAAGGCGCAGGACCTGGAAGTATGTGTCGCTCTCGCCGACAAATGAGGTCAGGAGATGTTTCAGGAACGAGGTCTTGACTTCCCGGTTCGGATAATCGAACGCGTAAATGCCCGCTTCCTCGTCGATGTCTCGGATGGTGATGTAGCCGGTTTGAAAGAGGATGGCCTCCGGCTTCAGGTTTTCGATTTCATAGGTGCTGAACATGGTTGCGTCGGTTTGAAGGACTTCGATCATGGGGAGCGGGAAACGGCGCTCATGCAGGAGATCCACCAGAAATGTCGGGGTGCCTGTTTCGAACCAGTAGTTTTTGAAGGCTTTTTCGTCCAATGCCTTGAGTACGGAAAAAGGGTTGTATACCTTCACGTCTTTTTCGGAAAACCGGTATCCATTATAATGGTCTTTCAACCCATTGATGATCTCCGCCTCTGACCATCCGCGCTCTTCGGCGAAGGCCCGGATGTGGCCGGCGAAGTCGGTCTCCAGTTCCGATTGGGTGTAGCCGAGCATTTGCGCGTAATCCGAATGCATGGTGATGTCACTTAAATTGTTGAGTTCGGAAAATATCGACACCCGGCTGAATTTGGACACGCATGTGAAAAAGACGAATCGAAGACATGGCGCCACGTCCACATCTTTCAAAACGCCAAAAAAAGACTTCAAGACATCCCGGTTGTTTTTCGCAATTTCAATCGCTTCCTTGCCTTTGCCCAAATGGGATATGATCGGCTTGTCGTATTCATCCACAAGAACGACGACGCTTGCGCCGCATTTGTTTTCAAGCGCCAAAATCAATTCCTGGAATTGGGTTTCGATGAATTGGGTTTCAATGGAAACGCCATGACGCTCCGCCGTTCGCTTCAATGAAATGGTCAGGGCTTCACGCATGATGTCCGGGCGCTGATGGGGGACGCTGTTGAAATCAATGGCCACCACCGGATGCTTTTTCCATTCCCAATCCCCGTGTTTGGAAATCCACAGACCGTCAAACAGCTCTTTTTTACCCTGAAACAAGCATTTGAGCGTGGAAACCGTCAAGGATTTACCGAACCTGCGGGGGCGGGAGAGGAAATAATAATCGCCGGAATCCACCATCTGAAAGATATGGCGGGTTTTGTCCACATACAGGTCTTTTTGGGTTCGGATGGTTTCAAAAGATGATTTGCCGATGGGCAGATTGGGCAAGGTTTCCATTGGATGCGCCTTTTCT
>CAZZBE010000076.1:0-1268 GCA_964652715.1 uncultured Desulfobacteraceae bacterium
CCGGCGTCGCCAGGGTCATCGCCGCGCGATCCTTCGCCTTTTACGAACTCTTTATCACGGCGGCGCTCATCTATCTCGTTCTGGTGTACGGCGTGCTGTTCCTCTTCAAACGGGTGGAGAACAAGATTCTGTGCCATCTGAACCCCGGCGCCGTCTCCTCCTGAGCCCGGCCCGCCCGACGATCGAAACCGCCGACCCATGGCAGACGCCGCCGAGACCCTGCTCAATTCGTTCATCCAGCACGGAAAACTCAACAACCGGATATTTCTGCTGAAACTGGCCCCTGGAGACTGCCCGGCCATTCTGCCCCGCCTCGACGACCTGGCGGAACGGATGGGCTACACGAAGATCGTCGCCAAGATTCCGTCCGGGATGCAGCCCGCTTTCGTCCGGCATGGATACCGCCGGGAGGCGACGATTCCGGGGTTTTTCAATGCCGGGGAGAGGGGCGACGCCGCCCTCATGGCCAAATACACCGACCCCGACCGGCGCATCGACCCGGATCGGGAGCGGTTGGCGGCCGTGCTGGCCGCCGCCCTGAATCAACCGGGATCGGAAAAACCGCCGCCCCCGGCGGCGCCCTTCCATTGCCGCATCGCCGGAAAAACCGACGCCGTCCAAATGGCCAAACTGTATGCCGCGGTTTTCCCCACCTACCCCTTTCCCATATATGACCCCGATTACCTGGTCGAAACCATGGAGAGCCACAGCCTCTATGTCGGCATCTGGAAGGGGGAAACGCTGGTGAGCCTGGCGTCCGCGGACATGGACATCGAGGAAAAAAACGCGGAAATGACCGATTTCGCCACCCTGCCCCACCACCGGGGGCGGCGGTTCGCCGGGTTTCTGCTGAAAACCATGGAAGCGGCCGCGGCCGCGGAGGGCGTCAAAACCTGCTACACCATCGCCCGGGCCCGCTCCTTCGGCATGAACATCACCTTTTCCCGGGCCGGGTACACCTACTCGGGCGTTCTGATCAACAACACCAACATATCGGGGCGGATCGAGAGTATGAATATCTGGTATAAGGGCCTTGCGTCGGAAAGCCTGCCGCCCTGAACACCGCCGGCGCCACCGGGATCACCGCCACTTTTGTTCGTTTCGATTCCGCGGCGGCCATCAATCCGGTTCTATTCCCAATTCCTTGAGTTTTTTAGCCAATTGTTCAGCGCGTCGCTCAGCGGTTTCCGCCCGCTGTTCGGCCGTATCCGCTCGCTGTTCGGCGATTTCAGAGCGCTCGGCGCCGTTGAGCAGAAGGTTGCCCTCGG
>CAZZBE010000076.1:1368-12551 GCA_964652715.1 uncultured Desulfobacteraceae bacterium
CGCTGTTCGGCGATTTCAGAGCGCTCGGCGCCGTTGAGCAGAAGGTTGCCCTCGGCGTCGCACCATCGCAGCCAGCAATCGTTTCTGCCTTCATAAACGCCGTTCCAGAGCGTCAGTTTCAGGCCGATCTGAGGCAGGGCTTTGTCGATCCGGGGCACGTATTGTCCGGCATTCAGTTCAAAAATGCGCAACGGTTCATTCTGAATGAATTTCATGGGATCGTAGATCACGTAGTACAACGCGCGGATTTTTTCATATATTTCGTATTTCCGATCCCTTTCGCCGCCCTCGGCGTTGGACGCGATCTCCACCACCGCTTCCGGCACTTTGCCATATTCCCACACGAAATAGCTTCTGTTCCGTTTTTCCCAGATATCTTCGGGCAACTGGACATCGAGGGCGACAAACACATCCGGAACCACCGGCGGGATGTGAAGACCGTAGAATATGCCGACATTGGCCGCGGCAATGAACGGGCGTCCGGGACGCCATGAAAGGTTCAAAGATTCCGCCAGCAGCCGCATTTGTTTTTCGGAAAACCAGTTGTCCACGGGTTCATCGTCCTCCGTAACGATGTGACTGATGTCCGGCGGTTCAACAAAAAATGCTGAAGATTCCGGTGCATCCGAAGGGTCTAACGTACTTGAAGACATGGCCGAATCCTCCTTGTTCGCCGGGCTTTCGCCTTTTTTCGGCGGTTCATGGAACGCTGATGGGATTCTTTAAAGAAGCCGATCAACGGTATTATACATGATCGAAAGTCAAAAAAACAGGGATTTCGCCGCCGCAAGACCATAAAACTGTCCACGGACGCCAGCATCTCCCCCACCTTCCCGGAAAACTTGACGCCAAATTCCAGGGCGATTTCGTCGGGCGTGTTCATCTCCTTGAACGCGTTGAGCACGGTTTCGGCGGCGGGTTTGACGTGGGCCATGGCTTCGGTGAAGCGTTTGGCGGCCTTTTTGTCTTCTTCGCCTGACCGGCCGACGCGCTGCATGCCGCCCCTTTCGGCGTTCGGCACTTCCACGTAGACTTAGCCGTGCTTTTCGTAAGCTCTCTTAAACGCCGCAGCCTTCCCCTGATCTCTCAACTGTTCAAAAACAAGAGCCAGCCTTTTCATGATGGCCGGTTTATTTGGATACTGACGATTCAATTTGAGTAGAATTTCGGAGGCATCTTTGTATCTCGCCTGCAACCCCATAATCGAAGCTTTTTTAAGTAACAGCTCCGGTGAATCCGGGTCTTCCTCCAGACAAATCTTAAGAACTTGTGCCGATTCTGAAACATGTCTTGTTTTTAAATATACACTCAGTGATTGCCGGCGTAGTTCTTTCCCAATAAAATCAGTCCGGTTTAGGATTTCGGGACGGCCTTTGAAAAAATCGATGCAATCAAAGTAACGCCCTTCCCTGATTAAGGATTTGACCATAACCAGAAATGCCTGTTGGTCCTCGGATCGTTCGTATTCCTGGCGGGCAATCCGCCCCGCACGGCGATAATCTTCTGTTTCCAGAAATTTTACCGCATCCGTGGACCAATCGATGTCTATCTTTTCATAAGGGGTCAACCGTTGCAGCTGCCCAAACGCTTTTTGGGTTTGGCGAACTGTACGATAGGCCTGGGCGAGTTCTTCCACGCTATCCCAGCGATTCTCTGGTGAAGCAGCAAGGCATTTCATGACCAGATTTTCCAGTTGGGGAGAAACGGAACTGTTCAACTCTGAAGGCATTGGGAATGGCTGATGGCGAGCCACTTGGCTTAGTGTGTCATGAGGAAGATGGGAAGTCGCCAAATGATAAAGCAAAACCCCCAAGCTATAAATATCAGCCCGAAAGTATGCGCCTTCGTCTTTAAGCCTCGATGAGACGCCAACCACTTCCGGGGCGGAGTATAGGATCGTGCCGCCGTTTTCTCGGGTGCGGGCATACAAATCCTCCGGCATAAAGCTGCTGCCAAAATCGGTCAGTTTTAAGCGGTCGCCTGAAACAAGGATATTTTGCGGTTTTATATCGCGGTGGGCGATGCCAAATCGATGAAGGTGTTTTACCCCTTCCAGGACCTGGGTAAAAAAGTCCAAGACCTTATCATACCTTAGCACAAGTCCCTGTTCGCCCATGTCCAGCAGTCGCGCCAGAGTGGATGATGGAAAATACTCCATTTCGATGGCATACCATTCCCGCTGCGGCGGAACGCGGCCCATCCAATAAATTTCGACCACGTTCGGATGGCTTGGACGGCCTACCAGAGCGCTTCCTTCCGCCAACTCTTCATCCGACCGGCCCATTTGCTTGGGTATCTTGACCGCCACCACTCTGTCATCTTGCAGGTTGTTGGCGCGCCAGACCCAGCCATAAGAACCGTCGCCGAGACATTCCAGGAACTCGTAGCGATTTCCGAGCTTCATATCGGCATTCGGCATGAAATATCTTGATTGAGATCCCATCATTCACTCTCTCGCGCAATTGCGTTTCAAAGCCCTGGTTTGCGATCGCTGTCTTCCACTCCCCAATCGGTCCAAATCGGAAAGGCTTTGAAGGATTTTCCTGCCGTCAGCCATTCCATTGCCCCCAAATCTGAAGAACTTCAGGCGACTCGCCGCCGTGCAACAGGGCTTTCATCCCAACCTTGACCAACAATGGGGCGGGAATAGAGCGTCCGCAGATCAGCGCTTCACCCGTGGAAAGATTCGGCAATTCGTCGATATCGGCCTTGCTGACCATGTCCGATGTTTTGGCGATAAAGCGTTGATCATCCGGGTTTTTCAGTCTCATGGTGATCAGCGTGTTGCATTGAGAGGTTACATCCGGGTCCAGTTTCGATGGTCTCTGGCTGATAATGGCGAAGCCGACCCCGAATTTCCGGCCCTCCGCGGCAATTTTTTTGATGATGCGGTGGCTGACCGTGCTGCCACCCGCTGGTGCAAAGCTGTGCCCCTCCTCATAGACGAGAAAGCAAGGACGAATCCGGTCTGTTTTACTGGAGGCGGCCCGCAAGATTTCCCCGGAGATCAGGGCGGTGATCACCTGTTTGGCGGTATCGCCGAGCCCCTGAAGATCCACGATCACCAGACGGCCCATGCGGTCTGTGGGACGACCGATCATCTGGTAAATGTCGGTGGCGCTGCTCAACGCCCCATGGTAGAAACTCTGCGCTTCGCCGAGAACCCGCGAAAGCTTCATCGAGGCAACCGCGGCGCTCCTTCCATTCAAGGCGGAAGCTTCGGCAGCCGAAAGCTCATCCCATTCTCTCAGTTCATCCAGGCCATCTCCAAGATAGTGGCGAAGCCTGCTGATATCCCTTGGGATAACCGTTTCCTGAATGCACCAGTAGCGAATGGCGACGTCCAGAACCCGTTGCTGCGGCTCGGTCAGGCCTGGCAGTATTTCGCTGACTTCGTCCATTTCGAAGCGATCAAATTGCAGGGCAAGCTCTCGATTCACCCCCGCATATTTTTCACGGAATGCCGGGTCTTGAGGGGTGTAAATACTGATTCCGGCCCCCGCATTTTGCAGACCTTCAATCATGTCGCGAATACGAGAAAGGGATTCTTTGTCCCGGTTGTCTTCCGTCTCTCCCATGGAAGGATTGAAATGGAGCCGCCCCCCTTGAAGCGCGCGACCATACTCGCCATGGGGATCGAAGACGACGACTGTTCCATTGTGGAAGGCGACCAACCGTTCCAATATTCTGCCTGCCGTGTAGGATTTTCCGGAACCCGTCATTGCCAAGACAGCCATATGCTCGGTCACCAGCTTGTTGACGTCCAGAAAAACGGGGACCGCATCCTCGCCCTTTTCATAGCCCACCAGGTTGCCGATATGCAGGCTGGCGTGTTCGGTGAAGCCATAGAACTCGCTTAAAAACTGAAAATCGACTTTTTCAACGCGAGTCCCTGGATCTATCGGCCTTCTGGGGATTCGGATTTCACCGGTCACATGGTCTTTAAGGCCGACGACTTCCAACTTTGCAGTGAGCTGCTCACCGGTCACCTGCGCTCCCGGCAGCAATTCCAGTTCGGAGACGCCCTGCCCCAACCCGGTATTGTACAGCACGTTGCTTCGACTGATGCTCACGACGCGGGCCAGCACATTGGAAAGTGCTTCCCCTTCGCGTTCCTGGTGCGTAATGCGCACGAACTCCCCGCGCCTGCATGCGAAAGAGGAATTCATCACCATCAGGAGATTGGAAGGGTCTCCTGTGTTTCCGACCAATTTGCCTATAGAAAGTCCCGCCATGATTGATCTCCTGATCCGTTAAGTCCGCGCCTTAAAAATCGTCCAATTCCTCAAGCCAGGCATCTTCGATCCGCCGGCTCCTCATCTCCTGGGCAATTCCTCTTCGGTAATTCTCGAGAAAATGATCCAGGGCCTTCAACTCTCTTTGCGCCAACTGGATCGGAAACGGCAGCGCCTTTTCCCCGCCAGTCGCGGTCAACGCCATGACGTTGCCCGTAATCAAGTCCATGCCGCCGGCATCCCAGCCGGGCGCATCGCCAATGAGCTGCAAAAGCCGGGGGCCTGCATTTTGATTCGCCCGAAAGTGGACGCCAAGGACGCCAAGCTCGGGCAAAATGGGGGGTTCCATCCTTGGGGTATGGACATTCATCCGAAAGGCGGCGGTTCTCGAAAAGCCGCCAAGTAGCCCAAATACAAAACGCCGCTCTCCAATCCCCATGATGGCCGTGGATCTCTGATCCAATGCATTGAGTGCGTCAGGATTGATTTTTTCAGTCGCCAGCACCTGTTTTCGGCCTTCCGCATCACGAAGATCGGCCAGGGCGGAATGGACAATAGCCCCGAAACGCTGCGCGGCCACTCCGCCAAATACCGGGCCGTCCGCTTTCCAGGGGAATAGCGCTTCTCTTTTCGTTTCCCAGAACCGCTGGATCACTTCCATGGCCAAACGATAAGATCGGTGATATTCGGCGGCGGAGGTTTTGCTGAAGCTCGGAACCATGCTGCGGTTGAGGGCCAGGGGGCAGTCGATCAGGACAACATCCGGCTGAAAGTCATCCAGGGCGGCTTCCGCCAACCGGTACGCCAATCGGGTTTCATTCAATTGAAGGATTTTTGACTGGTCCTCGAAATTGATATCATCGATTTCGCAAAGACTGTCCTGGCCTGCCGTCGAGACGACGTTTTTCTCGATTCTCAAATCGATGCGCACCGCGGCGGAGGCAAACAGAAAGCCCCCCACCGTTTTCTTGACCGTGCTGCGGGCGCCAATGCCGCTGACTTTAAGATCAAGCGGCGTGGGACGGTCCACGCTTTTTACAAGTCCGGCTTCCACAAACATCGGCGCTACGGATTCGAGTTCACGAATCTGGTTCAGAATGCGCCCAACCGTTCCCGGCATGTGTATCTGGGATTGAATCGCGAGCATCTGCGCCAGGCTTCGCGATTCGGAGGCATTCTCGCTCATGAATTCCTCTCTTTCAAAGCATTGAGGTAGACGGCATAAGAGCTGTTGCGCAAGGCTTCCCATCCGCTGTCGGTAAGGCTTGCTTTATCAATATATTCAAGATTCCCAAGATCATCGCAGAGTCTCTTTCCTTGCTCTCTTGAAATCTTGAACACGGGCGATTTTTCCAGAGAATCCAGCGCCGCTTCCAGTGTGTCATGTTGCCGACTGGCCAAATGGAGCAAGATTGAATAATGGAGCGGTGTAAGCCCCAAACCCCCTGTTTCCCGCGCTTCCGCCTCGCGGGGCTTGCCTGCCAACTCAAAAAGCCTTGAAATCCAATCCTGCGATAGCTTTGGCTGGTCAAACGCCTTTAAGGACCAGATGGGCAAAACGGTTGCGGCCAAAACCCCTGTTGATACGCGAGGGCGGTAATAGCCGACTGCGAGGGCCTGACCGGAAAATTGCATATCCCTGATATGGTCCGTCAGAAAATCGCCACGCAAAATGTATTGGACTTCACCGGCCAACAGAGCGGCGAGGCCTGACCCTCCTTCGGGGGGGGCGTATCGGCATGGTCCACCGACCAGCGAAACGGCGCGACCTGCGAGCCTATCTGCAACGGAGGGATGATAAGAACAAGCCGTCCGGGCTCCTGTATCCAGTCCAATAACGGGCTGCGAATCTCATCCTGTGAGAAATCCTCTCCCGAAATCATCAAGACGCCGGATTTCGCCGGCAAATCGGATACGACCTCGGCGTTGAGGGTCATTCCGAGTATCTTCTTGCGCCGGCCTTGGCCGATTCGACCATATAGCCAGACTGGAGGCATCATTCGGTTCCCTCCACCAACGAATAGGTCCTGCGAATAAAGCCATGGGTCACCAGTTGTTCGGCTTCATTCCCCTCCAGTCCTGGATCGGCCCCCGAAGCAATGAAATCGACCACATGACGCCAACGCTCGAAAGAGACTTTTGTTTCCTTAAGGAGCTTGTCCCCTTCCTTTTTCCAATCCGCCAGGCTATCCTGAATAAACTGGACGCATTCCTTGAGCGACGCCAGCCTTTCGAGGGTTGCCAGCGTTATTTCCGCGACCTGTTTTTTTCTTTTGGCCCGTTTCAACGCGTTGATGGCCGAGTAAGAAGTTTGCAGGCCGGGCTTTTCCAGCAGTTTTTTTCGATACGCCGCGATCGTGTTTTCAACCGTCTGTATCTGGCCGGCCAGGTCTTGTGAGCTGCTTTTGGGGGAATCGAAGAGATGAACGGCTTTTTCCATTAGCGGCTTGAAATTGCCCATACGCGCCGGGCCGTCGTAAGTTTTCATCAACCTTTCCACCTCTTCGGATTTCGTCTCCTCCAGCTCTTCCCGAATCAGCTCTGGTTTGAACGCGAGAGTCTCCAAAGGCGGCACGGAGGTTTCGGGATAAACATAGTCCTCCGGAGCGCCCTCCAGTTGGTTGCTGATCTCTGCCAGCCTTTCTTCATGTTCATCAAGCGCGCCATGAATATCGGCATGGATCTTTTTCAGTGTTCGAAAGGTGCGGATGATCCGGCCGTCGATCTCATCCAATGGCGTATTTTGCCCTGTCTGAAGGTCGAGGCCAAGCTCCTCGGCCAGCCTGTCCAGAGCAAGGGACGCTTCCCCAACCTGGAGATCCCGCAAATAGTAATGAAGCGTGCCCGTCCCGACCACTTGCGCGACTTCGGTTTGACCTTCGCCAGGGGCGGCATTGAGCGCCCCGTCAAGGATGTGGTCGATTTTCGCCAGGGAGCGCGTGAAAAGGCCAAGAGGGAAAGTCTCTGAAACACTCTCCTTCATCTGATGTTGAAGCTCCGCCACGCGCTTCCGGATCATCTTTTCCGTCTCCCGGATATAGTCGATGAACAGTTCGGCCCGGCGAATGCGCTGCCACAAAGCCTGTTTATCATTGTCAAAATCCAGGGTGCGGATGTTTTCATCATGCTTTGTATTCCGATAGCGATCCCGGTCATAAACGAAATCAACCCGCTCGATGATTCCCCGGCGATGGCGGGAACAGGCGGACAGATCCTCGACGGTTTCCTCCGGGGATTTATCAAATAAAGTTGAGGTTTCGGTGAGTTCCAAGGTGGAAAGGCTATCCTGGGCTTCCACCAGGAATTGACGGGCCTTTTTCGTTTTAGAGCCTGTCTGGGCGGAATCTTCCGGGCCAAAAAGATCTCTTACCCGGCCCTCGCCGAACACGATTTCCATCTTCCCCACAATCTGTCCGTATTCGCCGGTAAGCCAATTGGAAGCCTCCATGATCCTTCCGTTCAGGTGAGACCGGGTAAGCAGGCCATATTCATTGGGGCCTTTTCCGGATGTTTTCTCCTCCCCGGCAAAGCGCATTTCACAAAGGAGGCTCATCCACTCCTGGTATATGGCGCGTTCTTTTGCCCCTTCCCATGTGTATCCCCAGAACCATTCACGTTTCGCGACATCAAAGGTCCAGGATTGGTTCTCTTTCACAAGCCGCCGAACCAGGGCGGAAAGAAAAGAAGGCCAGTTGACCTGGGCGCTGTCATCAAAATCCGTGAACAGGCAAGCGCGTTCTTCTTCTCCGTATCCGGCGGCGCGGGCTTTTGGCGGAATCCGCAGCTTGGCCAGGACAGCAAGGAGATCCTCCACATTGACCGGCGATTTTTCATCCAGATCCGCCAGCGACAAAGGCGCGTCGCTTTCAAGCATCAGATGACGCCATCCCCTGATGAGCGTATCGAGTTCCTGTTCTCGCAGGTTGCCGCTGGCCCGCATCGGCCAGGCAATCCTGCCCAGGCGCTCCAGTTCTTTCCGCCAGTCCGCGGCGGCCTGCATAAAGGGGCGAACAATGCTCTGGAGACGGTTGCTGAACGACGAGGTAAAAACATGGTCGTCAAATCGAAAGCCGGTCCAGCTTGAGCTGGGGAGTCCCACCTGATACAGGGCGTGTTCCTCGGTGGCGGTAAGCTGATACAGCATCAGATAGGAACGAGCGGTCTTCAAAAGTTCGGTTGCCGGCGAATGATACCGGTCCACGAGCGCCCGCGAGGAGGTAAACGCCACGACGGGAAACCGTCCCTCTTTGGAGAACTGAGCAGTGGCGAGATGGCAAACCCGCTCCAGGTCATTCAAGTTTTTAATCCAGGCCATGACCAGCCGGCCTTTGGGATGGAGCTTGAGGCCATCCAGGGTGATCAATCCGCCGTATGGGCTGTGTCTGGTTTTAGGGGCCGTGGCGATGGCGATGACATCCTCATCCCCCATTCCGGAAGAGACCGCGTCGTATTCCCAATTCTGGTCCAGAACCCGCATCGCGCCCACCAGCACGGTGCGCGCACGATGAGAATGCTTTTCCCCTTTTCGCGCGGAAATCGCCTTGCCGTGGGCTTCCCCCATGTCGGGCTCACGGAAAACCAGGGTCTTTTGACCCTGCTGGCGATGCCGAAGATTCAGACGGGCGATCATCGCCATGCTCGGGGCAATATGCGTTGCGTCCTCTTCCGGGAGATCCCGGCCGTCCAGAAACTTTCGCCAAAGCGCCCGGGCCGCGTCTTCAGCCGCCGGATGGGGGTACAACAACCCCACAAGCTGGATGAAATCGCTTTGGTGCAGGGGGACAAGAAGCGTGTGTTTCCCATCCGTCCGGACAACGCCTTTGGTTTCGTGTATGGCATAGGTCCCAAGGTTGGAGAGAAGCTGCTTAAGGTCCAAGGGCTGATCAATGCCCCCCAGTCGCCAGTATTCCTTGTCGCGGATGAATTTGGATTCCTGAAGGGCCTTTCTCGCCTCCAATCCGTCCCATTCGACCCGGCGGAACAGAAGCGCGATGGGTTCGTCAAATTCATTCCGTCCGCCAAGCAGCGCCCGTCTTAGTTCTTCGCTGTAACCATCAAGCGGGACCGGAAGCTGGCCATACAGCAGTTCCCTGGCGGGCTGGATAAGGTCCCGGCTGTCGAGTTTCAGGACTTCGATGGCGTTGTGATCCAGAACGTATTCCCGGATGCGGCTGGAAACGCCCACCAGATCCGTGAAGAGATCTCCAAGGGTTTTCGGGGCATCCTCCCCGCGAATCCGGCGTTGCTCCAGCATATTGTCCACGTTCGCCATCACCACGTTAAACCAGCCGAAGTTGCCGGCGCTCATGGTATAGGCCGCTTCCACCAGCCCCGTGTTGTAATTCGGCAGCCGGCCATCATTAGGGAGGATCTGGACAAAGGCGCTCACATCGCTGAAGCTGTTGGCCGCCAGTTCCGCCATTTCAAATCGGCGCGCCGTGGACTGGATCTCCCGCAGTTCATCCCCAATGGCCGGCGAGCAGAGCGCGATATACCGCAGCCAGGGCAGCTTGCGCCTGGGGTCCTCCTCCTTGATGGCCTTTCCCATGAGCTTGATGGCCCGACCATCCAGCTTTTTCAGTTCATCGGATTCCAGGCCATAGGTCGCCGCTTCCGCGGCGGTTTCCAGTTCGTCCAACACCACCAAGATGTAGTGGATGCCGAACGTGCTGAGATAATCGTATGCCGCCTGGCACAATCGGGTGGCCAGTGTCGGGTCGGTGTAAAGGATTTCATCGCTGTGATGGGCTGAAACCTCCAGGGTCTCCGCCAGCTTGTCGGGATCGAAGCCTTTCACCAGCAGCCGGTCAAAGGCCTCCTTGGCGATCTGGCCCTGGATGGAACTGTCAAACTCCTCCCGAGCGATGAGCACGAGGGACTTGTAAAGACCAAAAGCGAACCAGTTGTCCACGTTATGGTAATCGTTGGCAATCTGGCTGTACCGGATATAGAGCGCCAGGTACTGTTCCCGGTCGTCGTCGTTATTAAAGAGCCTGGCTTCTTTCAAGGCCTCGTTCCGGTCCCGAAGATACCAGCCCTTTGCGCTTTCGTTCACCTGGGCGATGAGTTCGTACCCCAGTCGAGACTTGCCGACGCCCCACTGGGCGATGACCGCGAAGACATGGGCAAACTCTTCGGCTTCCTCGTCCACCAAGTGGATGAAATGCCGGAAGGTCTCAAAGAAGTAGCGCTGGCCGACGATGGGGTGCGTCAGCGGATAGCTGGAAACGCCGCCGGCCGCCCATTTGTGGTGAATCCTGGTTTTTGTGTCGCTCATGGAGTTTTTCCTCGCTTCATTTTATAAACCACAGAGAGCACAGAGGACACAGAGAATTTGAGTTTAAATCGCTGTATGCCGTCTTTTAATATCCAGATTTTGACCTCGCTCATGGAGTTTTTCCTCGCTTCATTTTATAAACCACAGAGAGCACAGAGGACACAGAGAATTTGAGTTTAAATCGCTGTATGCCGTCTTTTAATATCCGGACATTGAAGTTAATCAGGAGACCCGTTTCCATTCCTGACAATTTCATATAGGTGAGCAATTGAGCTTTATGAATGCCTTTGATTTGGTCAACTGCTTTCAGTTCGATGATGAGTCGATTTTCTACCAGAAGATCGACTCGGTATCCGCAGTCAAGCCTGATGCCCTTATATTCGACCGGCAAAGGGTGTTCCAGACTGAAATCGATATTGTTTAAGCGCAATTCATGGGCAAGACATTGTTGGTATGTCGATTCAAGCAACCCCGGACCCAAAGCACGATGAACTTCGATGGCGCACCCTATGATTTTCCCTGTAAAAGGATCTCTATTCATTTTTCTCTGTACTCTCTGTGCTCTCTGTGTCCTCTGTGGTTACTAATTCAGTCCTAACCTCTGCAAGACAGTCATTAAAATCCTCATGGATCACCCACCTTGCCAGCTTGCGCTGCCGGTCGCCGAACAG
>CAZZBE010000076.1:12651-17978 GCA_964652715.1 uncultured Desulfobacteraceae bacterium
GCCGAACAGGCCCGGGACGGACCTGCGGGACATGACCTGTTTCAGATTTTTCTGCCACAAGACTCTGGGCGTTCCACGAATGACGCCATTTTCTTTTTCGAGGTTGGCGAGGACTTTCAATCCCCGACGCCAGCATTCCGGGTCCCGGTCTTCGGTCCAGAAAGAGGGGCGCTCCAGATATAGTGTCCGATCCTTCATGCGACCGACCCTTTCTCCTCTTTGGCAAGGCCGGCGCGGGCCAGACGTTCCTTGGCCCATTCTTCGCAAGTCCGGCGAATCGACATGGTGACATGCGCCCCCTTGCGATAAAAAAAGCGGCTGCCCAGGGCGCGGTAGCACAGGTCGCTGAAAGAGGGATGAATCCCGTACCCTGGCTCTTTTCCGGTCCTGCCCGATTCGAAGGTCCACACCTCGTTCATGAGCAGGGCATGAATCACGGGCGTCAGCATGGCGTCCATGGTCTTGCCGGAAACATCCGCCGCAAGAAGGGCGATCCCAAGCTCTTCAAGGCATCGGATAACCAGTTCCCCCAGGGTTCCGCATTCCACCTCGGCCCCGTCCCGCATGGCGACCACCACGCGCGCCTGGGCCGGCTGGTGAAAGGCCGCCAACTGGTCACGGTCCAGTTCCAGTGCCAGTCCTCCGGAAATCCGTTCCGCCTGCCAGGCCTCCTGCATGAAAACCAGTTGCCCCATCAGAAACACCCATGGCCTGGCCAAGGCCCAATCCATGGCGGTTTCATCGTTTTTGCTGTTTAACGGCTCAAGGGAGCCGCTCAAAACCGCTGATGTTTCATTTATGGGTTCAAAGCCGGGCGGCAGCAGGATTCTGCCCTTGATCCAGTTCCCTTCCGGGTCCTGATCGTGGACATCGGGTAAAGGAGCGGCTTTTTGAATCGTGGGGTCGGCCGGAACCTCTCCCGCCGCCGAGACAGCCCGCAGAAGCTTCGGGGCGGATACCGCCTCGTGGGCCGGCGCGCCGAGGATCTCCCGTTCCAAAGCGGCAAAGGCGGTTTCCCCCAGGCCCCGTTCATCCCAGACGCGGACCGCTGCTTCCGCGGATGCGCCCAACGGTTCGATGGCGTCAAACAGCGCCTGCACGTCTCGCCGGATGCCCATTTCCTCCAGGCGGGCGCAAACAATCTTCATCCAGGCGTCCTTAATCTCCGGGTACAGGGCAAACACTCCGGCTTCCGCCTCTTTTTGGCCCAGCGAGCGCAGCATTTTAAGCAGGCCAGGCGTCGCCACGGCACGGTCGCCATCTTCGGAACGGCGGACAATGCCCAGGCTCTGAAGGCTTTCAAAACGTTCCAGGTCGGAAGCGTTGGCTTCCCCGAACCGGAATAGTTGGCGAATGGCGGCAAGGGTCAGCCGGTTCATGTCCCGCCTCCTTTTGTTTCCAGCCGGGAAAGGACCTCCTGTTCCCGCCGCAAAAACGCCTTGAGTTGTTCTTCGGAAGGCAGGGCGACCAGGTAACGGGAGACGAACACGGCGTTGTCGAGCCCCGCCGTGGCGTAATGGACTTCCTCCGAATCCTTGTCCGCGCACAGCAGGATGCCCACCGGCGGGTTTTCTCCCTCCTTGACGATGTTTTCCTTGAGATAGTTGAGGTAAAAGTTCATCTGCCCGGCGTTTTCGTGTTTGAACGGGCCGATTTTCAAATCGACCGCCACAAGGCAACGCAACTCGCGGTGAAAGAAAAGAAGATCCAGGAAGTGGTGGCGGCCGGCAACGCTGATGCGCATCTGGCGCTCCAAAAAGCAGAAATCCCGGCCAAGCTCCAGAAGGAAGGCCTCCAAATCGTTTAGAAGGGCGGTTTCCAGATCGCTTTCGCTGTAAACCGTCCGTTTTTCCAGCCCGGTGAATTCCAGGACATAGGGGTCGCGCAGGATCGTTTCCGGGCTGTCCACCAGCCGGCCTTCCTCCGCAAGCGCCATCACGGCTTCCTGGTCCCTGGACAACCCCACCCGCTCAAAGAGCATGGAGTCCCGCTGGCGTTTCAACTCCCGCACGGACCATCCCGACTTGATGCATTCCAGCTCGTAAAAACCGCGTTTTATGGGTTTGTCTACGCGGGCCAGCTCGAGGAGATGGGAAAAGGACAGGGAGGAAAACAGGCGGGCGGTCCAAGCGCCGTCCCTCCAGGGAAGGTCCGGTGTTTTTTCCTGAAGGGAAGGAAAATGAACCAGTTCGGGCAGGATGGATTCGGCGGACGATGTCTGTCGAATTCCACCGCCCGAAAGACCGGGCATGGGCTGACTCTCCGGAAGAGATCCCAATTCGCCAGACGGCGTCTGGTGAATCTCCTGCCCCAAAACGCCAGAGACTGTCTGGTGAATCGGCAGCAATGGCCAGGAAAGGGCGACTTGCCTGAAATTTCGCAGGTTGGATATGGAAAGTCCCGTAAAACCATCCCTCTTGAAGGCGCTTGCCAAGGTTTCCAGCACCTTTCCGCCGTATGTGGCCCGGTCCTCGCCGTTCTGTTCAAATTCGACGATATAGGCGCCGATCAACCAGTTGCGCCAGTTCAGCACCTGATTGATGGCAAGCCCGGCCCGGGCTTGAGCGGTGGTGTGAATTTGGCCGATGGCCTGGGCAAGATGGTGGAGGTTCATGGGGTGTCCTCCGATCCTTCCAGGGCGTCCAAGGCTTCGTACAGGCCGTCAAGGTCCGGGAAAAGGGGGGGCTCGCCGGGTATGTCCATGCCCTTGGGGGTTAGACTGGACAGTATTTTTCGGTCTGCTGTGCGGTCTCCAGCTTCCAGGGTTTTTTGGGCGGCTATCAGGTCTGTTTCTGAGATCTTGCCTTCGATGAGGGCTTCGACAAGGAGTTTGGCGGTGGTCGTGAGTTTAGTAGAATAAGCTTGAAGTTTTGAAACCCTCTCCACTTGATTCCCAATATCCTTTTGCACTTCAATACTGGGGGACCAAATACGAATAGTTTTTAGCTCTTCAATATTAATATTCAGTTGCACAGCTCCACTCTCAAGCCGTCTTATCTGGCGCTGTCCTAACCATGAATTTAAAACCCATGCAACGAAAATAGGGTCCCAACCATCCCTTACACTCATTTTGATCATGAATGATCCATAAGCCGAACCGATTAAACTCTTGGGAACTGAGCTTGCTATTCCGACAGCACCGCTTCGGGTAATTATTACGTCTTCCGGGCCAAGCAAGTTTTTTCCAACTTCATTTAAATGCTTTTTGCTAAGATCAAGAATTTCATCCTGCCTGATTCTGTTTCGATCTAAATCACATCCACGAACAAAACTTATCCCTGTGCCTCTTGGGACATAGTCGGCTTTTGTAGAAGTGCCGTAGGAGAATTTGTCGACAAGCTTTTCCAATAATTCAAAATCATTCCGGTTGCTTGCTTTTTCCTTAAGGAGATGATGTACCCGGAAATATTCTGGATTTAGCCTGAAGGCAGTAGCATTTGCTTTACTGACTCTCCATCCTTTTTTGTTGCTTTCAGGCGGGGCTTCAATAGGAATGATGGATGATTCTTGATCTAAAAGATGCCCATCCAACTTCCGTGCCCGCGCCCGCAGCCGCTCCGCCTGCCGCACCTTTTCGCCGATGTAGTTTTGGACCGCTGATTCTGGCATCGGCAGTTCCAAACGCAATAAATCTTCTGGGCTCAGAAATTCAACATTGAGATTTGTCCGCAACCGAGTTCGTGCAACTGCGCCAAACTCTGACGATAAAACCGTAACCAAAGACCATGGGTCAATTTTGTCTGTACGGACGATGCCGCCCCAGATTGTCCCACTTACCAATACTTTTTTATCGGGGATGCCCTCGACATAAGCCGTGGTTTGATTCGGACCCTTGACTTTTACCAGCAGCTCATTTGGCCGAACCAATCCGTTAGGGTAACGGTTTGCAAATGCAGGAGAAACTCTTCTCCTGGCATCTAAATCGATAAAAATGCCCTCTTTTCCAAGATCGTCAGCCGTTAAAAAGGGAACCCAATCTTTCGGGGCTTCATCTTTTTCCAATGTTGAGGTTTGAAAGTATATCGCCCTCCTTCCTTTTTCTATCAGGCGATTTAGCACGCCGACTGGAATACCAGACCTTTTCAATCGAAGTTCATTTTCAACAAATTTCGGGTGATAATAGGTGGCATCAATACGGTCACGGATTTGCGGTGTGGCTATGCGCATTGATGTCGCCATTATTCCCCCCTCACATACGCCCCTACAATCGGCGCAAGATCATTTGTAACGCCGGGACTGTAATCCTCTACGTTATTTTTCACCACGTATCCCAAGGTGTCCGCCACTGCCATAAACACGTCAGTTTGAGGCTCATCCAGGAATCGGCCAGCATTATCGGGCCGTGTCTTGCGCTTTTGCAGGTACAACACGCTGGTCTTGGCCCCTGTGCCCGAAAGCTTGAAAGCATCCGCCGGCAGGCTGATAACCGCCTTGACAATGGCCTTGCCTCCGTGGAAATGTCCGGTCCGCTCGTCCTTCAAGCCCATGATGTACTCCCGCACGTAGCGGTCCGAGGAGTTGCACAGCACCCCGTCCGGCAGGATGATCAAAAGCCGTCCGCCGGGCTTGAGCAATTGCAGGCACCGGTCAATAAAAAGAATCGCAGGATCAATGGTGGCGGAAGCCTCCTTCCAAATGCCGCTTTTGTTGGCCTTGCCCCCCAGGGCCAGCCCCCTGGTTGTGGGCGAATAGGTGAACCCGCCGCCGCGGCCGTCTTTGGGCGTGAGGTCGGACCGGAAATATTCCAGGATGCGAGCCATGTCCTTTTCATAGGCTTTCTTGGCCTCGGCTTGGGTTTTCTTGAACTTGGGCGTGCCGAAAGGCGGATTGGTGCAGATCAGGTCGAAGCTGCACGGCTTGAGCTGGTCCGTGGTAAGGGAGTTGGTCGTGTAAAAGATGCGGGCCTTGGGCGCGCCCAGAAGCGCCATGTTCACCCGGGCCAGGGTCACCATCATGGGCGCGGAGTCGGCCCCCACGAAGCTGTGCTCCAGCATGTCCTGAAACAGCTTGTCCCGGCGCACATCCTGGCTGGTTTCCTTCCCTCGGATATCGGCAAGCGCCCGCTCCAGATACCCCATGGCGACGGAGCCGAACCCGTAGCTGCCGCAAGCCGGGTCCGCGAACCGGAACGTGGGCTTGCCGTCGGCCTCCCGCGCGGTCAGGATCTCCGGGGATTCCTCCAGAATGTCGTGAAAGGCGATACCCAGCATGGCCTGCTTCACCGGCGCGGGCGTGAGGTAGATGCCCAGGCCGCCTTTGGACTCGAAGTTGGCCCGCAAAAACACATCAAACACGCGACCCAGGACATCGGCGGCAATGTCGTCCAG
>CAZZBE010000077.1:0-17937 GCA_964652715.1 uncultured Desulfobacteraceae bacterium
CACATCACCAAACCTTTCAAGAAACACCACATCCTCGACGCCCTGTGGTGGTACGCGCCCCAGGGATCGCCGGCCCCGGAGGCGCCACAAGGCCCCGCCGGGGAATGAATCCCCCGGCTACATGCGTAACCCGGCTAAAGCCGGCTGAAACGGGTATGTTTGATGAGATAGGGTTAGAACATGCTGTCGATCTCATCGTCTGTAAATCCGAATTGCCGGAGGATTCGGAGAACATAGGCCGGAGAAAATTCACGACAGCCCGTATCGATGGGAACCACCCGTTTTGAACCGCCGACAACGCGCACGTACAGTTCGTGATCCCCTTTGCCCTGTCTGTAGAACCGGCAGTCGTTTCGGTTCAATATCCGCAACAACTGCTTCATCTTGAGGGAGGGGATGTTTTTAGGCATACATGGCCCTGAGTTCGTATGCTTCCGTCAGGGGCTCCGGCTCTTCTATTGTGAGAAACTCATGGAGTTCCTTTATCGATACCGGGGCGGTCAACACATCCGGTTCCGATTCCCAAATGGGCTTTAAGGATTCAATGGCGTCTTTAAGCTTTTCAATCGCTTCTTCTTTATCGTCCCCCTGGCCCGCCAACCCATTCTCGAGGCACAGGGCGACCCAATAATCCGAACTTTTTCTTAGAACATATGTATAAAAATCCATTTTCGCCTCCAATTCATGATACACGACGTCGCTGCGGGATTTCTCAACCCCTATGAATCGTAATCTAAACAATTATCACCTTCAAGGCAACGACCAAATACGGCCGGTGAAAGTTTCCCAATCCGCCGGCCGCTAACGAAATTCTAACCCCATCCTAACCGAAAACTAACCCATTTCCGCTATGAATGCCATCTGACAACCCGAAGGCGGCCTTTGCCGCCCCTGCGGAAACCTCCGGGAAAGGAACGGCATATTGTGAAGCATCTTATCGCCAAGGTCAAACATGCGGTCCACGACCGGTTTTTTCAAAAAATCCACGGCTCCCGGCTCATCTACAACACCTGCTGGGAAGACCCCCGGATCGACCGTGAGTTGCTGGAACTGAACGGCGACAGCCGGGTGGTGGTGATCACCAGCGCCGGGTGCAATGTCCTGGATTACCTCATGGACGGCCCGGCTGAAATCCATTCGGTGGACGTCAATCCCCGGCAGAACGCCCTGCTCCAGCTCAAGCTGGCCCTGATCGCGGCGGGGGATTACGACGACTTTTTTGAGGTCTTCGGCCGGGGACGCCACGACGATTTCCAGGCTCTTTACGGCCGGCTCGCCGGCCAGTTGCCGCCGGAGGCCCGGGATTTCTGGGGCGACAAGGCCGGGTATTTCAGTCAGCGGGGACTGAAAAAATCCTTCTACTACCATGGGACCACCGGCATGGCCGCGTGGCTGTTCCTGAAATATCTCTACCTGACCCGGCCCCGGTTGCGGTCCCTGATCTTCGATCTGGTGGACGCCCGGTCCCTGGACCAGCAACGCCGGATTTACGATGAGATCGAAAGCCGGCTCTGGGGCGGGTTCAGCCTGTGGCTGGTGCGCCAGCCGGCCCTGATGACCCTGCTGGGGGTGCCCCGGCCCCAGATCCGGCTGATCCAGACCGAGTATCCGGGGGGCCTGAGCCAGTTCGTGCGGGACAAGATGCGCCACGTTTTCACCGAGGTGGTGATGGCCGACAACTATTTCTGGCGGGTCTACATCACCGGCGAATACACCGCCGGTTGCTGTCCCAACTACATCCGCCCGGACAACTTCGCCCATCTGCACGCCTGCGTCGACCGGGTCCACACCTACACGGGGACCCTCAGCGCGTTTCTCAAGGAACGCCGGGGCGCCTACACCCATTTCGTGCTGCTGGACCACCAGGACTGGCTGGCCTGGCACGCGCCGGAGGCCCTGGAGGAGGAGTGGCGCCTGATCCTTGCAAACAGCCGGCCCGGCGCCCGGATTTTGATGCGGTCCGCCGGCTTCCGGCTCGATTTCATCCCCCGGTCCATCGCGGCGGCCCTGCGGTTCCGGCCCGATCTGACCGAGCCGCTCCATCCCTTCGACCGGGTGGGCACCTACGGCAGTCTTCATTTCGCGGAGGTGGTATGAGCGAAACCCTGGAAGCCTACTACCGGCTTCACGCCGGCATCTACGATCTGACCCGCTGGTCCTTCCTTTTCGGGCGGACCGGGATCATCGACCTGCTGTCCCGGCTGACGGCGCCCCGCCGGATCCTCGAGGTGGGGTGCGGCACCGGAAAAAACCTGGTGAAACTGGCCAAAACTTTTCCAACGGCCCGCATCACCGGCCTGGATCTCTCGCCGGACATGCTCCGGAAGGCCCAGGACAAGGCCCATGCCGCGGCCGATCGGATCGATTTCGTCCACCGGGCCTACGACGGACCGACGGCGCCCGGAACCTTCGATCTGGTCCTCTTTTCTTATTCCCTCTCCATGATGAATCCGGGGTGGGAAACGGCCCTGGCGGCGGCCAGGGAAGACCTGCGCCCGGGCGGCCGGATCGGGGTGGTCGATTTCCACGATTCCCCCCTTTCCGGGTTCAGATCCTGGATGGGCATGAACCATGTGCGCATGAAGGGCCATCTGCTGCCGGCGCTTCAGTCAGCCTTCGAAACGGAAACCTTCATTATCCGCTGCGGATACTTCGGGCTCTGGCGCTACCTGATCTTCATCGGCGTCAACAGGGTCCGGCCCGCGGCGGCGACGGCCGCGAGGTAGACGCCATGGAACCCGACCAGGCAGCCCCGGGCAGGGAAACGGTCCACCGGATCAATCCCTATGCGCATTCAGATCCGGCCCGTGTCCGGGGGATGTTTTTCGGACGGAAGCGGGAACTGAACCAGCTTCGGACCTTTCTTTTTGGCGACGACCCGAAGCCGGTCTACGTGAGAGGACCCCGGGGCATCGGCAAGACCGCCTTTGTGCGATGGGCCATGAAACAGGACCCCATGGCCGAGGGCGCCGCGGTCCGCATCGACTGCCGCTCCATCGTCTCCCGACTGACCTCCCAAACCGATGTCGACGCCCTGACGGCCGAGATCGCCGAACCGAACCCGCTTTTCATCTGGCTGGACAACGTCCACGAGCTTCGGGCCGCCGAGGCCTTCGGGCGGCTCGACCGGTCGGGGTTGTCCCATCTCGAAGACCTCTGCCGACCGCCGGCGCGCCTCATTCTGTCGGGCCGCGGCCGCCTCCGCCGTCCCCTGGAAACGGTCTTTTCCCCCGTTCATTTCCGGCTGCCGCCCCTGTCGGAAAAAGACACCTACGACATGATCGCCAAGCCCCTGAAAGGCCGGCTCCGGTTCGAGGACGCCCGGACGATCCTGAAGGTCCATCGCCTGTCCGGCGGCCACCCGGATCTCATTCGCGGGATCTGCAAGGCCGTCGTCGACCGGGCCCGGGACCGGCGGGCCGACGTCGTCGCGCCCCGGGATCTGGGCGCGGTCCTGTCGGAGATGGTTCGGGCGGAAAAGGAATCTTTGCCGGATCTCTGGGACGACCTGCCCGACGGCGCCCGCCGCGCGGCCGTCACCTTGGCGGACCTCCTGGCCGACGAATCGGCGTTTGCACCGGAACGGCAGCTCCTGGACGCCGTGAACCGGGCATGGCCCGGCATGACGGAGACCGACGTCCGGCACGCCGTGGGGTTTCTCAGGCGGGACATGCTCCTTTTGGAGACCATGCGGCAGGGGGACGGCATTCGGTTTAAAGCCGACCTGTTCCGGCACTGGCTGTCGGTCCAGAATCCGGATCCGGCTGGGGAAGCCGCGAAGGGGGAGGGCGAATCGGCGGTCGCGGCCGCCAGCCCGCCCCGGCGCCGGTTTTCGAGACGGCTCGCCTGGTCCGTCGCGGCCCTCGCCGGGGTGTCCGCCGCCGTATTGGCCGCCCCCATGGCGTTCAACCGCAATTCCGGCGATGCCGGGCCGACATCGCCGGCTTTGCCGGTCGTTTCGGCCCCTATCGCGGTTGAGCCGCCCGCCGATCCGACGCCCGGGGCCGAAACGCTGGCGTCCGTGACGAATACAAGGGCGCCGGGTCCGATCCCCCGGCCGTCGGGCATGGTTCGCATCGGGCGCTTTTACATCGACCGCACCGAGGTGAGCATCCGCGACTACGCGCAGGTTTTTCCCGATTATACGCCCCCCAAAGCCGCTTTCACCGGCGACATGCCCGCCGTGAACATCTCCCACGCCGACGCCCGGGCCTATGCCGCCAAAACCGGCAAGCGCCTCTGCACCCCGGCGGAATGGCGGACGGCCCTGGGGCCGTCCCCCGCCGTGGACGAGGGCGTGCTCCATTTCGGCGCCACCGACATTCCCTACGGCGTCGATGAAGAAAGCGAAGCGCACCCCAACGGCCTTTGCCACATGACCGGCAATGTCAGCGAATGGGTCGCCCTGGACGGCGCCGCCGACCCGGCATACATCGGCGGCAACTGGTGTCTCAACCTGTTCGAAAACGTCTCCGCCGACGCCATCCTGAAAGTGCGCCGGGCCGACGACAACGGCGCCGGCGCCGTCACCATCGGGTTCCGGTGCTGTATGGACGCCGAGGGGTAATCCGAGGACTTACCGGATCCAGATCTCCACCCGCCGGTTTTTCCGCCGCCCGTTTTCCGTCGAATTAGACGCCACCGGCGCCTCCTCTCCGGCGGAAACGGCGACGATCTCGTTTTCGACCCGGCGCAGGGTCAATTCCCGGGCGGCCTTTCGGGCCCGCTCCAGGGCGATCCGGTAATTGACGCCGTAATCGCCGACGCTGTCGGCAAACCCCGCCAGGATGACGGTTTTCCCGCGGTTCTCCGGCTTTTTTAGAAACATTGCCAGCCGCTGCACATCCCGTATGGACCGGTTGTCGATCTCGGTTTTTCCTTCCTGGAAGCGAAAGTTCATGGACACCCGCTCCGCGTTCGTTACCGCTTGTCGATACTGCTGAAATACGTTGTCATTCTGCGTCTGTCGATCCGGTTCGATCCGCAGGGGCCAGGTCTTGATGTCCATATCGACGAATTCGATCTGCCGGACGATGGCCTGCCCCTCGGGGGAGAGGGCGAAATCGATGAAAAACCGGGTGTACAGGTTGTCCGGAAACGCCGGGGTGTACAGGTGCAACCGCCGGGTCAGGGGATAATCCTCCGATGCGACGGTGAAGGGGTTGGCCGGGACCGGCCGGGTGTTTCCGTCCGTAACGGCCACGGCCTTCGATCTCAGGATGTAGGGCAGGCCCGTAAACCCGACGGCGCCGGGGTCTGCCGTGACGGCCTTGGAAAGTTCGGTGTTGGACTCATACCGCCGGGCGGCCGGGGTCAACGGCCGCTTCCCCAGCACCAGGCTTTTGAAGGTGTCGTAGGTGCCGGATTTGTCGTCACGGGCGTAAACGGAGATGGGGCCGGCGGGTCCGCCGACCTGGGACCAATCCGTGATCTTTCCCGAAAACATGTCTGAAATGGTTCCGACATCGAACGCATCAAGGGGGTTGGCGGGGTTGACGATGACGGCGATGCCGTCCAGGGCCAGGGTGTATTCGCAGGCAAAGGAGGTCATGTCCCCCAAATAGGCGAGGAATTCGCGCTCTTCGGGTTTGATCCGCCGGGACGCCATGCCGATGTCGCACCGGCCGTCCCGCAGATTTTTAAAGGACGTGGACGATCCATGGGCATGGATTTCGATGCCCAGGGTCCCCTCCGGGAATATGCCCCGCACGGTGACCTCGTTGGGATTTCCCGGCGCGATCTCGACCCGGTCCGCCCGCAGCTTGGACGTTAAAAACGCCGACGCCAGGGCCGGCGCGCATTTGGCGCCGATGGTGTTGGAGCCGTGGAGCCGCAGGATGATCGCGTCGGATTCAGCGGCGCCGGCGATGGAGGAGGCCGCCCCGAAGGCCGCCGCCGTCAGGAACAGGGTGATGATGAAAAATCCCAGCCGGTGAAACCGGTGGTCGCGAGCGGTCATGGTTCGTCCTCCTTTTTGAGCAGCCCCCCGAGGTTTTAAAAACCTCGGAGGGACGCCAGCAACAATTCCACCATCTTGCTCAACTGATCCGGCCGGAAGGGCTTGGTGATCCACCCCGTGGCGCCGGCGGCTTTGGCCATGGTCTTGAAGTCGTCGTTGGACTCGGTGGTGAGGATGAGGATGGGCAGATGCCGGTATTGGGGCATGGCCCGAACCTTCCGGACCAGTTCGAAGCCGTCGAGCCTGGGCATGTCCAGGTCGGTGATCAGCATGTCGGCGCCGTCAAACTCCAGGCGATCCAGGGCCTCGGCGCCGTCCCGGGCTTCGGCGATCTCGCAGCCTTCGGTTTCAAGGGAGAACCGGACCATCGCCCGGATGCTGGCCGAGTCGTCCGCGGTCAGGATGCGTCTTGCCATGGCCGTCTCCTCATGTTTTGACGAACATGGACATGTCGTAGTCCGCCATGTCCGCGTCTTCTTCGTCGTCGATGCTCTCCACCGCCTCGATCATGAGTTCGGCGTTGGGATGCTGGTCCCGGGCGGACCGCAGCCGGAGAATCACCGCCACGGCCAGCACCGCCAGGGAAAATACGGAAAAAAGAAGGGTTTTCATCGGACGTCCTTACCTTGTGGTTTCGTCAATCCCATCAATGGAGACCATAAAAAGGTTTTGTTAGGATTTGATGAGGACGCCGGCTTTTTCTGCCTCCGGCATCGGTTTAACAAAATTCTAACACGCAGTTCATCGTCGAGTAACACTTTGAACGTATCTTTCTGCCAGAGTTGAAGACGAGAAATACGAACCCAAAGCTATTTTTGGATAGGGAGGCGACCATGAAAAGCGACGAAACCCATGAGATGAGCCGGCGGCAGACGCCAATGTTAACGGTCGCAGAGACCCGGTCGCAGCCGGAAACGCCAACGTCCCGGCCGTTTACCCGCGATCTTTGTTACGAAACCGGAGAGACGGCCGTCAAACACCGGTTGAATGGCCTCCGTCTGTGCGAGGAATGCCGCCGGGACCTGTGGGCCATGCCGCCGCCAACCCTTTTCCCCGGCAACCTGTCTCCCGAATCCGCGCTCCGCGCCTGGCGCAACGTCTGCGCTGATATGTGCGGCCCCGAATTTCTATCCTCGATCCTCCGCTTTGCCCCCATGACGCCGTCTTATATGTGCCGGATCTACCAGGCCCAACTGGGATTTCTTCTCCACCTGAAGAAGACCTCGCCGCTGGCATCGGGGTCCCTGGAGACCTTTTGGCTGCTGTTGTGGGTCAAGGCATTGTCCGGTAAAAACAACGGTCATGACCAGGAGACGGCGCCGACCGATTGAGGCTGCCGACCCCGGGGTTTACAAATCCGCCGGCATCGCTTTACGGATTCGGCGCTGGCCCTTGCCGGGGGCCTGCGCCAATAACTGGCCGACAGGAATAGTTTTACCCCCTCATTACACGCCTTCCCGGAAAGAAATGTCCCATCGGGCGCCCGAGTTCACTCTTGACGCCTGTCGCCTCCTGAACTATATATTCGGGTCGAAAAGGGACGACGAACCGACACCACCTCTCCCGCGCCCCGCGCAACCGTCCGTCCCATAACCCGATACCGGAAGGATGGTACATGACCGTGTCCGATTGCAACATTGAGACCTTTCTTCGATCCCTGAATGGAAAAGACCTGCTGGATCTGATCTACGCGGCGGAACAGGAGGCGGTTTCCGCCGAGCGGTCGCTCTATCGCCGGGCCGCGGCCCCGGAGCGCCGCGAAAAATGCGGCAGGGAATACGCCGGCTTGCTGAAGCATTTCATCTGCTTCGTGCGCTACGGCTGCAGGCCCCGCGGCATCGCCCCCGACGTCTTCGAATTGTTCCGTGAAATCAAAGAAAGCGCGACCTATCGCCCCCTCCCCCTGGCCGATCGCACCAAGATCGAATGTGATGCGCCGATGCCGGCCTGACCGATAGCGCCTGTTTGGATGGGCGACCGCCCCTCCGAACAGGCATGCGTCCAATCTTCTCATCAGGGGGGTCCCCGACGCTCCGGCCCCAGTTCCAGACCCGCCGACAAGGCGCGACGCCCCCTTGCGCCCCGATACAAGCTTTTTTAGAATAATTAATAATTTGATAATAATTTTAGCGTTTCTAATTATTGTTAGAAATTGATTAGCGAATTGTTAGTTTTTTGTTAAAAATGCTTGACAGAAATTGCCGATTATCGGTAGATAGTATGATCAGTGCAAAGCCAGCGGCTTGTTTTGCCGCCGGCGAGCGATTCAGCGCGAACCGGATCCGACCAATTCTGACTTTCGGAAACAAAAAACGCCCAAACCGCCGGTGATAATCTGCAAGCAACGCCTGGGTCGTTTCATGTTTTATTGTATTTAGCGGAAAGCCCGCCCCGGACAGACGGCGACGGGGTTTCCATTCACCCCAATCACCGAAGGGAGGACGACATGATGGATTTAGAAGACCTTCTCAGCTTTGAAGACGGAGGGAAATTTGTTCTGGGCGGCGCGGCGCTCCTGTTCATGGGGCCGGCCATCCTCGGCACGGTAGCCGGGGCCCTGCGGCCCGCGGCCAAGGGCGCGATGAAGCTCGGCATGGCGGCTTACGGCCGCGGCAAGATGTACGCCGCCGAGGCCAAGGAAAGCATCGACGACATGGCGGCCGAAGCCAAGGCCGAACTGGAAGAAGAGACCAAAAGCAAAAGCGCGGCGCCCAAGAAAAAGTCGTAACCCGACGACCGACCCTTTCCGAACCACGCAACCCATTGCCCGATTTTCCATGAAGGCGGGGCGTTTGCCGTTTTATGATGGAAACGTCCCGCGCTTCATGCACCCGGGGTGCGCATTTATTAAGGGGGAGAAGAACCCATGACGGTGGAAGCCTACATCCTGCACAGACTGCCCGGCCGGGTCCGGCTCAAGATTCCGGATCGCATGGGCGACCCGGCGTATTTCGCCGAACTGGAAAAGCAGTTGCCCGCCTGTAAAAAGTTCAAAAAGATCCAGGCCAACCCCGAAACCGGGAGCCTCCTGCTCACCGACGGCAAGATCGATCTCGACGATCTGTCCGACTACGCCAAGGAAAACGACCTGTTCGTGGTGTCCGAAGCGCCGGCGCCGGCCAAACCCCTGTCGGACAATTTCATGGCCCCCATCACCGGCGCCAACGCCGCATTGAAAACCCGGACCGCCGGCCGCCTCGACCTGGCGGAGATCGCCTTTCTGGCGATGATGGGGTTCGGGATTTTCCGGCTGATCCGGGGCAAGCTCAGCGCGCCCCCCTGGTACACGGCCTTCTGGTACGCCTACGGCATCTCGAAGATCCTCCTGAAGAACCGGGACAAACCACCGGCCAACGAACCGTCGTAACCCGCTCGGAGTTCCGCCTTCAGGCGGCCGGACGCCCGTTCCCGATCGCCGCCTGAAGGCGGAATGCCGAACCGGAACGTTCGCCGGGGGCGGGTCGATATCTCCCGGAAATCGCCTTAAATGTAGAGGGACGGCCCCGGCGCCGCCAGGTGAACGCCATGTACGAACCCTTTGTATCCCCCATCCATACGCAAGTTCCGGGACGGGCCCGGTACCGGGTGTCGGGCCTCCACGGCAACGACGCCCTCAAACGCCTGCTGGAGGAGCGTCTCCTCTGGACGCCGGACGTGGTGCGGGCGTCGGCCAGCGCCCAAACCGGCACCGTTCTGATCCAATACAACGACGGCCACTCCCCTGAACAGATGGCCGAGGTCGTCCATTCCATCCTGGAATCGGCGCCGGCGGAAACGCTCGCCCTGCCGCCGCCGTCGGACGGCCCTTCCGGCGTTCCGGCTGCGAGAGCGGGTACGGACGGGGTCGTCCCCGTTCACGACGCGGTCCGGGGCCGGACCCGGTTCCGGGTCCCGGATCTCCGGGACGCCGACCTGTTGAAGACCTACCTGGAAGTCCGCCTCTCCCAGCAAAACGACGTGTTCGGGGCGTCGGCCAACACGACCACCGGCACGGTCCTGGTCCGGTACAATTCAGGCAACACGCCCCGGACCCTGGCCCGGCGCATCCATGAAATCGTCGCCGAAGGGCGGGAAAGGATCGCCGAGGTCGAGGCGACGCCGCCGGAGGCCGACCCAGACGACGAATCGACGCCGGTTCCCGACCATGTCCGCCGGATGCTGCGGTTCCACGACCAGCAGATGGTCCGGGACTGGCACGGCATGGACCCCGGCGCGGTGCTGGACCTGATGGAAACCGACCGCGACGCCGGGCTCGCCCTCCAGGCGATCCGGGCGCGGCGGCTCAAATACGGCCCCAACACGTTGCCGTCGGCGGCGCCCCGGTCGGGGTGGGCCATCTTCTTCGACCAGCTCAACTCCCTGCCGGTCTACCTGCTGGGGGCCGCCGCCGGCCTGTCGGTGGTCACGGGCGGGGTCCTGGACGCCGTCCTGATCATGGGCGTGGTCGCGGCCAACGCCGCCATCGGCTACGTCATGGAAAGCCAGGCCGAGGCGACCATCAGCGCCCTCAAGCGGATCGTCTACCCGGCGGTGACGGTCATCCGGAACGGCCGGCCCGTTGAGGTCTCCGTGGAGGAGATCGTGCCGGGGGACCTGCTGGTCCTCAGACCCGGCGCCTACGTGGCCGCCGACTGCCGGGTGCTGACCGCCTCCCGGCTCAGCATCGACGAATCGACCCTCACCGGCGAATCCATGCCGGTCTACAAATCCCACGAACGGCTGACGGGCGCGACCGCGGCCCTGGCCGAGCGGTCCAACATGGCCTACATGGGCACCCTGGTCACCGGCGGGGAAGGGCTGGCCGTGGCCGTGGCCACGGGCATGCACACCGAGATGGGGCATATCCAGATGCTGCTGGACGAAAACGTCTCGCCCGAAACCCCCATCCAGCGCCAGCTCCGGGAGCTGGGGGACCACCTCATTCTCTTTGTGGGGGCCGTGGGCGGCTTCGTCTTTGTCATGGGCCTCTTCCGGGGGTACGGCGCGCTCCAGATGCTCAAGATGGCCATCTCCATGGCCGCCGCCGCCGTTCCCGAGGGATTGCCCACGGCCGCCACCGTCACCTTCACCCTGGGCATCCGGTCCATGGAGCGGCACCACCTGCTGGTGCGGCGGCTCCAGGCGGTGGAGACCCTGGGCGCCATCCAGAGCCTGTGCCTCGACAAGACCGGCACCATCACCCGGAACCGGATGGCGGTGAAGCGGGCCGCCGCCGGCGCCGCGGATCTGGCGGTCCCCGACGGCGACGTTCCGGGCATGGCGGCCGACGGGGAGATGGCCCTGCTCATCGCCATTGGCGTTCTGTGCAACGAAGCCCGGATGAACGGGACCGACGCCGACGGCCGCGACCTGCCCGCGGGGTCGCCCACCGAATGCGCCCTCATCGACCTGGCGGTTCGGGCCGGGTGCGACGTCAAGGCCCTGCGCCGATCCCACCCGCTGCTGGAGGTGAAGCACCGGGCCGAAAACCGGCTCTACATGTCCACGGTTCACGAGGCGCCCGAGGGGGTCCGGTTTCTGGCCGTCAAGGGGAGCCCGGCGGACGTGCTCGGGATGTGCGACCGGTATATGGAAAACGGCGAGGCCCGGCCCCTGACCGACGCCGTCCGCATGGAAATCGACCTCATAAACGCCCGGATGGCCGGACAGGCCCTGCGGGTGCTGGGGGCGGCCTTCAAGAACGTCAACGGGGACGGCGCGGCGACGGAAGAGGGGATGACCTGGGTGGGGCTTATCGGCATGGCCGACCCCATCCGGCCCGGCGTCAAGGGGCTCATCAAGACGCTGCACCGGGCGGGCATCGACACCGTCATGATCACCGGCGACCAGTCCCAGACCGCCTACGCCGTGGCCCGGGAGGTGGGGTTGAGCCGCGACGCGTCCCTGGAAATCCTCGACATTACCCAGCAGCCCGACATCGACGACGGCGAAATGGAGGCCCTGGCCTCCCGGGTCCACGTCTTTTCCCGGATCACCCCGGCCCAGAAGCTCAAGATCGTCCGGGCCCTCCAGTCCGGCGGAAAAGTGGTGGCCATGACCGGCGACGGGGTCAACGACGGCCCGGCCCTCAAGGCCGCGGACATCGGCATCGCCATGGGCCGTTCCGGCACCGACGTGGCCCGGGACGTGGCCGACGTGGTCATCGAAAAAGACGACCTGGAGACCCTCGTCATCGCCATCCGGGACGGCCGGACCATCGGGGACAACATCAAGAAATCGGTCCATTTCTTCCTGGCCACCAACCTGTCGGAGGTGTTGATCATGGCCGGCGCCATCGCCGGCGGCCTGGGCTCTCCGCTGAACACCATGCAACTGCTCTGGATCAACATGATCTCCGACATCCTGCCGGGGGTGGCCCTTTCCATGGAAAAACCCGAAGGGGACGTGCTGGCCCACCCGCCCCGGGCGGTGGACGCGCCGCTGTTTTCCAGGGACGAATACAAGCGGATGGTCTTTGAATCGTCCACCATCACCGCCGGCGCCCTGGCCGCCTACGGCTACGGCCTGGCCCGGTACGGGTTCGGCGCCGGGGCCGGGTCCCTGGCGTTCCAGTCCCTGACCATCGGCCAGCTCCTCCACGCCTTCAGCTGCCGGTCCAAAACCCGGTCGGTCTTCAGCGGCGGGCGGGGGCCGTCCAATCCCTGGCTGACGGCGTCCATCGGGGGATCGCTGGCGCTCCAGGGGCTGACCTTTTTCGTCCCCGGCCTGAGAAACCTGCTGGGGCTCGCGGCGCCGTCCCTGCCGGACATCCTGGTGGCCGGGGGCACGGCTGTCGCCCCCTTCCTCATCAATGAAGCCGCCAAACCATCCGCCCCCAAAGGGGAAGAAAGGAGAGACGGCACGCTTCTGCTGCCGGCGCCGGCATGAGAAAAAACTACATCGTGATCACGGAATCGTTGACGGACGGCCACCCCGACAAGCTCTGCGACCAGATCAGCGACGCGGTGGTCGACAATTTTCTCATCCAGGACCCCAACAGCCGGGTCCGGGTCCAGAGCGCCGTCTCCCGGTCGATCCTCTTCATCGCGGCGCGGTACCAGTCCGGGGCGGTGGTGGACCTGTCCGAGACGGCCCGGAAGGTGATCCGGGGGATCGGGTACGACCGGAAGGAGTTCAACGCGTCGACGTGCTCCATCCTCACGTCGTCCCTGGAGTACCAGCAGGATGACCGCTACGATTTCGACGAACGCGGCATGAGCGACGACGACATCGAGGCCCTGGCCGTCAAGGAGCAGGCCACCGTCTTCGGCTACGCCTGCGACGAAACCCCGCCCCTGATGCCCATGCCCATCTACCTGGCCCACCGGCTGGCGGCCCGGCTGGCGGCGGTCCGCCGGGAAAAAGAACTGCCCTACCTTTATCCCGACGGCAAGGTCCAGGTGGGCGTGGAATACCGCGAGCGGCGGCCCTTCCGCATCCACAACCTCGCCGTGATCACCGACCACGAGGACGACATGGGGGACCCCGACCTGCTCCTCCGGGACATCCGGGACGCCGTGGTGGACCCGGTCTTTGCGGGCGCCGAAGTGAAGCCCGACGCCGACACCCGGATCTTCGTCAACCCCAACGGCCGGTACCTGGGCGGGCCGTCCCACCACTCCGGCCTCACCGGCCGCAAGACCGCCCTGGACAGCTACGGCGAATACCACCGCAACAGCGGCAAGGGCTTGAGCGGCAAGGATCCGCTCCGCATCGACCGCATCGGCGCCTACGCGGCCCGGTACGCCGCCAAAAACGTGGTGGCCTCGGGCATGGCGTCCAAATGCGAGGTGCTGGTCAGCTACTCCATCGGCCTCGCCCGGCCCGCCAGCCTGGAGGTGGAGACCTTCGGCACCGGCGCGCGCCCGGACGCCGAGATCACCGACCTGGTCAAAGCCCATTTCGATTTCCGCCTCGCCGGCATCCTGCGGGATTTCGACCTCCGGCGGCTGCCCCAGAAACACCAGGGCAAATTCTACCAGCGCCTGGCCGCCTACGGCCATTTCGGGCGGGAGGATATGGAATTGCCGTGGGAGCGGGTGGACAAGAAGGACGCGTTGGCGGGATGAGGGGAGGAATCGCCCTAAAGAAATTTTTCCACGGAGACGTCGAACACCTCGGCGAGTTTTTTCGCAACCGGTTTACTGATGGCGCGGTGACCCCGCTCCATGCTGGAGACGTTCTGGCGGGTGAAACGACCCAGTTTCCGGCCCAGGTTCTCCTGGGAAAGGCCGTGCAGCTCGCGATAGATGCGCATGTTTTCCCCGGGCGAAATGTGCCGCCGAATGTCGCGATACCAGTCGCTTTTGGTGATTTCCACCAGTTCGTCTTCCTCGTTTTCGATGACATCCACCCCTTCGTAACCAACACGTCACCCATGAATACGATAAGTGGCAGTGATACTCATTCTTGCCGAGCTGACTGAAATTCCGCCATTCCGAACGAATCGGGCCTTTGCGTTCCAGGTCTTCGACGAGGTTTGCAAACCGCTTTTGTTCTTTCAACGGCATTTTCATGACGTTCTTTTGAACTTTTTTTCGATAAAAAACTCGCCAGCCCACCATCCACCTTCAATGATCGCCAGGGGGTATGCCGGCATTTCCCTATGCCAGCCCGATGGGGTATGATGTAACCTTTTATTGGTTACATGTCAACGGTGATTTCGATCTTCTGCGGCCGCCCAAAAATACCAGGGCGGGTTGCCAGCGCTTGGAGCGCCGTCTCAACAAAAACCGTACGTTGCGCCCATCATGAAATATTTGATATCATCATCATGAGTCTATTCACCAGATAGCGAGGGAATACAGGATGACAGATTCGCTTAATTTGGCCATCGAAAAGGTTCAAGCCGGCGTTGGGCAGGGCAGCCTGCTGGAGCAGATCGACAAACGGTACCGGAAGCAGCAGCGGCTGACGTTATTTGAAATGCTTGAAAAAGTAGATGAAAAGGCGATCGAACATTTTCCGGTGGATCTGTACCGGCATATTCCGCAAAACGGAAAAAAACGGCCGGCGTTATTGAGATTTTCTTTGCCGCTGTGGAAATATCACGACGAGATTTTCTGGCGGGCCCTTGGCGACTATGTGATTCTGGCGGTACACCGCGTGACGGATTTGTCGTTTGACCGGGACAGGGGCCGGATGAAGGTGGAGTATTTCGCGAAGATAAAAGGTCGAATCAAATATCCGGCGGATGTAACGGACATCATCCGAAAGACGGCCTACCTTGTGGATACCGAAGCGTTGCCGACGGACTTCACCCGATTCCGGCGCATGGCGGAACGCCGCGGCAGCCTGGGCGAGATGAGCAAGGAGCAGGCGGCGTTGATCGGGGCATCGTTGAAGTTCATCGAACTGAGGCGATGAAGGGGAGCCGGCCGCGAGGGAATTCATTCCCGACCACTTGTTTTCAAATGAACATTTTTTTCCATCCGAAAATTATTCAAAAAGAAATAGAATTCTAATCAAATTCTAACATTCAGTTTGTAAAAGAAAGCCCAACGACGCATCCTTGGCATTGGTTTGAAGTCACCGTGGCCGGCGGCCGGGTCCGGAACGAGGACCGGGGTGTCGCCGGAGTGGGAACGGAAACCCTTTTCAACGCCTATGGCGATTCTTGAAAACAGCCGCAAGGTGTTCCTGGTAGGGCGTCATGAGCGATCTTTATATTGACCGGCTGACCAAGCGATGGGGTTCCGTGACGGCGGTAGACCGGGTCTCCTTCACCGTTTCCGGCGGCAGCCTGACCGTGCTTCTGGGACCCTCCGGCTGCGGAAAATCCACCATCCTGCGTCTCATTGCCGGCCTGGAGGACGTCACCGCCGGATCCATATCCATCGGCGGCAGGGATGCGACTCATACGGATCCGGCCCGGAGGGGCGTGTCCATGGTGTTCCAGTCCTATGCCCTGTTTCCCCATCTCAATGTCCGGGAAAATATCCTTTTCGGCCTGAAAGTCCGGAAGGCGTCACGGGAAGAACAGGAAAAAAGGCTCGGAGAAGCGGCGGCCATGGTGGGGCTCCAAAGCCTCCTGGACCGGCGGCCGGCCCAGCTTTCCGGCGGCCAGCGCCAGAGGGTCGCCCTGGCCCGGTCCATTGTATCCCGCAGAAACGTCTGCCTCATGGATGAACCCCTTTCCAACCTCGACGCCAAACTCCGGGCGGAAATGCGGGATGAAATCAGGACCCTTCAGAAAACTCTCGGCCTGACCATGCTGTATGTCACCCATGATCAGATAGAGGCCATGACCATGGCGGACCAGGTGATCCTGCTCAACGACGGCCGGATCGAACAGGTCGGCCGGCCCAGGGATCTGTATGACCATCCAGGGACCGCGTTTGCCGCCCGGTTCATGGGCTCCCCGCCCATGAACCTGCTGACCCTGGACCCGGCCCAAGCGACCGCGGCGTTTGCGGATAAAGAGGATGGAAGGCCTGACCCGCGGCCCGGCGGCGACATGACCCTGGGCATCCGGCCCGAACATGTTCTGGTTGGCGGCAACGGCATCCCCGGAAAGGTGCTGGCCGCCGACTACCTCGGGTCTGAAATGGTCCTCAGAATCGACGTTATCGGGCAGGTGGTGTTTGCGAAAACGAACGGGCAAAAGGCCTGGCGGCCGGGAGATCCGGTGAAGGTGAGCTGGTATGAGACCCATGTCCGCCGGTTCGATGAGAACGGGCGGACATTCAATATAAAGGAACCAACCCCCCAATAAGGAGAAACCGCATGTTTAGAGGAATCAGACGCAAATGCATTGGCTTGATGGCATCCGCCTTTATTTTCATGGCAGGTACGGCAACGGCTTTGGCCGCGGAACTCACCATGTATTACCCGGTGGCCGTGGGCGGCCCCCTTACCAAAATCGTCGACGGCATTGTGGCGGACTTCATGAAGGAAAATCCGGATATCCAGGTGAACGCCATTTATGCCGGCAATTACAACGATGCCCGGATCAAGGCGCTGGCGGCCCTCAAGAGCGGCCAGCCCGCCCAGTTGTCGGTGATGTTCTCCATCGACATCTACGAACTCATCGAGCAGGACGCCATCGTGGCGTTCGACGATGTGGTGGAAACCCCGGAGGAAAAGGCCTGGCTCGATTCCTTCTATCCCGCCCTCATGGAAAACGGCCGCACCGCCGGCAAAACCTGGGGAATCCCGTTCCAGCGGTCCACCATTGTCATGTATTACAACAAAGATCTGTTCAAAGAAGCCGGACTGGACCCGGATCAGCCGCCGGCCACCTGGGACGAGATGGTCGGCGCGGGCAAAAAACTGACCAAAGCCGACGGGTCCCAGTGGGGGGTCATGATTCCCTCCACCGGATACCCCTATTGGATGTTCGGGGCCCTCGCCATGCAGAACGACCAGGTATTGATGAACGGCGACGGCGACACCACCTATTTCGATGCCCCCGCGGTGGTCGAAGCCCTCGGGTTCTGGAAGGACCTGGGCGACAAACACGGCGTCATGCCCAAAGGGACCATTGAATGGGGCACGTTGCGCCAGAATTTCCTGGAAGGCAAAACCGCCGTCATGTGGCATTCCACCGGCAACCTGACCGCCGTCAAGGAGAATGCCGCTTTCGATTTCGGCGTGGCCATGCTGCCGGCCAAGGAACGCCGGGGCACCCCCACGGGGGGCGGCAACTTTTATATCTTCAAGAAAACCACTCCTGAAGAGCGGAAGGCGGCCATGCGCCTGGTCAAGTTCATGACCAGCCCGGAACGGTCCGCCGAATGGTCCATGAAAACCGGCTACATGGGCGTCAGCCCGGCGGCGTACAAAACCGACAAACTCATGAAGTATGTGGAGGAATTCCCCTATGCCGCGGTTGCCCGGGATCAGCTGGAATATGCCACGGCGGAGCTGTCCACCTACCAGACCGGACGGATCAGAAAAGCGTTGGATGACGCGATCCAGGCCGCCCTGACCGGTTCCAAAACCCCGAAAGAAGCCCTTTCCGCCGCCCAGGAACAGGCGGATGCCCTACTGAAACAATA
>CAZZBE010000078.1:0-17828 GCA_964652715.1 uncultured Desulfobacteraceae bacterium
ATGGGGAGCAATCCGTCTTATTTTGATGAATGCGGGGGGAATTGTCCGGTGGAAACGGTTTCCTGGAATGATATCCAGGACTTTATCGCAAAGCTGAACGACAGTAGTAATCAAAACTATCGTCTTCCGACCGAAGCGGAGTGGGAGTACGCGGCAAGGGCGGGGACGACGACGGCTTTTTACAGTGGCGATATTAGCCGCACAGAATCAGAATGCACGCCCGTTGATCCAAATCTTGACCAAATCGGCTGGTACTGTGGCAATGACGATTATGATGGTGACGGCATAATCCATCCCGTTGCTCAAAAGCAGCCGAACAATTGGGGGCTCTATGACATGTCTGGCAATATCTATGAATGGTGCCAGGACTGGTATGGTGCTTATTCAACAAATGCCAGCGTTGATCCTGTTGGCCCTAGTAATGGCACAAGCCGGGTTCTACGCGGGGGCGGATGGGCATCTTTAAAACAGGCTTGCCGATCCGCTTACAGGACCAGTACTTTTCCTTCACACGGTACCTACATATGGGGCTTCCGGTTGGCCTTCACCCCGGCACGGTGAGATCGTTGGGCTCAGGCCATCAAACAAGATCAAGGCGGAAGTTGCCGCGGACCGCGCAGTCGGAGCGCGGGCTCGCGGAGGGACGGAGCGAGACAGCGCGGAGACGGAGCGGTCGGCGGCAACTTCAAAGCGGGAGGGTTTGGCGGGCGCGCAGCGCCCGCTAGAAAAATTTTTTGTTTTACTGAATATTATTCATTTTTTGAACTGTGATTTCCGTATGATTTTTATGATGGACATGATGGCGGGTCGGCAATCATGGGTGTTATTTTAGTCATGCGGATCACAGTCCAGGCTGTCTGAATATTAGAGAATCCTGATGTCCCGGATGCCGCGGGCAAGCAGAGTAAATTGGCCAAGATGATGAAAGTGTATTTAGATAATTGCTGTTTTAATCGACCATTCGACAATCAGTCGCAGCTCAGAATAAAACTGGAAACGGAAGCAAAGACGCGAATTCAGGAATATATTTGATTCAATTCACATTTCATGCGCGATTTATGCGAATTGTGATTATTTTTTAACCACGGATGATAAAATATTGAACAAGTCCGATTTGATCGAAGAAATCACAATTTCCGATCCTATAGAATTTATAAGGAAATTTGAAGAATGATCACAGATACGGAAATTAAAATAAAAGGGGTTCAAATTTTAACCGAGCATTTAGGCAAAATAGAGGATGAGAGATTCGTAGCGTTGATCCAGAGAGAGCCTTTTGATTACACGAAATGGCAACGAGAACTCTGGAAAGATAAAACCGTTGAAGAGTTGAGCCGGGAAGCAATGGAATTCAGGAAGCGGAATCGGTTGAATCTGCGAAAATCTGCGGCATCAAACGGGTCCGGGAGACAATGAATGACGCAGGCGCTCCGGAGCCCCGGTTTGAAACTTTCGGCGATTCTTTCAAGGTCGCTCTTTTTCCCATAGGGCTCCCTGATGGTGGCGGAGTAAATGGCGGAGTAAATGATTTGCTGGTTTTTATCCAGCCAGTTGAGGCTTGAGTTCATCAACGGGATACTGGAACTTCAATAACAGGAAACTTCCAATGGAATGGGCTCAAGTCATTCAGGATCCGTCGCTTGTGGATCTACCCTAAACTCAAGGGACTTATGGGCAGAAGGCGACGCCTTCGCGGAATGCAGCGTGCTCACCGCGAAAAACGTCAAGGTGGCGAATGTTGCGTGGGGATCATGCCCGGCTTTCCCCAAACGCATTCCAATCTGAAATCCGGAATGCGCGAAATCCAGGCAATCCTCAAGCGGATACCGCGAAGCGCCCCCCCGAACGTCCCCCCTAAAAATCCTTGACATCCCGCCCCCGAGAATCTACAAAACGAATTTGTACTTAATTTCGCGCGTTGACCGCGGCGATGCCGGGTCCACGCTTTTTTATGGATGGATCTCAATGGGCGCAGCATCCGGTCGCACAATCGATCTCAACGGCATCGTGGTCATCGTCGGCAACTACGGGAGCGGCAAGACCGAGGTGGCCATCAACCTCGCCATTTTTCAGAAAAAGGCGGGGATGGCGGTCCGGGTCGGGGACCTGGATCTGGTCAACCCCTATTTCCGGACCCGCGAGGCCCGGCAAATCCTGAAGGATCGCGGCATCGATCTGGTGCTGCCGCCCAAACAGTATCTCCATGCCGACCTGCCCATCCTGGCCCCGGAGATCGCCGGCATGATCCGTCGGCCCGGCGAGCTGGCCATCCTCGATGCCGGCGGCGACGATGTGGGGGCCACGGTGCTGGCGGCCCTGGCCGACCATCTCAAGGGCCGGACCGTCCATACTCTCCAGGTGATCAACCCCTTCCGGCCTTTCACCGACACCATCGACGGATGCCTGAAGATCCGGCGGGAGATCGAGGCCGCGTCGAAACTGACCGTCACCGGCCTGGTGGGCAACGCCAACCTGATTGACGAAACCTCGCCATCGGACATTGATGAAGGATACGATTTCGTGAAACGCCTCTCCGGGGAAAGCGGCCTGCCGCTGGCCTTCGTCACCGCCGCCGCGGACCTTCTCCCCCGGCTCGACGCGGACCGGTTCGCTTGCCCGGCGCTCCCCATCCATCGCCAGCTGGTACCGCCGTGGCGACGGTCCGCATCCGACATTTAAACCTTTAAGGAGCGAATAGACATGGCAACCTACTGCTACACGATCGACGAAGACCGCTGCAAAGGCTGCGGACTCTGCGTCACCGTGTGTCCCAAAAAAGTTCTGGAGATCTCCGGCAAGGTCAACGCCAAGGGGTATTTCCCCGTTTACCAGGCCCGGCCGGAGGATTGCATCCACTGCACCACCTGCTGCATCATGTGTCCGGACGTGGCCATTTCCATCACCGAAGACGAAGAAGCGCCGGCCAGCTGACGCCATACGGAGGAAATCATGGGCAAAAAGGTTTTAATGAAGGGAAACGAGGCGATCGGCGAAGCCGCCATCCGCGCGGGGTGCCTCAATTACTTCGCCTACCCCATCACGCCCCAGTCCGAAGTGGCCGAATACCTGGCCAAGCGGATGCCCGAAGTGGGCGGCGTCTTCGTCCAGGGGGAAAGCGAAGTGGCGGTGGGCTACATGCTTTTCGGCGCATCGGCCGCCGGGGCCCGGGTCTTCACCACCTCATCCAGCCCGGGGGTCAGCCTCATGAGCGAGGCCATCTCCTACATCGCCGGGGCCCAGTGCCCCTGCGTCTTCGTCAACATCATCCGGGGCGGTCCGGGACTGGGGGGCATCCTGCCCTCCCAGGGGGACTATTTCCAGTCCGTCAAGGGCGGCGGCCACGGCGATTACCGGATGCTGGTCATGGCGCCCGCGTCGGTCCAGGAGGCCGTGGAGATGGTGATGGTCGCCTTTCCCCTGGCCGAAAAATACCGAGGGCCGATCATGATCCTGGGCGACGGCCTCATCGGTCAGATGATGGAGCCGGTGCAATTCCCGGACGACCTGGCCACCGAACCCACCAACAAGGACGACTGGGCCACCAACGGCATGGAACACCGGAAGAGCGGCGCCCGGAATCTGGTCAAATCCCTCTACCTTGATCCGGAGCAGCTCAACGACCACAACCTCCTCCTTAAATCCAAATACGATCGGATGAAACAGGAGGAGATCCGGTACGAGGCCTACAACACCGACGGCGACTACGTCTCCCTCATCGTCTCCTACGGCACCATGAGCCGGGTCTGCAAGACCGCCATCGACAACCTCAAGGAAGAGGGCGTCGAAGTGGGCATGATCCGGCCCCAGACCCTTTTCCCCTTCCCGGACGCGGCCATCCGCGAGGCGGCGGTCAAACCGGGCTGCAAAGCGGTGGTGAGCATCGAAATGAGCATGGGTCAGATGGTCGAGGACGTGGAACGGTGCGTCCAGGGCCAGCGCCCGGTGGGATGGTACGGCAAATGCGGCGGCGAGGTGCCGACGCCCGAGGAAATCATGCAAGTCATCAAGGAGGGGATCTAATGGGAAAAGCCTTTACCAAGCCCGAGGCCCTTGCCGACACCCATACCCATTATTGTCCGGGATGCACCCACGGCGTCATCCACCGGCTGGTGGCCGAGGTGATCGACGAACTGGGCATCCGCGGCCGGACGGTCGGCATCGCGCCGGTCGGGTGCGCCGTGCTCGCCTACAACTACTTTACCTTCGACTTCCAGGAAGCGGCCCACGGCCGGGCCCCGGCCATGGCCACGGGCATCAAGCGGGTACGGCCCGACCTGATGGTCTTCACCTACCAGGGGGACGGGGACCTGGCCAGCATCGGCATGGGGGAAATCATCCACGCGGCCAACCGCGGCGAAAAGTTCACCACCATCTTCGTCAACAACGCCGTCTACGGCATGACCGGCGGCCAGATGGCCCCCACCACCATGCCGGGCCAGCGGACCACCACCTCCCCCGCGGGACGCAACGTGGAAGAGGCGGGCATGCCCATCCAGATGGCCGAGCTGCTGGCCACCCTCCAGACCCCCGGCTACGTGACCCGCCAGACGGTCATCAAGCCCCGCTACATCACCCGGGCCAAAAAGGCCATCAAACGGGCCTTCGAATACCAGGTCGCCGGCAAATGCTTCAGCTTCGTGGAGGTGGTCTCCACCTGCCCCACCAACTGGGGCATGACCCCGCTGGAGGCGGTGAAATGGTCCGAAGAGACCCTGCTCGCCTACTACAAACTGGGCGAATACAAGTCCCCGGAACAGGAGGCATAAATGCAACATGAAGTGATGTTCGCCGGGTTCGGCGGCCAGGGCATCCTGATGATCGGCAAGATCCTCGCCCACGCGGCCATGGAGGCGGGACAGGAGGTGGCCTGGATTCCCTCCTACGGTCCGGAGATGCGGGGCGGCACCGCCTACTGCCAGGTGGTGGTCAGCGACCGGCCCATCGGTTCGCCCATCATCAAGAGCCCCCGCCATCTGGTGGCCATGAACCGCCCCTCCCTGGAGAAATTCGCCGACGCCGTCAAACCCGGCGGGGTGATCCTGATCAACAGTTCGCTCTGCCCCGACCGGTCGGGCCGCGCCGACGTGGACGAACTGGCCGCGCCCGTGACCGACCTGGCCAAGGAGCTGGGCAGCGTCCGGGCCGCCAACATCGTGGCCCTGGGCGCCTTCGCGGCCCGGAGCGGCATCGTCGATTTCGAACGGATCCGGGAAGCGGTCAAAGAAGAATTCGCCCAAAAGGCAAAGCTGATCCCCCTGGAAATGAAAGCCCTGGATGCGGGGCGGGCCGAGGCTGAAAAGAAATAAAACCATGACCGCCCTGCGTCTCAAAGCCCCGGAGGCCTTCGCCCGCATCCATCCCTACGTCCCCGGCAAGCCCCTGGAGGAGGTGGCCCGGGAATACGGCATCGCCGACGCCGTCAAACTGGCCTCCAACGAAAACCCCCTGGGCCCCTCCCCCAAGGCGACGGCGGCCATCCGGGACGGCCTGAACCGGCTCCACCGCTACCCCGAGGGCGCGGCGCCCCTGCTGACGGAAAAGTTGTCGGCCCATCTCGGGGTCCCGGCGGACCGCATCGTGCTGGGCAACGGGTCCGACGAGGTGATCTCCATGCTCACCCGGGTCTTTTTAGGACCCGGCGACGAGGCGATCCTGCCGGAACCGGCTTTTCTCATGTACGACATCATGATCAACTGCGACGGGGCACTGCCCGTTCCGGTTCCTCTCAAGGATTACGCCATCGATCCCGCGGCGATCCTTAACCGGATCACCCCCCGGACCCGGATGATCTTTCTCACCAGCCCCAACAACCCCACGGGGATAGCTCTCTCGCGGTCGTCCTTCGAACCGTTTCTCGATACGGTCCCCGAGGACGTAGTGGTGGTGGTGGACGAAGCCTACATCGAATTCGCCCGGGACCCCTCGGCGGTCAACGGCCTCCATTATCTGGACCGGGGAAAAAACGTGGCCGTGCTCCGCACTTTTTCCAAGGCATACGGGCTGGCCGGCCTCCGCATCGGGTACGGGGTCATGCCGCCGGACATGGCCGAACTCCTCAACCGGATCCGCCCCCCCTTCAACACCAGCATCCCCGCCCAACTGGGCGCGGCGGCGGCCCTGGACGACGCGGATTTCCTGGGGAAAACCCTCCGGACCGTCCACGACGGTCTCGATCGGATCGGTCAGGCCCTCGCCGGGATGGGCCTCGACTATCTCCACAGCCAGGCCAATTTCCTTTTCGTCAAGGTCCCCATGGCCGCCGACGCCCTGTTCGAAGCCCTGCTCCGGGAGGGGGTCGTGGTCCGGTCCCTCACCTCTTACGGCTACCCCGGCCATATCCGCGTCACCGCCGGAACCCCGGCGGAGAACGCCAAGTTCCTCGGCGCATTAAAAAAGGTACTTGGATGACAGGCCTGCTCATCACCATCGACGGCCCGGCCGGGGCCGGCAAGACCACCGTGAGCCGACGGGTGGCGGAGCGGCTCGGGTATCGGTATGTCGATACCGGCGCTCTCTACCGGACCGTGGCCCTGACAGCGCAAGCCGCCGGAATCGAGCCCGATGACGACGCCGGTTTGGCCGGGATCTGCGACGGCCTGGCCATCGAAGTGGTCCGAACTGATACCGGCACGCGCTTCCTGGCCAACGGCGACGACGTCACGGACCGGCTCCGGACCCCGGAGATCACCCGGATGGCCTCGGCCGTCTCGGCCCGGCCCGCCGTCCGGTCGTATCTCCTGGCGGTCCAGCGGGAACTGGGACGGGAGAAGAACGCCGTCTTCGAAGGGCGGGACATGGGAACCGTGGTCTTTCCCGAGGCGGACCGGAAGTTCTTCCTGGAAGCCGATCCCGATGCCCGGGCCCGCCGGCGCCACGCGGAACTCGCCGCCGATCCGAACGAGACCCTGGAAACGGTCCGGGAAGCCATCCGGCGGCGGGACGAAGACGACAGCACCCGGGCGCTGGCCCCGCTGAAGCCGGCCCCGGACGCCATCCGCATCGACACCACCGACATGGACATCGACGGGGTCGTCACGGCCATTCTCGCCCGCTGCTAACCGGCCTTTTTCACTGATCAAAGGCCTTTCAAAGCCGGCCGGTCCATCATCCTGAAAAAAAGGGTTGATCTTTTTTCGGGGATTGGTATATTTATAGGGTTTATACATGCCTTACCGATGTAAGCGCATAAAAAAAAGGCTAAGGGGGATACATTTTTATTTATGGAAGACACCATCAAAACCGAAGAAACTGAAACCGAAGAAGACAAGGGAGCAACGGACGTCGCGGTGGCGGAAGCGGAAGAGACCGCTCCCGTGAGCGAAACGGCTTCCGAGGACCCCTCGGACGAGGCCATGGAAGCGGCCCTGGCGGACGACGAACCGGAAGAAGACGACCTGCCGCCCGGGGAGGAAAGCCCGGACGAGGCGCCGGAACCGACCGCCGAAGAGGCCATGGAAGCGGCCCTGGCGGACGACGAGCCGGAGGAAGACGACCTGGCGCCCGGGGAGGAAAGCATGGAAGCCCTCATGGACATGTATGAGGAGAGCTTCCAGCGCTTTGCCGAAGGCGAAGTGACCATGGGGAAGATCATCTCCGTGGACAAGGACCACGTCCTGGTGGACATCGGCTACAAATCCGAAGGACAGATCGACATCCACGAATTTCTGGATGAATCGGGCACGGCCCGGGCCGAGGTGGGCGACGCCGTCGAGGTCATGGTCGAGTTCTGGGACGACGAGGAGGAAGTCGTCATCCTGTCCAAGGAAAAAGCCGAGAAGATCAAGGTCTGGGACGCCATCAAGAAGGCCTACGACGAAGACAGCACCGTCGAGGGCGTCATCATGAACCGGGTCAAGGGCGGGTTTTCCGTGGACATCGGGGTCCAGGCGTTTCTGCCGGGCTCCCAGGCCGATCTGCGGCCCATCCGGAACCTCGACGACATGGTGGGCAAGAGCTTCGAGTTCAAAATCCTGAAGTTCAACCGGAAACGGTCCAACATCGTCCTGTCCCGCCGGGTCATCCTGGAAGCCGAGCGCGAGGCCATGCGGGCCGCGACCCTGGCCTCCATCGAAGAGGGCAAGGTGGTGGAAGGCATCGTCAAGAACATCACCGAATACGGCGTCTTCGTGGACCTGGGCGGCGTGGACGGCCTGCTCCACATCACCGACATCTCCTGGGGCCGGGTCAAGCATCCCTCCGAACTGTTCGCCATCGCCGATAAAATAACGGTCAAAATCCTTAGCCTCGACATCGAAAAGGAACGCGTCTCCCTGGGCATGAAGCAGTTGACCCAGGATCCCTGGACCACTGCGGCGGAGAAATACCCGGTGGGCTCCCACATCCACGGCCGGGTGGTCAGCCTCACCGATTACGGCGCTTTCGTGGAACTGGAAGAGGGGATCGAAGGCCTCATCCACGTCAGCGAAATGTCCTGGACCCGGAAGATCCGTCATCCCTCCAAGGTGGTCTCGGCCGGCGAAGACGTGGAAGCGGTGGTTCTGGACATCAAGCCGGATCAGCGGCGCATCTCCCTGGGCATGAAGCAGGTGGTCCCCAATCCGTGGGACGTCATCAGCGAAAAATACCCGGTGGGCACCACCATCGAAGGGAAGATCAAGAACATCACCGATTTCGGTCTGTTCATCGGCATCGACGAGGGGATCGACGGGCTGGTTCACATCTCCGACATCTCCTGGACGAAGCGGATCAAACACCCCTCGGAAATCTTTAAGAAGGGCGACGTGGTCCAGGCCATCGTCCTGGATATCGAAAAAGACAACGAGCGGTTCTCCCTAGGCATCAAGCAACTCCAGTCCGATCCGTGGGAGACCGTCGAAGAGCGGTACGACGTGGGATCGGAGATCACCGGCACCGTTACCAACGTCACCGACTTCGGCGTCTTCGTGGAACTCGAGGAGGGGATCGAAGGACTGGTTCACGTCTCCGAGATCAGCAAGGAGAAGATCAAGACCCCCATCGGCAAGTTCAACGTCGGGGATGTGCTCACCGCCAAGGTGATGAACATCAACAGCGACGAGCGGCGCATCGGTCTGTCCATCAAGCGGCTGGAAGACGACGACGACCAGGCCCTGCTCAGCGAATACGTGAACAAGATGGGGCCGGCCACGTCCACCTTCGGGGAGATTCTGAGGGAAAACCTTCAGGAGAAGCTCAGCGAAGAAGAGGAAAAATAAGCCGAGCCTAAGCGTCAAAGGGCGGCCGAGCGGGCCGCCCTTTTTATTTATTCGAAGATGTCCACGTCGCCGCGCCCTTCCCGGAGGACCTCGGGGACGTCGCCGGTCAGGTCGATGACGCTGGAGGGATCGCCCGGCGCCGGGCCGCCGTCGATGACGATGTCGATGCGGTTGCCGAAATGGTCCTGGATGAAGGAGGGGTCCTCGAAGACGGTCCCGTCCGGGGCCGTGGCGCTGGTGGAGAGGATGGGGTTGCCCAAAGTCTTGACCAGGGCCTGGCAGATGGCGTGATCCGGCACCCGGATGCCGGCGGTCTTCCGGTTGGTGAGCATCATCTTGGGCACCTGCTTGGAGCCGTCGAGGATGAAGGTGTAGGGCCCCGGCAGGAGCCGTTTCATGGTCTTGTAGGCGTAATTGGTGACCTTGGCGTAGTCGCTGATGTTCTTCAGGTCCGAGCAGATGAAGCTGAAGGGCTTTTTCTTGTCCCGGTTTTTGAGTTGATACACCCGCTGAATCGCCTTTTTATTCATGATGTCGCAGCCGATGCCGTAATAGGTGTCGGTGGGATAGGCGATCACGCCCCCGTCCCGGAGGACGTCCACCACCTGATTGACGAGTCGCTGCTGAGGATTTTCGGGATTGATGTGAACGAGCATATTTTCCGTCGCTTTCAGATAAGCAAATGAGCGTCAGGTTCCGCGCTTGCCTACGCCTTTTATCGCCGAACCCTCGCCCCTGTCAAGTCGCGCCATCGTCCCTGTCCGCCCGAACACCGAACAGAACCCAATCCAATCCGATTCAACCAACCTTATTTAAAATGGAGGCATCCTAATGGACCATTCCACGATCGAAGAGGCGTATTCATTCGACGACGTTCTCCTGTTGCCCAACTATTCCGACGTCCTGCCCAAGGACGTGGCCACCGCCACCCGCCTGACCCGGAATCTGACCCTCAATATCCCCATTGTCAGCGCCGCCATGGATACCGTCACCGAAGCCCTGGCCGCCATCAGCATGGCCCGGGCCGGGGGCATCGGCTTTATCCACCGGAACCTGTCCATCGAACGGCAGGCCATGGAGGTGGATCAGGTCAAGAAATCGGAAAGCGGCATGATCATCGACCCGGTGACCATCCGCCCGGACCACACCATCGGCGAGGTCCAGAAGCTGATGGAAAAATACCGGATCTCCGGCCTCCCCGTGGTGGTGGAGGGCGGCCTGGTGGGGATCGTCACCAACCGGGATCTCCGGTTCGAGACCGATCTGGAGAAAAAGGTCTCCAATGTCATGACCCACGAGCGGCTGGTCACCGTCCCCGAAGGGATCACCCTGGAGGAATCGAAAAAGCGGCTCCACGAACACCGCATCGAAAAACTCCTGGTGGTGGATGAAAACGGCCGGCTTGCGGGGATGATCACCATCAAGGACATCGAAAAGATCAAGAAATACCCCAACGCCTGCAAGGACAGCCGGGGCCGCCTCCGGGTCGGGGCCGCCGTGGGCGTGGGCCCGGACATGATGGCCCGGGCCGGATCGCTCCTCAACGCCGGGGCCGACGTCCTTCTCATCGACACCTCCCACGGCCATTCCAAAAACGTCGTGGAAGCGGTCAAACAGCTCAAGGCCGAGTACAAAGACATTGAGCTGATCGCCGGCAACGTGGGCGCCGCCGAAGGGGCCCGGGATCTCATCGACGCCGGCGCCGACGGGGTGAAGATCGGCATCGGCCCCGGCTCCATCTGCACCACCCGGATCGTGGCCGGCATCGGCGTCCCCCAGGTCACCGCCATCATGAACTGCCGGAAGGTCTCCGACGAAACCGGCGTGCCGCTCATCGCCGACGGCGGCATCAAGTTCTCCGGCGACATCACCAAGGCCATCGCCGCCGGCGCCCACACGGTGATGATCGGGGGGCTTTTCGCCGGCACCGAGGAAAGCCCGGGCGAGACCATCTTTTTCCAGGGCCGCTCCTACAAGGTCTACCGGGGCATGGGCTCCCTGGAGGCCATGAAGCAGGGCAGCAAGGACCGATACTACCAGGGGGATGAATCCGAGTCCGAAGCCGACAAGCTGGTGCCCGAAGGCATCGTGGGACGAGTCCCCTATCGCGGCCCGCTCCTGGACAGCGTCCACCAGCTCGTGGGCGGCCTCAAGTCCGGCATGGGCTATGTCGGCTGCCGCACCATCGACGAACTGCGGGAAAAAGCCCGATTCACCAAAATCAGCGCCGCCGGTATGCGGGAAAGCCATGTACATGACGTGATCATTACCAAAGAGGCGCCGAATTATCGGTTGGATTGATTTTATCCCATCTTTTAGTCCACTTTGCCGGGGCCCGCAATGACAGGCGGCCCCGGCGGATAAGGAATCATCCGTTATGGGCATCATCCGCTACACCGTCGATACCTCAAAGTTCAATCACGAGGCCGATTTGCCCTATGAATTGCGACAAGAAGATTTCCAGATGGCGATGCAGGATGTGTATGATTTCTTTTTTGACGTCAATTCTCACCTCACGGTCAAAGGGTTGCAGCGTCTGGACGACATGCTTCGTCCCGCCATCATGTCCGGGCTGATATCGGATATGCTGACAGCGAGCATCGCGCAGCATTCCCGCGTTTTGACGGAGAACAACTATTTCAATGGGCATCCCGATCTCATCGTTCAGGGGGTATATCCCGACAATTCAGTCAAGGCGGGCAGTGAAGGCGTGGAGATAAAAACCACAAGAAAAGCCGGGGACGCCGTCGATACGCATGGGGCAAGAGAACAATGGATGTGTGTTTTTGTTTACAGGGTTGATACGGCCACTGAACCGGCTATCAACCGGGACCCCATGATGTTCACCGAAGTGTATCTGGGAAAGGTCGCAATCGACGATTTCAGAAAGAACCCCCGGGGAGAACTCGGGACGCGAACAGCCACATTACACAAAGACGGCATCAAGAAACTTCGGGATAGCTGGATATACAGGCTTTAGCGTTTTCTTTTGTCCTAAAAACCGATAGCTTGGGTATGGACCCGCAAGCCATGGTGAAAAATTCGGCGTCCTTTTCTATACCGATGCTGTCATAACCCACCGCCTCCGCCGCGGCCAGGGTAGAACCGGCGCCGGCAAACGGATCGAGAACCACGCCTTCGCCAAGGGGCAATGAAGCATGGACAATTTGCCTCATGAAGGCTTGTGGTTTTAGGCTGGGATGAGGCGCAAGCGCTTTTTCGCTTTTTCTCGTGGGCGCCGATGCGACAACATCGCCAAAGGGCTTGTCAATGGACGGCCGGCGAAATCCCCCCGTTTGCCATTTTCTCAAATTATCCTGCACACGACCTTCAAGGGGCTTGCGATATACGATCCAGGGCTCCCACATCGAGCGCGGCATCACGCTGACCTCACTGAACTCCTCATGCGCCGCTTTCGGGCGGTCGCCGCCTCGCATGGTCATGGTGAGGCGCACGATCTCCCCTCTCCTTTCCAAACCCGCATCGGATACCGCGGTCGAAACTATGTAGGAAACGAGGGGATTGGAGGCGATAACAACATGGGCGCCGGGCACGAGTATAGGCAGCAGCGACTTAGCCCATAGAAAAAAAAATGAGCCCAATTGCTCTAACTGTCCTCGTGTCAGCGTCGTAAATCGGGGAAGTGGGGAGCGCCTGTTGCCATCGTAAGATGGGGGAATTCGCCAAACGCCTCCTTTGCCATTGCGCAATTTGGTCTGCTGCTCGGGGGTATATTCATGAAGTCCATAAGGCGGATCCGTAACGACGGCATGTATACTGTTTTGCTCTCGACTTTCCATCCAGTCGAAGCAGTCGGCGTTGAAAAGCGTCGATTCGCCGTAATGAAACGGCGCCTTCCATTGCTGAAAAGAAGAAAATTCGCGCTGAATGCCCTGAGCGCTTCCGGGGTCATGATTCCGAAGACGATAGACGCCGCGCTTTTCACGGACAAAAATCTCAGGCGTATTGAGTCTGAGATAAGACCTTATTGAAGATGAGGGGGTTTCATCCGCCACCTTTTGGACCCGTTCCTCGATTTCTTTGATCGTCAAGGGCTTAGAAGTCAAGGACATGACCTGTAAAATGGCGTCCCGCACCTGGCCGGGAGAATTTCGTGAAGATCGCGATTCCATAGTCGATAAATTAGACGTCCAGACGTCAAAAGTCAACGTTTTTTCTTTCTCTGGGCGAGACTCATAAATCTCCGAAAAGCAGCCTCCTTTCTCATGAGTTGAGGCGATAGCAAAATAAGCCCTGTCCCCACCTTGCCACCCCCCATCGGTCCATGTTATTATCTCCGTAAAAAATATGGTTGAAATCCATAGAGATCGAGGCGTTGACCGCCATCCACCCGATACGATAAGCTGCCAGAAACATTAATCTTAAAACCAATCCGGGAGCCCCCATGTCCCAACCCCGTACCGATTTCGTCCATCTCCACGTCCATACCCAGTACAGCCTCCTCGACGGCGCCATACGCATCGATCCGCTGATTCAGCGGGCCCGGGAGTTCGGCATGTCCGCCGTGACCATGACCGACCACGGCGCCATGTTCGGGGCTGTCGAGTTTTTCGAAAAAGCCACCAAGGCCGGTCTCAAGCCGGTCCTGGGGTGCGAGTGCTATCTGGCGCCCCGGAAGCTCACGGACAAGACCTCGGCCGACGCCAAGGGGCTCTCCCACCTGGTGCTCCTCGCCGAAAACCAGGAGGGCTACCGGAACCTCTGCGCCCTGGCGTCCCTGGCCCAGCTCAAGGGGTTTTACTACAAGCCGCGGATCGACAAAGAGGTCCTCAAGGCCCACGGCGGCGGCCTCATCGGGCTTTCCGCCTGCCTCCGCGGCGAGATCCCCCAACTGCTCAAAAACGGCAAGACCAAAGAAGCCGACGAAGCGGCCCGCTTCTACCTGGAGACCTTCGGCGAGAACAGCTTCTTCCTGGAGGTCCAGAACAACGGCCTGGAGGAACAGGAAACGGTCAACGCCCAGCTCCTTGAGATGAGCCGGCGGCTCTCCATCCCCATGGTGGCCACCAACGACTGCCATTATCTGAACAAAGAGGACGCGCGGGCCCACGAGGTGCTGCTTTGCATCCAGACCGGCAAGACGGTCAAGGACGCCGACCGGTTCCAGTTCAACACGGACCAGCTCTACTTCAAGCCGCCCCAGGTGATGGAACAGGATTTCGCCGGCTTCCCCGGCGCCCTGGAAAACACCGGCAAGGTCGCCGACCGGTGCCACATCGAATTCGACTTCAAGACCTACCATTTTCCTCAATTCGACGCCGAGCAGAGCGCGGATAAACTTTTCGATGAAAAGGTCCGGGACGGGTACGGGAAGATCATGGAAAAGATCCGGTCCCGCCATCCGGATCTGGACGAAACGGTCTACCAAAAGCGTCTCGACTACGAGATGTCCGTCATCAAGGACATGGGATTCCCCGGCTATTTCCTCATCGTGGCCGACTTCATCGCCCACGCCAAGGAAAACGGCATCCCCGTCGGCCCCGGCCGCGGGTCGGCCGCCGGCAGCCTGGTGGCCTATTCCCTGGGGATCACCGATCTCGACCCCATCGAACACGGCCTCATCTTCGAGCGGTTCCTCAACCCGGCCCGGATCTCCATGCCGGATATCGACGTCGACTTTTGCATCAACGGCCGGGAGCAGGTTTTCAAATACGTGGTGGAGCGGTACGGGGGCGGCGATTATGTCGCCCAGATCATCACCTTCGGAAAACTCAAAACCCGGGCCGTGATCCGGGACGTGGGCCGGGCCCTGGACATCCCCCTCAAAGAGGTGGACGCCATCGCCAAAATGGTGCCCGACGTCCTCAACATAGAGCTGGACGACGCCCTGGAGCAGGAACCCAAGCTGCGGGAAATGGCCGAAAGCCGCGACGACGTGGCCGAGCTGATCCGCATCGCCCGGACCCTGGAGGGCCTTCCCCGCCACGCCTCCACCCATGCCGCCGGGGTGGTGATCGGCGACCGGCCCCTGGTGGAGTACCTGCCCCTGTACCGCGGGAAAAAGGGCGAAGTCGTGACCCAGCTCGACATGAAGCGGGTGGAGCAGATCGGCCTGGTCAAGTTCGACTTTCTGGGGCTGCGCAACCTGACGGTGATCCAGAACACCCTGCGGCTGATCGGGGAAGGGGGCAAGACCCCGCCCGATCTGTCGGACCTGAACATGGACGACCCCGACACCTACCGGCTCCTGTGCGCCGGCGACACCACCGGCGTCTTCCAGCTCGAAAGCTCCGGCATGAAGGACCTCCTGACCCGGATGAAGCCGGCCCTCTTCGACGACGTCATCGCCCTGGTGGCCCTCTACCGGCCCGGACCCCTGGACAGCGGCATGGTGGAGGACTTCGTGGAACGGAAGCACGGCCGCCGAAAGGTGGAATACCTGACCCCCGAACTGGAACCGATCCTCCAGGAGACCTACGGCGTCATCGTCTACCAGGAACAGGTCATGAAGATCGCCGGCGAACTGGCCAATTATTCCATGGCCGAAGCCGACGGCCTTCGAAAGGCCATGGGCAAAAAGATCGTCGCCATCATGGCCGAACACCGGGAGCGGTTCATCAAAGGGGCGGTGGAAAACAACATCCCGGAGAAAAAAGCCGCCCAGATCTTCGATCTCATGGAGAAATTCGGCGGCTACGGGTTCAACAAGTCCCACAGCGCGGCCTACGCCCTCATCGCCTACCAGACCGCCTATCTCAAGGCCCATTTCCCGGTGGCGTTCATGGCCTCGCTGCTCACCAGCGAAATGCACGCCATCGACGGCGTGGTCAAGTTCATCGCCGAGTGCCGCGGCCACGACATCCCGGTGCTGCCGCCGGACGTCAACGAAAGCTTCACCGACTTCACCGTGGCCGAAGACCAGATCCGCTTCGGGCTGGTGGCCGTCAAGAACGTGGGCGAAGGCGCCATCCAGTCCATCATCGAAGCCCGGGCCGACCGCCCCTTCGCTTCCATCTTCGACTTCTGCGAGCGGGTGGATCCCCGGAAAGTCAACAAGCGGGTCCTGGAAAGCCTGATCCGGTGCGGCGCTTTCGACTCGACGGGCGCCCGGCGGTCCCAGATGATCGCCGTCATGGAAGAGGCCCTCGATTACGGGCAGCGGGCCCAGAAAGAGAAGTCGGATCCCCAGATGGGGCTCTTCGACATGGAGGAGACGGCCCAGCCCCTCAACCCCCCCTCCCTGCCCCGGCTGGAGGAATTCGAGGACCACGAACTCCTGGCCATGGAGAAGGATTCCCTCGGGTTCTACATCACCGGCCACCCGCTCCGGAAATACGAGGCGATCCTCAACCGGTTCGCCGACGCCGACACCCTTTCCCTCAAGGAAAAGACCGACGGCGCCGCGGTCCGCATCGGCGGCATCGTCGCCGCCGTCAAAACCATCCGGACCAAGCGGGGCGACCCCATGGCCTTTGTCACCCTGGAGGACATGCGCGGCACGGTCGAGATCACCGTCTTCTCCTCCCTTTACGAAGAGACCGCCGACCTCCTGGCCGAAGAGCAGCCCTTGCTGGTGGAGGGTCAGCTCCAGCGGGACGAAAACACGGTCAAAATGCTGGCGGACAAGATCGTTCCCATCGACCAGGCCGAGGCGACCTGGACCCAGGGGGTGACCATCCAGCTGGACGTCTCCCGAACCGACCGGGACAAACTGGATAAGCTGCGCCAGATCTTCCGGGACCATTCCGGCCCCAGCCCCGCCGTTCTCGGCATCCTCGATCCCGGCGTGAGCCGGACCCGGATCGCCGTCTCCGAGGCGTTCCGCCTCGCCGCGGGGCCGCCGCTGCGTGAAGCGGTGCGGGATCTTCTGGGGTACGATGCGGTGGCGGTGGAGTGCAAACCGCCGGAGCGCGCCAATGGGAATGGGGGAAAATACAGAGGGACAAAGGGACAAAGGGACAAAGGGACGAGGAAGGGGGCGTCATGATCACCGCGGGGCTGACCGGGGGGATCGCCACGGGGAAATCGACGGTGGCCGGGTTTCTGGCGGAGGCCGGGGCCGACATCATCGATGCGGACAAGATCGCCCGGGACGTCGTTCAACAGGGGAAACCCGCCTGGCGGGCGGTGGTGGATCGTTTCGGCGAGGAGATCCTGGATGCCGGCGGCGATATCGACCGCCGGCGGCTGGGGGACATCGTCTTCCGGTCGCCCGGGGAAAAGGAGGCCCTCAACCGGATCGTCCATCCCTATGTCTTCGAGGAGATGACGGCGGCCGAATCGGCCATTCGGGCGGAGCGGCCCGATGCGGTGGTGATCCTCGACGTCCCCCTGCTCTTCGAGGTGGGCATGGACGGACGCATTCCAGAAGTCATCGTGGTCTACGCCCCGGAGCGGCGCCAGATCAAGCGCCTCATGGCCCGGAACGACCTCTCCCGGGAAGACGCCATGGCCCGCATCCGATCTCAAATGGACATCGAAGAAAAACGGGAACGGGCCGCCATCGTCATCGACAACAGCGGCGACCTGGAAAGGACAAAGTCCCAGACGATGGCGGTTTATGAGCGTCTGAACCGCGGATTATCCTGATGGCCCGGATGAACCATGATGCTTCGCCAACATCCGCGGCATCATAAACATCAGGATTATCCGCGGTTCCGACATTGTTGGTTT
>CAZZBE010000079.1:0-12100 GCA_964652715.1 uncultured Desulfobacteraceae bacterium
GAGCCGGACGGTTTCCCCGTCCGGGCGGTCCAGGTGGACGGCCACCGTTCCGCCCTCGTCATCGGGAAAGGCGTGCTTGAAGGCGTTGGAAACCAATTCGGCGATGATCATGCCCGCGGCGACGCCCTGGTCCATATTCATTGTCACATCGGCGGCGCTTGCCGTCAGCGCGACCCCTTTTCCCAAGGCGTCATGGGCGTGGCCGAGGTTTCGACAGAGTTTTTTGAGGTAAGCTGCGAAGTCGATGCGCGACAGGTCGTCGGACTGGTAAAGAGCTTCGTGAATCAGGGATATGGCCCCGATGCGGTCCCGGCAGTCATTGAAAATCCCTGTCAGTTGGGCGTCGTCGATCCTCCGGGCGTGCATCCGGAGCAGGCTGATGATGGTCTGCATGTTGTTCTTGACCCGGTGGTGGATTTCTCGCAAAAGGATTTCTTTTTCGGCCAGGGCGCTTTTCAGGGCGGTTTCGGCTCTCTTCCTTTCGGTGACGTCCAATACCGCGCCGATCATTCCGGCGATCGCGCCCGCATTGTCCCTGAAAATGGATTTGTTGAAGATCACATCCCGCAGCTCCCCCCTGGCGGTTTCGACCTGCGTTTCATATCGTTGTTGACCGCCGCTTTCGAACAGTTCATTGTCTTTTGCGTGATAGATTTCAGCCAGACGGCTTGGAACGACGTCGAACACGGTTTTGCCGATCAGGTAATCTTTGGATTTTCCGAAAAATGTTTCAAACGCATCATTGACCCCCAGATATCGCCCATTTCTATCTTTATAGAAAATCGGCGTCGGTATGGCGTTTAACAGCGTACCGAGAAACGCCTCTCTTTCCCTGAGAGCGTTTTCAGCCCGTTTGCGTTTGGTGACATCCCGAACAATCGAATACAACAGAATCTTTTCATCATATTCCACGGGTCCGCTGCTCACTTCCACATCCCGGATGGTTCCGTCCTTCAGCCGGTGTCGGAAATGAAAATAGTCGCGGTTCTTTTGAAGGGCGGCCCGCAGTTCGTTTTCGACCTCCGCCGGGGTCAGGATATTGATCCCTTTGATGTTCATCCCGGTCAACTCTTCATATGACCACCCATAAAACGCCGCGGCCGCCGGGTTGGCGTCCCGTATGGCGCCGGTATCCGGGTCGATCACCAGCATGACCACATGTTCGTTCTGAAATATCGCGCGATAGCGGCCTTCGCTCCGGCGCAAAGCGTCTTCCGCTTTTTTCTGCTCCGTGCGCTCTCTTGTATAGACGGCGGCCCCGATGATCTCCGTACCATTTTCGTCGTACACGGGATAATAGCTGACATCCAGGAATGCCTCCGTTCCGTCGGGGACCGAAAACCATTCCCGGAACAGGACGGTTTCCCCGGCGAAGCACCGATCCATATAGCCGCGCAGGCTTCGTTCGAAATGGTCCTGTCCATGGATTTCCGAAACATGGCGTCCTATGAAGTCTTCCTTCGACATTCCGACACGTTCGGCGCGGGCGTCATTTACGATTTCGAAAATATAATTCCGGTTCACGTAGACCACCGGCTCGGTCACGGCGGACAGGATGCCCGCGTGTTTGCGAAGGGTTTCTTCCGTCCGCTTTCGCTTCGTGATGTCCGCCATGAAACACAAAGTCGCGGGCCGGTCTACCCACGAAAACATCGCCACCTTCAAATTCACCCATCGGATGCCGCCGGATTTATGAATGATCCTGAAGATGTACACATCGGGAATGGACGTGTCCCCGGCGAGTCTCCTCTCATGCCGCTCCTCCACCATTTTCCGGTCCGCCTCATGGACAAACTCGGTGAGGGGCCGCGAACCGAGTTCCTTCTCTGAATAGCCGAAAAGCGCTTCGGCTTTTGGATTGGAAAACACAAACACGTCGTCCTGGGCCACCAGTATGGCTTCATTGGCGTTTTCCACCATGAGCCGGTATTTTTCCGCGCTTTTGGGAGGCCCTTTCTCGTCCCGGAGATTCTCCCGGGGCCGAGGATCCTGAATTGTCGCACGCCCGGCGAGTTTCCGTTCCAGCTCCCGAACCCGGTTTTCCAATGCTTCATAGGTCGGTTTTACGGCCATTTCGTTTTCCATACTCGGTTCGGAAAAGAGGTTTCTTGAAGGGTCTATATGACGGCAAGGGAAAAAACAAAAAAAGCGCCCCTTTGCCGGAACGCTTTTTTTTTGGAACGAGTGTTCTTCCGGCTCAATTCAACGTCACATCCAGGTTCAGCTCGTCGCCGATCCGGTCCAGCCCTTTTTCAAGGGATTTGAGTTCGACCGCTTCGGGGATGGCGACTTCGATTTCCACCGTGTAGAGGGCGGCCCCGCTTTCCGGCGAAAAGGATTTCCTGGAATTGAGGTATTCGATGTTGACGCCGTTGTCGGACAGGTACCGGCTGATCTTGAAGATGATCCCGGCCTGGTCGAGCCCCTGGACATGGATGTTTCCCCGGCGTCCCGCCGCGGGCGCCGGCGGTTCGCCGCTGATGGGGCGAATGAAGGCCGACAGACTCTTTTCGATGTCCAGCCGCCGGCATTCCTTGCCGAGCCGGTCTTCCAGATCGTCGCCCTGACCGGTCAGCATCAGGATGAGCGTGAATTCGTCGGCCAGTCGGGTCATGGTCGAATCTTCCACCTTGCACCCGTTTTCGAAGATAACTTCCGTGACGTCGGCGACGATGCCGGGCCGGTCCTTGCCGAATGCGGTCATGATGAATTGTTTTTCCATTGGTTTTTCCTCGCTGGTAACGGTTTTTAAGATATGGGCGTTTGCCTCCGAACCGATCCATTCCATGATACAGAACCCGGAGGGGATTTCAAGGGCCGTCCAGGGCCTTCCGGACCACCGAGGCCATTTCACTCTTGACGACCGGCTTCAGGATATACCCCTGGATGCCGTAACCCGCCGCCTTTTTCTCGTCCATGAGATGGCTGAATCCGGTGCAGATGACGATTTTGACATCGGGGCGGATCTCTCTGAGCCGGCCGGCGAGCTGGACGCCGGTCATTCCCGGCATGGTCATGTCGGTGACGACGAGGTCGAAGCGATCCGGATGCGCCCTGAAGGTTTCCAGGGCCGCCTTGCTGTCCGTCTCGGGGGTGACCCGGTATCCCAGCCGCTCCAGCATGGCCTTCGCCATGTCCACCACGAGGGGTTCGTCGTCCACCATCAGGAGATGTTCGGTTCCGCCGGGGATGTCCGTCGTCGCCGGCGCGGCCCGGGCGTCCGCCTTCGTCTCCTTCACCGGGAGAAAGACGCTGAAAACGGCGCCGCCGCCCGGTCGGTTTTCGACCTGGACGGCGCCGCCGCGGTTTTTCACGATGCCGTAGACCACGGACAGCCCGAGCCCGGTGCCCTGGTCCTTGGGTTTGGTGGTGTAGTAGGGCTCGAAGATCCGATCCAGGAGGGACTCCGGAATCCCGGGGCCGGTGTCGGCCACCGTGAGGCGGGCGTAAAGGCCGGGGGGCAGGGACGCGGCTTCTGAAAGCGCCGGTCCCGCCTCGATGGTTTCCAGTTGGATGTCGAGTTCCCCGCCCGTCTCGTGCATGGCGTGGTAGGCGTTGGTGATCAGGTTCATGATCACCTGATGGATCTGGGTCGGGTCGGCCATCACCGGTTTGCAGCCCTCGTCGATGCGATGCCGGATGGCGATGGTGGACGGCAGGGTGGACCGCGCCAGCTTAAACGCTTCCTTCAGGATGAGCTGCATCCGGACCGGCTGGATCTCCTCGCCGGTCTGACGGCTGAAGGTCAGAATCTGCCTGACCAGTTCCCGGGCCCGGATCGCCCCCTCCAGAATTTTTTCCAGATTGCGCCGCTCCCGGCCGCCCTCCGGCGCGTTTTCGATCATCATCTCCACATAGCCCATGATGGGAAACAGGATGTTGTTGAAATCGTGGGCGATGCCGCCGGCCAGCGTGCCGATGCTCTCCAACCTCTGAACGTGGTGGAGGCTTTCCGCGGCCTGGTCCCGTTCATGAATGAACCGGGCCTGCTGGAGGTTCTGGAGCCCCAGCAGCGCCAGTTGCCGGGCCAGCGTGTCCAGGAAAGCGAGGATTTTGCCGAACCGGTCCGGGTCGAAGGGGATCAGTGAATCCGCCGCGGCTGCGAGATCTTCCGGCGGAACCCCGATCTCCCGGGCGAATCGCCGGATCTCTTCGGTGTCCAGATCGCCCTCGGTCATCTGCCCCATGCCGATGTTGGCGACGTGCAGATCCCCGATGACGATGGGCGCCGTGCCGGTGATGATGTGTTGGATCGCGCACCCTTTCCGGACCACCGGCCGCGGATTTTGGCTCAATTCTTCGATGAGCCGCCCATTGAACGCCTCGCATCGCCGGCTGCCCCCGGGGGTGGACCGGACCAACCGGCAGAACCCGGTGGGATTGCTCAACCGGGTGATGAGCCGCCCCCGGACGTCGAAGATGATCATGGGCAAGGCGAACGCGTCTGAAAAGGCGTCCTGGAGTTCCTGGAGCATGTCCAGGCCGAGGATGTCGGTGAGCTGAACGTCCCCCACCTGGATGTCCGGCCGGGTCAGCGCCAGGATCCGGCTCTTGATGATCTCTTCGTCGCGCTTCCGGTCGGTGATGTCCCGGGTGATGGAGAGGATGACGTCTTCCCCGTTGATGGGGATCACCCGGGCCGACATGAGGCCGTGCCGGACCGTCCCGTCCCTGGCCCGGAACCGGGCCTCCAGGTTCTCGGCGCGCCCTTTTTCCCGGAGGGCCGCGACGAGCCGTTCCCGGTCTTCGGGGTCGTCCCATATCTTCAGTTCCAGGGAGGTCTTCCCGATCACGTCCTCCCGGGGGTAGCCCATGATCCGGGTGAACCCTTCGTTGATGTCGAGACAGCGCCCGTCGGACAGCCGGCTCAGGTTGATGGAATCCGGGCTGGTTTGAAACGCCAGCCGGAATTTTTCTTCGCTCTCCCACAGGGCCGCTTCCGCGGCCTTCCGCCGGGAGATGTCCCTGGCGAAGCCGGCCCTGTTTTCGCGAAGCCTCGCGTTTTCCGCTTCGAGCCGGGCGATCCGCTTTTCCAGATCGTGAAGGCGTTCAATGGATGGACCCGGGGATTGTGGACACATAAAAAAGACCCTCTCTGTGACTTGCCGCGCTTAAAAGCACCGTTCGGAAGAGATAAGAACGGGGACTGATTAAAACAGATCGGCCGATGAATTTCAATAGCTTTTCCGTGGTCCGCGACGCCTCGGAATGAATGGTCCTGTCGGCGAATTCAACGGCGCCGCCCGTCATTCGCCCTGCGGGGATGCATCCTCTCCCCGTTCTCGTCGCCCGGACAAAAAACACCTGCCCCCACAGGCCCGGTTATGCTAAACTGTAAAAAAGCGTTCATGCTGAACGGCCTCTGCCGTAAATTTCTCATTCAGTCTCCAATGCCATACCTGAACCCATGCGCATCCTGCTCATAGAAGACGACCTCAAAATCGCCGATTTCATCCTTAAAGGTTTTAAATCGGCCGGGTTCGCCGTGGATCACGCCGCCGACGGCGATGCCGGCCTGGATCTGGCGCTTTCGGAACCCCACGACGCCGCCGTTGTCGACATCATGCTGCCCAAACGGGACGGCCTCTCCGTGATCGCGGAGATGCGGCGACAAAAGATCGAGACGCCGGTGATCGTCCTGAGCGCCAGGGGCGAGGTGGAGGACCGGGTGCGGGGGCTGGAGACGGGGGCCGACGACTACCTCTCCAAGCCCTTCGCCTTCACCGAGCTTCTGGCCCGGATCCACGCCCTGCTGCGGCGGATTTCCGGCGGCGCCGAACCGACCCGGCTGACCGCGGGCGACCTGTTCCTAGACCTGATCACCAGGGAAGTGATCCGGGACGGCAAGCCCATCGATCTTCAGCCCCTGGAGTTCACCCTGCTGGCCTATCTCATGCGCAACGCCGGGCGGGTGGTCTCCAGGACCATGATCATGGAGCACGTCTGGGACTACAATTTCGACCCCCAGACCAACGTGGTGGAGGCCCGCATCTCCCGCCTCCGGGAGAAGATGGACCGGGATTTCGACCGGAAGCTCATCAAGACGGTCCGGGGCGTGGGGTATGTTCTCAAAGCGGATTAGGTTCGGCCAGTCCCTCAGCGCCCGCCTCACGGCGCTTTACGGCGTCATCCTCACCCTCTCCGTGGCCGCCGCCTTCCTGACCGCCTATCTCTTCATGCGCACGGTCCTGCGGGAGGGGATCGACCAGGATCTGATCTCCCAGGGCGAGGTCATGATTCTGACCCTGCACAACGACTCCCTGTCGGCGGTCCGCCGGCACATGGTGCTGGAGGCCCAGGCCGCCGGCGAACGGAAGGTCTTCTTCCGTCTCCTCACGCCGGACGGCGTCGCCTTCTCCTCCTCCAACATGGCTTTCTGGCGGGAGATCCGGGTGGACCCCGAAGCCGTCCGCCGCGTAATGAATCAGGGGGGTCGGGTCTTCCGGACCGTCCGCCTGCCGGGCCGCGACTCCGGCGTGAGGGTGATGTACGCCCGTCTGGGGTCCGGCGTCATCCTCCAGACCGGCCAGACGCTCCTGCCCGGCGCCCGGCTCATCTCCGCCTTTCTCCGCATCGCCTTCATTACGCTGGTGGTGCTTGGTCTTCTGTCCGGCGTGATCGGCTGGATGATGGCCCGGAAGGCCCTGTCGGGCATCGGGACGGTCACAAAGACCGCCCTCCGGATCGCCGAAGGGAACCTCGACCTCCGGGTGCCCACCCGGCGCGGGGCGGAAGAGATCAATCGCCTGGCCGAAGCCTTCAACCGGATGGTGGGCCGCATCGCCGCCCTGGTGGCCGGCATCCGGGAGATGAGCGACAACATCGCCCACGACCTCAAAAGTCCCATCACCCGCATCCGGGGCGCGGCCGAGGTCGCCCTGACCTCTTCGGACACCGTCGAAGAGTACCAGGAGACGGCCGCGGGAACCGTCGAGGAATGCGACCGGCTTTTGGGGATGATCAACACCCTGCTCCTGATCTCCCGGACCGAAGCGGGGGTGTCCTCCGCGGTTCGGGAACCGGTGGATCTCGCCGAACAGGTCCGCGACGCCTGCGACCTTTTTCGCCCCCTGGCCGAAGACCGGTCCGTCGCCCTGGACCGGCGGACCCCGGACCGCTGCGTCATCCAGGGCGATACCCGCCAGATCCAGCGGGCCGTGGCCAATCTCATCGACAACGCCATCCGATACACGCCGGAGGGCGGCGCCGTCCTGGCCGCGGTGACCGCCGCCGCTCTAAACACTGTCGAAGTGGCGGTGGAAGACACCGGCGCCGGCATCGCCCCAGAAGATCTCCCCCACATCTTCGACCGCTTTTACCGCGCCGATCCCAGCCGGTCCGATACCGGCGCCGGGCTCGGCCTCAGCCTTGTCCGGGCCGTGGCCCAGGCCCATGGCGGCGGGATCGACGTAGTGAGCGAGCCGGGGGAGGGGGCGGCGTTTTATCTTTCATTTCGGCGATAGTCGCCGTCACCCTTTCCCAACCTAACCAAATGGTAATCTTCCCGTCATCTTCCGGTGAACTCGGCGCGCTATCTTCCCTTCAACGTCGAACCGACGGACCCGAAACAGGGCACGCCCATGAATCGATCCGTCAAAAAACCCCATTTTAAGGAGGATGCGCAATGAACCGATTTCCCATTCACCGCGAATGGACGGCCCTGATCACGGGGCTGATGATGGGCTTCCTGCTGGCCGCGCCGGCCGCCGCCAAGATGATGCCGGACACCTTCAGCGATCTGGCGGAGAAGGCCCAGTCCAGCGTGGTCAACATCCGGACCGTGAAGGTCACCAAGCAAAGCGACCGGGTGTTCCGCCATTTCTTCGGGCCCTTCCAGCAGCGCCGGCCCGGCGACGAGAACAATCCCTTCCGCGATTTCTTCGGCCCGTTCGGCCAGAAGGAAGAACCGCCGTCCCGGGAGTTCCGGCAGCAGAGCCTCGGCTCCGGCTTCATGCTGGACAGCGACGGCTACATCGTCACCAACAACCACGTGGTGGAGGATGCCGACGAGATCAAGGTGCGGCTCACCAACGGCAAGGAGTTCGACGCCGAGGTGGTGGGCCGCGACCCCAAGACCGACCTGGCCCTGATCCGCATCGCGCCGTCGGGCGATCTGGAACCCCTGCCCCTGGGCGACTCCGACGCCCTGAAGGTGGGCGAGTGGGTGGTGGCCATCGGCAGCCCCTTCGGCCTGGAGCAGACCGTGACCGCCGGCATCGTGAGCGCCAAGGGCCGGGTGATCGGCGCGGGGCCCTACGACGATTTCATCCAGACCGACGCATCCATCAACCCCGGCAACTCCGGCGGACCGCTCCTGGACATGAAGGGCCGCGTGGTGGGCATCAACACCGCCATCGTCGCCTCCGGCCAGGGCATCGGCTTCGCCATTCCCGTCAACCTGGCCCAGAACATCATTCAACAGCTCAAAGACGAAGGCGTGGTCAACCGCGGCTGGCTGGGGGTGGGCATCCAGGATGTGACCCCCGAGCTGAAGGAGTACTACGACCTGAAGAGCGACAGCGGCGTGCTCGTGACGGAGGTCTACGAAGGCCAGCCCGCCGAGCGGGACGGCATCGAGCAGGGCGACGTCATCGTGTCGGTGGAGGGCAAGAAGATAGAGGACGCCCGGGACCTCTCGGCGACCATCGCCGGTCTGCCCGTGGGCAAGACCGTCGACATCCGCGTGGTCCGGGAAGATCGTGAGCGGACCGTCCAGGTGACCCTCGGACGCCGCGCCGACGGCGAGCGGGCCATCGGCGCCGTCGCCGGACCCGGTGAAAAGAGAAACGGCGAGGAGCTGGGCCTCTCCTTTACGGACCTCACGCCCCAGCTGGCCCAGCGGCTCGGTCTCGACGCCGACCGCGGCGTGGTGGTCAGCGGCGTCGAATCCGGCAGCAAGGCCGGCGAGGCCGGATTCCAGCGGGGCGACCTGATCCTCGAACTCAACCGCGAGCCGATCGACGACGTCCCGGCCCTGAAAAAGGCCCTGGCCGGCCTGAAACCGGGCGACACGGTTCGGTTTCTGATCCGTCGGCCCCGGGCCGGCATGATGGTCATTTCCCTGGAACTCTAATCCCGCTCGGCAAAGGGGCGGGGCGCCATGCGCTCCGCCCCTCGATTTTCTTCAAAATCCCCCTCCATGCATCCCACCTTCCTGACCCGCGTCTCAACGTTTTTATGGACCCGCCCCCATAAAACCTGTTACCTTACCGGGAGTCTGATTTCAACCCTCCGACAGGAGAAACGCCCATGCTCCCCTACATTCTGCTCATCGTCGGTTTCGTCCTGCTGATCAAAGGCGCGGATCTGCTGGTGGACGGCGCATCGTCCATCGCGCGGCGGCTGGAGATATCGGATCTGGTCATCGGCCTGACGGTGGTGGCCTTCGGCACCTCCACGCCGGAATTGTCCGTCAACCTGATATCGAGCATCAACGGCAACACGGGGATCGCCGTCGGCAACGTCATAGGCAGCAACATCGCCAACATCCTGCTGATCCTTGGGGTCTCGTCGATGATCTATCCGCTGTCGGTCTCGAAGGGAACGGTCTGGAAGGAGATCCCCTTCAGCCTGCTGGCCACCGTGGTCTTCGCCGTCATCGCCAACGACGCCCTCATCGACGGGGCCGGGACGTCCGCCATCGGCCGCGGCGACGGGCTGGTGCTGCTCTCCTTTTTCGCGATTTTTCTCTACTATTCCTTCTCCATCGCCAGCGCCATCGACGGCATGGACTCGGAGATTCCGTCCGGGACCCGGTCGCTGCCGGGGGCGACGGTCCGGGTGCTCCTCGGGCTGACGGGGTTGACGCTGGGGGGAAAATGGATCGTGGACGGCGCCGTGACCGTGGCGATGTCCTTCGGTTTGAGCGAGGCCCTGGTGGGCCTGACCATCGTGGCCATCGGCACCTCGCTGCCGGAACTGGCCACGTCGGGCATGGCCGCCTACAGGCGGAACGTGGAGATCGCCGTGGGCAACGTGGTGGGGTCCTCCATCTTCAACGTCCTGCTGGTGCTCGGGTTGAGTTCGACGATCCGTCCCCTGCCCTTCGACCCGTCGTCCAACCCGGACATCCTGGTGTTGCTCGGGGCGAGCCTCCTGCTCTTTTTTTCCATGTTCACCCTCAAACGGCGGTCCGTGGACCGGATCGAAGGGGGCGTCTTCTTTATCTTCTATTTGACCTACATGGCCTTCCTGGTCATCCGGGAGGCCGGATTGAGTTGAAACCCGTCATCCGCCGCGACGGTCGCGGCGTTGTGTAAAGGGAGGAAAAATCGAATATGAAAAATGCTTTGTTCAGAGGGATATGGGGGATCGCGCCGGTGCTGCTGGCCGGCGCGCTGATGCTGTCTGCCTGCGGCCCTGTCTACCGGACCCATTACGATTTCCAACAGCCGCCCACGGAGGAAGGCCGGCGGTGCGTCTTCCAGTGCCAGAATTCCAGGCTCCAGTGCGAACAGATCGAGGATATGCGGATGGAACGGTGCCTGGATCGGGAGGAGCGGAAGCAGGCCCGCTGCTTCCGGCGGATGGAAAAGGCGGGCGAGGAGATCGGCCCGTATGACTGCCGGATGGACGACTGCGATGCGAATTATGAGCGGTGCGAGGCGGCGTATCGGGCGTGTTATCAGGCGTGTGGGGGGACGATAGAGGAGGAGGTGATTTGCGTGAGGGGGTGCGAGTAGGAACGATTCGCCCCGGCCTGCTCCAGCGGGCGCTTTCCCCGATTCATCCTTTCCGCCTAAAGGCGTTGCTCCGAACGGTCGAGCACCCCCGCCAGAAACCGCCCCGTATAGGATGCCGGAACCGCCGTCAACGCCTCCGGGGTCCCCTCCCCCACGATCCGGCCGCCCGCGTCGCCCCCTTCCGGCCCTAAATCGATCACATGATCCGCGCACTTGATGACGTCCAGGTTGTGTTCGATGACGATGACCGTGTTGCCCATGTCCACCAGCCGGTTGAGCACCCCCAGGAGCTTGCCGATGTCCTCGGCGTGGAGGCCGGTGGTGGGTTCATCCAGGATGTAAATCGTCCGGCCCGTCTCCCGTTTGCTCAGTTCCCGGGCCAGCTTGATCCGCTGGGCTTCGCCGCCGGACAGCGTCGTTCCCGGCTGGCCCAGGCGGATGTAGCCGATGCCCACGTCGATGAGGGTCTTGAGTTTCGTCCGGATGGCCGACACCTTCCGGAAAAACTCGTGGGCCTGGTTGACGGTCATTTCCAGCACGTCGGCGATGGTTTTGCCCTTGTAGCGGATCTCCAGGGTCTCCCGGTTGTACCGCTTGCCCCGGCAGACATCGCAGGTCACATAGACGTCGGGCAGGAAGTGCATCTCGATTTTGATGATGCCGTCTCCGCCGCAGGCCTCGCACCGGCCGCCCTTGACGTTGAAGGAGAACCGGCCGGCCTTGTAGCCCCGGGCCCGGGCGTCCTGGGTCCGGGCGAAGAGTTCGCGGATGTGGGTAAACGCCCCGGTATAGGTGCCGGGGTTGGACCGGGGCGTCTTGCCGATGGGCGACTGGTCGATATTGACCACCTTGTCCAGGTGTTCGAGCCCCCGGATCTCCCGGTGCGCCCCGGCCGCCGCGCGGCTCCGGCAGAGGTGGCGGGAGAGGGCCCGGTAGAGGGTCTCGATCACCAGGGAGGACTTGCCCGACCCGGAGACGCCGGTCACGCAGATGAAACATCCCAGGGGCAACCGGACGTCGATATCCTTCAGGTTGTGCTCCGCCGCGCCCCGGATGATCACCGCCTTGCCGTCCCCCGAACGGCGCTTGTGAGGAATTTCGATCCGCTTCTTTCCCGACAGGTACTGGCCGGTCAGCGATGCTTCGGCCTGTTCCATCTCCGCCGGCGGTCCGGCGAAGACCACCTCGCCCCCGTGGACCCCCGCCCCCGGCCCCATGTCCACCACATAATCCGCGGCCCGGATGGTCTCCTCGTCGTGCTCCACCACCAAAACGGTGTTGCCCAAATCCCGCATCCGGATCAGGGTCTCCAGGAGCCGCCGGTTGTCCCGCTGGTGGAGGCCGATGCTGGGCTCGTCCAGCACATAGAGGACGCCGGTCAGCTTCGACCCGATCTGGGTGGCCAGCCGGATCCGCTG
>CAZZBE010000079.1:12200-17608 GCA_964652715.1 uncultured Desulfobacteraceae bacterium
CGGGCCCCGCCGCAGTCCGGGCAGGGCCGGGCGTCCATGTACTGACGGATGTCGTCCCGGACCTGGCCCGAATCGGTCTCCTCATACCGCCGCCGGAGATTGGGGATGATCCCCTCGAAGGGCTTGGCGTAGGTGAATCGCCGGCCCTTTCGGTCGAAATAATAGGGGATCTCCGTCTCGCCGGAGCCGTAAAGCAGCGCCGCTTTGAACGGCTCCGGCAGATCCCGGTAAGGCGTGTAGATGTCCACCCCGTAATGGGTCGTGAGGGCGTCCAAAAATTCGGCGTAATAGACGGAACTCCGGTGGGCCCAGGGGGCCGCGGCCCCCTCCCGGAGCGTCAGGTCGGGATTGGGGACGATCAGATCCGGCGCGAATTCCGTGGTGGATCCCAGCCCGTCGCAGGTGGGACAGGCCCCCCGGGGCGAGTTAAAGGAAAAACCGGCGGGCGTGAACTCGGGATAGCCGACGCCGCAGGCCGGGCAGACCGCGGTTTCGGAAAAGCGAAGCGGCTCGGCGTCGGCGCCGTGGATCTCCACCCGGACCCGCCCGTCGGACTGGGAGAGGGCCAGCTCCAGCGAGTCCGCCAGCCGGTTCCGGATGGCGTCCTTGACCACCAGCCGGTCCACCACCACGTCGATGTCGTGGGGCCTGGTCCTGGCCAGTTTTTTGACCGTCTCGATCTCCCGGATCTCGCCATCCACCTTGATCCGGGCGAATCCCTCCTTTCGCAGTCGCTGGAGCAGCTTTTCGTGGGGTCCCTTTTCCCCCTCCACCAGGGGCGCCAGGAGGATGATCCGGGTCCCCTCCCCCAGGGCCATGACGGCGTCCACCATGGCGTCCAGGGACTGGGAGGCGATGGGACGACCGCAGATGTGGCAGTGGGGGACGCCCACCCGGGCGTAGAGAAGACGCAGGTAGTCGTGGATTTCGGTCACCGTGCCCACTGTTGAGCGGGGATTATGGGAGGCGGTCCGCTGTTCGATGGCGATGGCCGGGGACAGGCCGTCGATGACGTCCACATCCGGCTTTTCCATCCGCTCCAGGAACTGCCGGGCGTAGGTGGAGAGCGATTCGACGTATCGCCTCTGCCCCTCGGCGTAGAGAGTGTCGAAGGCCAGGGTCGACTTGCCCGATCCGGAGAGGCCGGTGATCACCACCAGCCGGTTTCGGGGCAGGTCCAGATCGATGTTTTTCAGGTTGTGCTGCCGGGCGCCGCGGATGACGATCTTATCGCTGTCCATCGGTTTTTCCCATCGGACGGTTTCCATAAAACGAATTGACAACCCCCGCCGTCCATATTACACAGGAACGTCCGGCAACGGCCCGACAACGATAACCGATTAAAATGAGAGATAAATCTCTTGGCAAACCTTACGACCTCCGCATCGCCCTACACGGGTCTCTCCCGCCTGAAACTCTTCGCGGCCCTGTCCCGCACCCCCCACGGCCTCATCGACATGTCCACCCCCATGCTGGGGGCGCTGCTGTGGCTGGGGGAGTTCCCGCCGCTGAGGGTCATACTGCTGGGCCTTTTGACCGTTTTCGCCGGATATACGGCGGTCTACGCGCTAAACGACGTGGTGGATTATCGCACCGACCGGGAAAAAGCCCGGATGGGCTTGTTCGACGATTCGGGAGGCGACCTGGACGCCGTGCTCATCCGCCATCCCATGGCCCAGGGCTATCTCAGCTTCACCGAGGGCATGGTCTGGGCCGTCTGCTGGGGGGCGGCGGCCTTGTTGGGCGCCTACCTGCTCAACCCCTTCTGCGTGCTCATCTTCGTCGGCGCCTGCGCCCTGGAGGTGATCTATTGCCTGATGCTCCGGGTCTCCTACCTGCGGACGGTGGTCAGCGGCGCGGTCAAAAGCGCCGGGACCGTCGCCGCCGTCTATGCCGTGGACCCCAACCCCTCTTTGGGCTTCGTGGGCCTGCTCTTTCTCTGGCTCGTTCTCTGGGAAATCGGCGGCCAGAACGTGCCCAACGACTGGACCGACGCCGACCTGGACCGGCGCTTCGGGGCCCGGACCGTGCCGGTGGCCTTCGGGTCCGAAACCTCCATACGGATCATCGCGGGCTGCCTGCTGGCCGCGGTGATCCTGAGCATCTTCCTCTTCGCCGTGTCGCCCGCCGGGTTCGGCGGCGCCTATATCTCCATGGCCGCGGGCATCGGCGCCTGCCTGTTGCTGATCCCCGCCTTCAACCTCTATCGCGATCCCTCGACGGAAAAGGCCATGGCCGTGTTCAACAGCGCCAGTTATTATCCGTTGAGCCTGTTTGGGGTGGTGGTGATCAGGTTGTTGCTATAATTTTTTTTCCAACGTGCGCAACCGCGATGCCGTTGGTGAGCAGGCGGTAGGTCATGTCCTCGAAGCCGATGTCGGTCAGGGTGGCGGCCAGTTCGGGGGGCATGGGCCAGAGGCGGATCGATTCCGGCAGGTAGGTGTAGGCCTGCCGGGAGCCCACCAGGGCCTCCCCCAGCCAGGGCATGATCGTGAACGAATAGAAATCGTAGAGCCATTTGAAGACCGGCCAAACCGGGACCGAAAACTCCAGGCACATGAAAACGCCGCCGGGCTTGAGCACCCGGTGCATCTCCCGGAAGCCGTTTTCCGGCTCCGTCAGGTTCCGGATGCCGAAGCCCACCATGGCCGCGTCGAAATGGTTGTCGGGAAAAGCGATCCGTTCGGCGTCCCCCTCGACGTAATCGATCCGTTTTCGGAACGCCGCATTGGTCCGCTTGGCCCGGCCCGCCCCCATCATCTCCCGGTTGATGTCGTAGAGCACCACCTGCCCGTCGTTTCCCACCGCCTTTAAGGCCATGATGGCCAGATCCCCGGTGCCGCCGCACACATCCAGAACCCGGTCGCCGGGGGACAGCCCCATCATCTTGATGGCGGTGCGCTTCCACAGGTAATGAATGCCGAAACTGAGCACCGTGTTCATGATGTCGTAGTAGCCGGACACGGTATTGAAATGGCGCCGCACCCATTCGACTTTTTCGTCCCGGGGGACTTGGCGGTATCCGAAGTGAGTGGTTTCGCTGGTATCGATCCGTGGTTCCATAAGGTCTCGATCTTCCGCTTCGGGCGCCGTTTCAGCGCCGGTGTTGTCGCCGTGGAGCCTTGGCCCTAAATCCATTGTGAAATCCCGTCATCTGTAGCACAGCGTCTGTCAAATATCCAGCCCCACTTTTTACCCCATCCATACCCCGAACCGCAGCCGCCACAGGATCGCGGGACCGGCGGACAGCAAGAAAAAGAGGATGACCGCTGCGATGATCCGCCGGCCGGCCCGTCGAACCCGGATCGCGGCGGGTTCCGCTATCGCTGGATACCGCCCTCCGATCCCCGCCGCGACCCAGGCCGCCGGCCCCTCCAGGACGGCGACCGCCAGAGCGCCGAAGAGCGGATATCCCACGCCGTAGTGATCGGGCAGAAACAAGCACCAGGGGCAGTGATGATGGAGCACGCCGTAGTGATAGGCCGCCAGGACCCGGACCAGGGCGATGCCGGCGACAGGGACCCATAAAATCGAAGCGACGGCCGGAAGACAGGCCGAAGTCATAGACGGCCGCCGCTTCGCCGCGGCCCAACCCGCCGCCCCCAACAGCAGGAGGCCGGCAACGACAAATGCCCAGACCCAAACACCGTCGGGGAGCCCGGCTGTCCGCCCCGCCCCGGTCGCGGATCGAACCCGGTCATAGATCACGGCGCAGCAGGATACGGGACCGTGGGACGACAAAACCCCGGCGGCGCGGACCGTGTCCACAGCCCCCAGGAAAACGGCGGGCAGGGCGAGGAGAAGGACTCGGGCCTGGGGAACCGCCAGCGGCGATTCGGGCTGACTGCGGTTCACATCTTCGGTGGTCCGCCAGAGGTAGAGCGCGGCCAGCCCCAGGAGGCGAAAAAGCAGCGCCCGCCCGCCCCGGCCGTCGGTCGCCTGAAGCACCCCCGTGCCGCACATGGCGCCGGGGACGATGGGCGGCAGGGCGTTGGCGATGGCCGCGATCAGCAACACGGTGGAGACCGCGAAAAACCCGAAAGCGATCCGGGCATGGAGGGCGGCCCCTTCGGCGGCGGTTTCCAACTCGATCTGTCGGCGATCCGCCGACCCGGGCGCCCAGCCGGCGAGGATCCGAAGGGCCGTCAGGGCCGCTGCGATCAAAAGCAAGAGGGCGAGGCCGTCCATGACGGCAATGCCCATCAGCAGCGGGTGGCGGGTCATGGCTCGGGCGTCAGCCGGCCCGACGTCAGGCGGTACCGTCTATCGGCGAAATCGGCAGCCGACAAGCGATGGTCGTGCCCGGCCACGATCACGGCGGCGCCGCGGCGCCGATCCGCCAAAAGAGCGGTCATGACGGTTGCCGCGCCTTCGTCGTCCTGGTGGGCCGTGGGTTCGTCGGCGATGAGGTAACGGGGTTCGGCCGCCAAAGCCCGGGCCAATGCCGCTCGCTGACCTTCACCGCCGGAAAGGATCGCCGCCGGCAGACCGGCCAGGTGGGCCGCGCCCGACCTGTCGAGGCATTCACTGGCCCGGCGGCGGATGTCAGCCAGGCGCCCGCCCCGGGGGATCAGGGGAAGCATCGCATTTTCCAGAACCGTCAGATCCGGCGCCAGTGAAGGCGTCTGAAAAAGGATCCCCACCCGCCGACGCCACCGGTCCCGATGGGCGGTGATCCAGCGGGAGACCGGTTCGCCGTCGGCATGCACCTCCCCGCTGGCGGGGCGGAGCAGGCACGCCAGCAGGTGGAGCAACGTGCTCTTGCCGGCGCCGGTAGGGCCTGAAATCAATGTGATGCCGCCGACAGGAAAATCGGCATCGACGCCGTCGAGAACCGCCCGTTCCGTTCCATCCACGGCGCGTCGCACGAGGCGGACATTATGGCAGGAAAGGCCGGCGGTCATCCCGGAGATCCGTCCCGCAAAAACCCCTCCGGATCGGCCGCGGCCAGCCGGATGGCCGGCCACAGCACGGCGGTCAGGTAGGGAATGAGCACCAGGGCGGCCACTTGCAGGAAAACCGACAGGGAACCGGCCGGGTTGAGGTAAAGCATCGGCGGACGGCTCTCCCAGGCGGGAAGAACAAAACCGAGCCACGCGGCGCCGGGCCAAAAGACCAACACGTGAGCCGCGGCCAGGCCCAGGGCGGTCGCTGGAAGCCCGACGAACAGGGCCCGGTAGAGCTGGAGCCGGACGATATCCGGCGTGGTCCACCCCAGGGCCTTGAGCAGCCCGATGTGGCGACGCCGGCCCATGGTCCGGCGGACCGACGCCGCAATCAGCAGGGCCAGCCCCAGCAGGGCCGGCAGCAGGGCCATACCGGCGATGCCGCCCCACCTTCCTGAAATCGTGAGCTGACGTCCCAGCGCATCGGTTCGGGTGGTCATCCGAACCGGCCAGGGGAACGCC
>CAZZBE010000080.1:0-3992 GCA_964652715.1 uncultured Desulfobacteraceae bacterium
CATCCTGAAACTGCGCGACAGCGGCATCAGCATCCTTATCGTGGAGCACATCATGCGGGTCATCATGAACATCAGCGACCGGGTGGCGGTCCTCAATTTCGGCCGGCAGCTCGCCATGGGCACGCCGGCGGAAGTGGCCCAGGATCCGGAAGTCATCAAGGCCTATTTGGGGGAGGAAGCGGCATGAACATCCTTGACGTCAACGATATATCGGTTCATTACGGCGACACCCAGGCCCTGTGGGATATCTCTTTTTCAGTTCAACCGGGTCAACTGGTGGCCCTGCTGGGCGCCAACGGCGCCGGCAAGACCACGACCCTGAAGGCCATTTGCGGCCTTCAGCCCGTCACCAGCGGGAAAATGATGTATGAAGGGAAGGATGTCACCACGCTGCCGGTTCACGACACGGTGAACCTGGGCATTACGCTGGTCCCCGAAGGGCGGCAATTGTTTCCCAAGATGGATGTGGAGGAAAACCTCATCGTGGGCTCCTACCTGCCGCGCGCCAAGGAGAAGCGAGAGAAAAACCTGCGGAAAGTCTACGACCTCTTCCCCCGGCTGGAAGAGCGGCGAAAGCAGCTCGCCGAAACCCTGTCCGGCGGCGAACAGCAGATGGTGGCCATCGGCCGCGGCCTCATGCAGAACCCCGACCTCATCATGTTCGACGAGCCCAGCCTGGGCCTGGCGCCGATCCTGGTGCAGGAGGTCTTCGACGTCATCGGGGAACTCCACAAGGAGGGGTTGACGATTTTTCTGGTGGAGCAGAACGTCCACCAGACCTTGAAGATCGCCGACTACTGCTACGTCATCGAGAACGGGCGGATTTTCCAGGAGGGTACGGGGAAGGATCTGGAGGCGGATCCGAAGGTGCGGGAGGCGTATTTGGGGTTCTGATCCGTTTGTCGCGGCGTCCGATAATCTCTTAGATATCCAGATAACCCCCCGGCGTCAGACTGGTCGCCAGCATCACCCCGTTGATGTCTTCATGGGCTGTCCAGCTGTCGGCTTTTCGATGGTCGGGGTCCAGCCAGAAGGATTCGATTTTCTGGATAAACGGGGCGTGCCGCGTCAACGGCCCGATTTTGGAATGGACGGGATGTTCTGCGTTGAAGGGGTCCGGTCGGCGTTCCACGAGTTCCTTCAATTTCCGCGCGCCCTGCAATCCAATGGACAGCCCCAGCTCCCGGAAGGCGAGACGGTAGTCCGCTGGAAGGTTCAGGTGACCGCTTCCGGAATAGGCGCCGAGGCCCCGGCTGGATGCCGTGAGCAGGTCTTCAAAAAGGTCCGTCCCCTTGAGATGTCCGCCGACGATGAGTTGGGCCAGCCGGTAGGCGTCGCTCAACAGGCCGCCCAAACCCAACGGATCGTCGGTGGTCCAGTCCCTCCCCCGGCAGAGGTCGGCCATGTCGGCGATCTCCGTATGGAGGTTCGGGCCTTCAGCGTCCCCGGCTTTTGCTGCTTCGAGCTGTTGATAGGTGATGAAGCCGTCCAGGGGATCATGATGGCCCATGGAGGGGACCAGCGGGTAGGAAAGGTCGATGCTCATTTTCCAGTGCATCCGCTTCGGGCCTCCGGAGGGAGGCGCGTAGGTGAACCATTCATGGACCGCCTCGGCCAGTTCCCGCGCCCATCGGTTGTAATCGGCGTCGCCGGTGGCCCGGCTCACCTGATCCAGGGCGTGCATCCATTTGGTCAGGTAATGGAAATACTGGCCGTCCCGATCCCATTCGGCCCGATTATCAAATGGCTCTGTTCGCCCCCGTTCGGGTCGCTTTTTTCCGATACGGAGTCCGCCTCTGGTGGGATGACGCTTTCCTTCGGCTTCGTCCAGGCCGCTGATCCATCCGGTCCGCGGGTCGTCTTCCCGGTGTTTGCCCAGCACCTGATGGACCTGATCGACGAGGCGGAGCGCCAGGTCACGGTATCTTTGTTCCGATGTTTGACCGTACAGCGCGAGGAAGTTGCAGACGGCGAAGGCGTCTGTCCAGAGATAGCGGCGCGGGGGGATGTCCGGCGACATCAGGCCGGTGCTTTCCGCAAAACGTTCCATGATGTCGCGGGCCGTTGGCGTGGCTTTTTTCTGTATCATCTTTCCTCCCGTTTGTCGTTTTTCATCCATTGTATCATCCCCGTCTGGCGGCCGACAAAAAAATGAAGGTTAGCGGGGCTCTCCCACGGAAAAGAGAACTCGCAGGACCGGTTTTGGATTTTCAGGACATGGGAATTCACTATAAATTATAGGGTGAGGCAATTAATCGTTACAAACGAATCGCCGCCGAATGGGATCTCCGGCCGCGGTGTGGTATTTTCAAACAACAAGGAGAACAGAATGAACTGGAAATTTTGGGAGAAAAAAGGCGAGGGGACCCAGGTCAAAAAGCTGCCCCGGCCCAAGGAACTGCCGTCGTCGGTGGGTCGATTTCTGGTGGTGAATTTAAAACAGGACCCGGACTGGGTCTGGAGCCTGCGTTGCGTGGTTCGTCAGCGGGAAGGGAAAAAGACGGCGCCCGCCGACATCCTTTCCGAAACGTCCGTCAAAAGCCGTTCACACGGGGGCGTTTTTCCCGACGCACCTTGTAAAGCCAGTTGCCGTAAACCAGGTGGTAGGGCTCCGTGGCGTTGGAACGCCATTTGCTGTCCGTTGCCCGGATGCCCAGCCACAATCCGATGATCAAACAAATCAGTGAAGTAAAAATTAGTTCCATATTTTTTGCCTGCCGTCAAAAGGGCCGATGGTCTGGAACAATTGCCCTGTTTTTTACCATTTTATTCCACAGCCATCCCGGCGGGTCAATGGGTAGGGGACGGTAATCGGGGGTAGACTTTTTCGACGCGGGAATGGGGCGAATACGGAAGGGGAAGTTTTTCTCCTTGCATTTCAAGCACAAAAGGGCGAGCATCCCGGGAAAAAGAAGAGGGTCGTTCTCCCGTGACGGGGAGGACGGCCAAAGACGGATTTCGGAAGCAAGGAAAACGGATGACGCCCCTACCGCCCCCGGCAACCGGCCAGACGCGATGCTACAACGAAAAAGGCGATGAGATCCCCTGCGAGGGATCAGGCCAGGATGGCCAACATCGGGCGGGCGTCCCCTGGCCCTCGCCCCGTTTTGACGTCCAGGAGTTGGCGGTGCTGGACCGCGTCACCGGCCTCATGTGGACCCTGGACGCGGCCCCGTCGGAGTTTCCCCTCTCCTGGGAAGAAGCCCTCGATTTTATCCGCGGGTTCAATATGGAAAAAGGCGCCGGCCGCGAGGACTGGCGGCTGCCCAACCGCAACGAATTGTTCAGCCTGATCAGCCACGTCCACACCAATCCCTGCCTCGGACCGGATGCGCCTTTCCAGGGGGTGTTTCCCGGATACTACTGGACATCCACCACCTGCGCGCGGCTTCCGAACCAGGCATGGTACGTCCACCTGGGCGGGGCCCGCCTGTTCAAGGGCATGAAGCACGGCTCCTATATGGTCTGGCCGGTCAGGGATGGCGGAGAGGGCGCCGTTCGATTGCCCCGAACCGGCCAGCGGGCGTGCTGGAACGGTCGGGGAGAGTCCATCCCCTGCGACGGCGCCGGGCAGGATGGGGGCATCAGGGCCGGCGCCGCTTGGCCGGATCCCCGTTTCGAGGCGTCGGACGAGACGGTCCTGGACCGCTTGACCGGGCTGGCGTGGATGCGGCGGGCGGACCTGACGAAGGGGCCGGTCGCCTGGGACGAGGCCCTGGCGGCGGTCCGATCCTTGAACGAAGGCCGTTTCGACGGCGCCGAGGGGTGGCGGCTGCCCAACATCCGGGAACTGGCCAGCCTGACCGATATGGGGCGTCATTCGCCGGCCCTGCCCTCGGGCCATCCGTTCAGGGGGGTATCCGACGCCTACTGGTCTTCGACCACCAGCATCTATGATCCGTCCTACGCCTGGACGCTCTATTTAATGGATGGTCCCGTTGGGGTGGGTCATAAGCCCCGCCCGGAGTTTCACGTCTGGGCGGTCCGGGACG
>CAZZBE010000080.1:4092-17594 GCA_964652715.1 uncultured Desulfobacteraceae bacterium
GTTGGGGTGGGTCATAAGCCCCGCCCGGAGTTTCACGTCTGGGCGGTCCGGGACGCCGCCGCCTGATGGGCGGCCGTCTCCGGCGTCCGGATTGACTGGACCGCCGCCAGGGAAACCAAACTCATGGCCGCGCCGCACATGACCCCACCGCCATGCTCGGCGCGATGTCCCGGGGATCGGCCACCTTCTGGAAATAGGTCCGGATCGCGATGGCGAAATTGAAGAAGACGTGGTCAAGGATGTACAGAAATCCCGCCAGCCATTTGGAATCCACCACCGCATAGAGGATGAAGATGACGATCAGGCTGCCGTATTCCAGGCTCAGCACCTTCCGTTCCCCGAAACGGATGATGGCCCTGCCGAGGCTTCGATCTTGGGATTTCTCCGGCGGTTTACAAGCTTAAACATGGTAATTACCTAATAATTCAATTGTTTATGGTCAAAGCAAATGCGTCGGCGCTTTCGGGTTCAAGAGATCGAATTTGGGTGGCCAAAGAAAATAGTATAGAAAACAATCTGTTAGGATAATCAGGCTCAGCCGGGTTCAAAAATTTGAACCCACGGGGCCTTTCGATCCTCGGTTTGGGCCGGACATTATGGCGTGAATGCGACCCGAAGTAGAAAAAATAAAATAAATAAACCTATAAATTAACAGGATAATATGGCGGTAGTGGGGTTTTGAATCCCGCCGCCATAGCGCTTTGGCAAAAAGCTTGCATTTGAAATCGGCGAACCTAATAATTCTTCATCTTCTTTCCTTCTCAAGCGGCCAGTCGGGGCAACCCGGCTGGCCGTTTTGATTAGGGTGGACAGCCTGTAGATTTTTCCGGGTTTAGAATCGAAAACAGGGATAAATATTTTAAAAACAAATACATACTTAGGAAAGTCGCTCGGTCTTGCGTCCGGGTTCAAAAACGAGAACTTAAGCGGATAACAGGAATATAAACTTAAAACAAATAGTTAGGATAATCCCGATGCACATGGGTTCAAAAAATTGAACTTCAACCCCCTTCCCGACCCCGGAAATGAACCCAACCCTCGGCGTTGTCGAGAGGATAAAGGGCGGGGCGATTAATAATATTTCTAATAAAATAAACTAAATATATCATATTTTACAAAATTTTGCCAAAATGTTTCGGTTTTGGCAAGCGGATTGCATTTGAAAATGCCAAACCTAATATCTTCATCTTCTTTCCTTCTCAAGCGGCCAGTCGGGGCAACCCGGCTGGCCGTTTTGATTGGAAAAGCCCTTTCTCTATCTTATCCCCTCCCCGCTTTCAAAACTTTTTATTGCATTCAGCGCAAAAAACGATAGACTGCCCCCTTTTCGATATTTGCCGGATCGACCCCAATCGGCAGGGTCCGGAGGTGAGAGCTATGACCGAGACAGCAACCGATTTTTTTCAAACTCATTCCATGACGTTTCTTGAGATGGCCTTCCGGACCGATCGGCGGGAGATCATCGAACGGCCGGACGGTTTCGGCGAGAAGACCGGCGATTGCGGGGACGCCGCGGCCTTTTACCTGACCGTAAAGGATGATCGGATCCACGCCATTTCTTACCGGCTCGACGGCTGCATCCACACCAACGCCTGCCTCAACAGCATCGCGGAAATGTGCGAGGGGAAGACGCTCTCCGAGGCGTGGGAGATCACGCCCGAGGATCTTATCGCCTACCTGGAGACCCTGCCGGAGGATCATTATCATTGCGCGGAGCTGGCGGTGGGCGCCTTTTATCTGGCCCTGGCGGATTGCCGGGAGACGCGGCGATCCCCCTGGAAAAAGCTGTATCGGTGAGCCGGCCTTCGGGGGGATGGGACGGCGTCGGCATGGCCCCGGTTTTTCGGATTATTTCTTGACAGGATCGGACAAGTTGTTTATAGCACCAATCTTAATTGATTTTTCGGAGTTACCTCCTTTTTTAATCGGGCCCCGGAACGCGGACCGCCGCACCGGGGATAGAGCGGAATAGAGCATGGGGCTGGAAGAATTACTGGAGAAACATAAGCGCGCGATCGTCAACAAGTGGTTCGATGCGGTGGTCCACACTTACCCCGCCGATACGGCCCGATTTCTCAAAAGCCAGAAGGACCCTTTCGCCAACCCCGTCGGGCGCACCACGTTCAAGGGGCTGGACGGAACGTATGATCAGCTCCGCGGCGAGATGCACACCGAAACGTTGGCCGCCACCCTGGATCCCATCATCCGCATTCGCGCAATCCAGGATTTCACCCCTTCCCAGGCGGCCGGATTTGTCTTTCTTCTCAAAAACATCATCCGGGAAACGGTCGGGGATCAGCTCCGGGAAAAAGAGGGCCTTGAAGAGCTGACGGCCCTTGACGCACGCGTGGACACCATCGGACTGCTGGCCTTCGACATTTACATGCGATGCCGGGAGAAGGTTCTCCAGCTCAAGGCCAACGAAATCCGGAACCGGGTGTTCAGCGCATTCCACAGAGCGGGCCTGGTGGCGGATACGCCGGAAGATGGACCGGAAACCCATAAAACCATAGAGTGAGGTAAGTCAATGAATGTAAAGTACATGTTTTCGCTCGTGGCCGTTCTTCTGCTCATCCTGCTCTCCTATGCGGGCGCCGAGGCGGCTGGAATGAAGACGTTCTTCGGCATTTTCATCCCCTACATCGCCGTTGCCGTCTTCCTGATCGGTTTTATCTGGAAGATAGTGGGATGGGCCAAATCGCCGGTCCCGTTCCGCATTCCCTCCACCTGCGGCCAGCAGAAATCCCTCCCCTGGATGTCCTATTCCTATACCGACAGTCCCTACACCAAAACCGGCGTGGTTTTGCGGATGGCCCTCGAAGTGCTGTTGTTCCGATCCCTTTTCAGAAACACCAAATTCGAACAGCACGGCGACCGGCTCGCCTACCGATGGGAGAAATGGCTGTGGCTCTTCGCCCTGCTGTTCCACTATGCGTTTCTGGTGACGGTCATCCGGCACCTCCGGTTCTTCGCCGAACCGGTCCCCTTTTTCGTGCAATGGCTGGAGGAACTGGACGGATTCCTGCAACTCGGCCTGCCGGGGTTGTTCCTGTCGGGCGTCGCCCTGGCGGCGGCCGGCATCTTTTTGCTGCTTCGCCGGATGTACCTGGCCGAGATGCGCTACATTTCGCTGCCGTCCGATTATTTCCCGCTGTTTCTGATCATCGGCATCGCCGTATCCGGCATCATGATGCGCTACTTCACCAAGGTGGACGTGGTCGCCGTCAAGGAACTCACCCTGGGACTCGTCACCTTCGGCCCGACCATCCCCGAAGGGGTGGGGGGCCTGTTTTACGTCCACATGTTTCTGGTCTGCGTTCTGCTGATCTATTTTCCCTTCAGCAAGCTCATGCACCTGGGCGGGATCTTCATGAGCCCCACCCGAAACCTGCCCAACAATTCCCGCGCCGTGCGCCACGTGAACCCCTGGAACTACCCCGTCAAGGTCCATACATACGAGGAGTATGAGGAAGAGTTCAGAGACAAGATGGTCGAAGCTGGACTCCCAGTAGAAAAAGGAGCGTAATCCATGTCAGATCTTCCGAAACCAGAAGAGACCCTATCCAAATTAGATCATGAGCCGCCCCGGACCGGCTGGATGGACACCCCCGTCGATATCCGCAAGGGGATGTACTGCTACTCCGCCAATCCCAAGAGCCTGAACTATACCGGCTTTCCCCACGCCCGGGAGTGGAATCCCATCGAGGACGACTGGAAACTGCCCGAGAACTGGCAGGAGATCCTCCACCAGGGGTTCAAGGAACGGCTGGACCGGTTCCGGTCCGTCAAGGTGTTCATGGACATCTGCGTCCGTTGCGGCGCCTGCGCCGACAAATGCCATTTCTTCATCGGCACCGGGGACCCCAAGAACATGCCCGTGCTCCGGGCCGAACTCCTGCGCTCGGTCTACCGGAACGACTTCACCCTCATGGGCAAGATCCTCGGGAAGCTGAACGGGGGCCGGCCCATGACCGAAAACGTGCTGAAGGAATGGTGGTACTACCTCTTTCAGTGTTCCGAGTGCCGGCGGTGTTCGATCTTCTGCCCCTACGGCATCGATACGGCCGAGATCACCATCTTCGGGCGGGAGCTGCTCAACCTGCTGGGCCTCAACATCGACTGGATCGCCACCCCGGTGGCCAACTGCTACCGGACCGGCAACCACCTCGGCATCCAGCCCCACGCTTTCAAGGACATGCTCGATTTCTTTGTCGAAGATATCGAGGAATTCGTGGGGGTGAAGGTCGAGCCCGAGTACAATAAAAAGGGGGCCGACATCCTCTTCATCACCCCGTCGGGCGATGTCTTCGCCGACCCCGGCACCTATACCGCCATGGGGTACATGCTCCTGTTCCATTATCTGAAGGAACGGTACGGCTTCGACATCACCTGGTCCACCTACGCATCCGAAGGCGGCAACTTCGGCTTTTTTACGTCCCACGAGACCATGAAGCGGCTCAACTCCAAGATGTACGCCGAAGCCAAACGGCTGGGCGTCAAATGGATTCTCGGCGGCGAGTGCGGCCACATGTGGCGGGTGATCCACCAGTACATGGACACCATGAACGGCCCGACGGACTTCATGGAGACCCCGGTCAACCCCATCACCGGCACGGTGTTCGAAAACGCCAAATCCACCAAGATGGTCCACATCATGGAGTTCCTGGCCGACCTCATCAAGCACGACAAGCTCGAACTCAACCCCAGGCGCAACGATCACCTCAAGGTGACCTTCCACGACTCCTGCAACCCGGCCCGCGGGATGGGCCTGCTGGACGAGCCGCGGTACGTGATCCAAAACGTCTGCAACAACTTCTACGAGATGCCCGCCAACACCATCCGGGAACAGACCTTCTGCTGCGGTTCCGGTTCGGGGCTCAATGCCGGCGAGGACATGGAACTGCGGTTGATGGGGAGTCTGCCCCGGGCCAACGCGGTGAAATACGTCCATGAGAAACACGGCGTAAACATGCTCTCCTGCGTCTGCGCCATCGACCGGGCCGCCCTGCCCGCCATGACGGAATACTGGACGCCGGAGGTGGATGTTACCGGCGTGTGCGAACTGGTCGCCAACGCCCTGGTGATCCCCGGGGAACATGACCGACCCACCGATCTCCGCGGCGAGGATCTGCCCGGGTGGGAGGAACCGGAAAGGGAGGAAACGGATGCCGAGTAACAATCAGAGACTCTACGACAAGGACAAGGTGATCGCGGGGCTGGTGATCTTCGTGGTCCTGGCCACGTTTCCCTTCTGGTACAACCTGGGGAAGGCGGCGTCGGCCCCGGAACTTGAACTGACCGACAAGGCCAAGGCCGCCGGGAAATGCGTCCGGGACACCCAGTACATGCGAGACGAGCACATGCAGCTGCTGGATGAATGGCGCGACACCGTGGTCCGGGACGCCAAGCGGATCTATGTCAACGAGCGAAACATGGGCTACGATATGAGCCTGTCCAACACCTGTCTGGACTGCCATTCCAACAAGGAACAATTCTGCGACCGCTGCCATGATTACACCTCGGTGAATCCGTACTGCTGGGACTGCCATATCGACAACCCGAAGGAGGCGCAATAATGGAAAAGGGCAGAAGAGGCTTTCTGAAAATCGCCGGAATATCCGCGCTGGGCCTCGGGGCGAAACCGGTGCTGGATGTGTTCGCCTCATCGGAGGAGGAAGCGACCATCGAGGCGCCCGTCCAGGAAGGCGCTGAACATGTCGCGGCCGAGGAGGCCCATGAGGTTGCGGCGGAGCCCCGCATCATGCGCGGTTCCAACGCCATGGTCGCGCCCCAGTGGGCCATGGTCATCGACACCCGGAAGATCGAATCCCATTCCGATGTCGAACCCATGATCGAAGCCTGCCACAAGGTCCACAACGTGCCTGGGATGCCCGAAAAAAAGCACGAGATCAAGTGGATCTGGGAGACCGAGTTCAAGCACGCATTTCCCAATCTGGCGGGCGAATACATGTCGAAGCGCGTTGAACACCTGGGGTTGCCGGTGCTCTGCAACCACTGCGAGAACCCGCCCTGCGTCCGGGTCTGCCCCACCAAGGCGACCTTCAGAAACAGCCAGGGCATCGTCATGATGGATTACCACCGTTGCATCGGCTGCCGGTTCTGCATGGCCGCCTGCCCCTACGGGTCGAGGAGCTTCAACTTCTTCGATCCCAAACCCCATATCGAGGAGGAGAACAAGAAGTTTCCCACCCGCATGCGGGGCGTGGTGGAGAAGTGCAACTTCTGCGCGGAGCGGCTGGCCGTCGGCCGGAAACCCGCATGCGTCGAAGCCTCCAACGGCATCATGGCGTTCGGCGACCTCCACGATCCGAGATCGGAGGTCAGGGAGATCATCGAATCCAATTACACGATCCGTCGTAAACAGAACCTGGGAACCCGCCCGGCTGTTTACTACATCATATGAGGTGGCTATGCTTGAATTAGCGATCAAAGGAAGCAAAAAATACTATGGCTGGCTGGCGGTGGTTCTGGCGGTGATCGGCGCGGGGTTTGTCACTTATTTGTGGCAGTATTCCGCCGGTCTGGGCATCACCGGCCTGAGCCGGGACGTCTCCTGGGGGTTTTACATCGCCCAGCTGACCTTTCTCGTCGGCGTGGCGGCCGCCGCCGTGATGGTGGTGCTGCCCTACTACCTGCACGACTACAAGGCCTTCGGCCGGATCACCATCCTGGCCGAGTTTCTGGCCATCCCGTCGGTGCTCATGTGTTTGCTTTTCGTCTTGGTGGACCTCGGTCAACCCATGCGGATGCTCAACGTCATCTTCTATCCGACGCCGAATTCCGTGCTCTTCTGGGATATGATCGTTCTCAACGGATATCTGCTGCTCAATCTCGTCATCGGCTGGAATGTACTGGAAGCGGAACGGCACGGGGTCCACTATCCACACTGGGTGAAACCGCTCATCTATATCTCCATCCCCTGGGCGGTTTCCATCCATACGGTCACGGCGTTTCTGTACGCCGGTCTGCCGGGCCGGGGCTTCTGGCTCACGGCCATCATGGCCCCCCGGTTCCTTTCCTCGGCCTTCGCCGCCGGGCCGTCCCTGCTGATTCTGCTTTGCCTGCTCATCCGGCGCATTTCCAATTTCGATCCCGGCCGGGAGCAGATCCAGTCCCTGGCCAAGATCGTGACCTACGCCATTATCCTCAACGTCTTTTTCTTCCTCTGCGAGGTGTTCACGGTCTTTTACAGCCAGATTCCGGAGCACATGGACCATTTCAAATACCTGTTCGTAGGCTACCACGGTCACGGGGCGCTGGTTCCCTGGATGTGGACCGCCATGGGGCTGATGCTGTTCGCCATCCTCATGCTGGTGATCCCTTCTGTTCGCCGCAACGAGGCGACCCTGGCCATCGCCTGCATCGCCATCTTCATCGGCACCTGGATCGACAAGGGGCTCGGCCTCATCTCCGCCGGCTTTATCCCCAACCCGCTCCATGAGGTGACCGAGTATATCCCCACGGTTCCGGAGATCATCATCACCCTTGGCGTCTACGGCATCGGGGCCCTGGTGCTGACGGTCCTGTACAAAATGGCCATCTCCATTAAGGAGGGGGAGGCGTCCGCCTGACCGGCCGACGCACCGTAACCCATTCGATTGGAAGGGCGTTTCCCGCCGCGCTGAAGCGCTGCCGGAAACGCCCTTTTTTAATGGCCGCGCGGGCGCATCGGCCTTAACCCACGAAAAGGAGAAACAAATGAATACCGGAATGATCAAAACCAAAATGGTAAGAGCGGGCCTGTTGCTGTCGGCGATATGTTTCCTCGGCATGGCGGCCATGGGGTGCGATTCGGACGACGGGGAGGGGCCCGACGAGGGCCGGGTGCGGATCTGCAATTCGGACGACGTCGCCTACGGGGTGGAGGTGGTCGCCCGGGCGGAAGACGAAGTGGTGGACAACTTCAGCGTCGGTGGAGGCTCGCCGTCCGCTTCCACCTGCGAAGAATCGGGAAAGATCGATGTCGGCGCCCACTATGTGCGGTTTTATCTGACGGACGGAACGCTTTTTAAACGATCGCCGGACTTCACGGTCGCCGAGGAGGATGAAAGCGCCATGGCCGCGGTCTACATGACCCGGAGCGGCGAGGTGGGGGTGATCGACGCGGATCCCGAAGGGGAGGGCGATATTTTTGTCTGCAACCGGGACGACGAGGACTATATCGTGGAGCTGCGGATGGAAGAGGACGGCCGGCTGGTGGACAGCTTTGAGGTGAAGATGTTCCTCAACGTGGCCGATGTCTGCGACCAGTTTAAGGACGTTGACGCCGGCGTTTACTACATCCGGATCATCGAAGAGGACAACCGCAACACCACCGACCGCTCCGTGAGCTTCTTCCTGGAAGATGACGAGGTGGAGGAATTCGAGATCGACACCACCGGCAGCATTCTCAAGACGACGGACTGATCAGTCCGGATAGCGGACCCTGACCAGAAACAGGCCCCGGGCCGGCGCGGTCGCGCCGGCCCGGGACCGGTCCCGTGATCGCAGAATCTCTCCAAAGCCCGCTGGTGAGATCTTCCCCAGTCCCACCTCCACCAGCGTTCCCACGATATTCCGGACCATATACCGCAGGAACCCGTCGGCTTCGATCCGGAAGGACGGGCGTCCCGTTTCTTCCGCCGCGAACTCCGCCCGGGAGACCGTCCTGACCGTATGGGATCGGGGGCTGCCGGTCCCTTCGAAGGCCCTGAAATCGTGGGTCCCCGGAAGAGCGGCGGCGGCTTGGCCCATGGCGGCCGCGTCCAACGGCGCGCGGATATGCCACTGGTACTGGCGGCCCACGGCGTCCGGGAGGGGGTGGTTGAGGATATCGTAGCGGTAAACCTTGCCCGCGGCGTCGAACCGGGCATGGAATGATTCCGGGACCGGTTCGCAGCCCCGGACGACGATGTCGTCGTCGAGGATGGCGTTGAGGCCCTTCTGGAAAGTCTCCGGGGAAAGCCGGGTTTCGCAATGAAAGTTGGCGGTCTGGCCCAGGGCGTGGACCCCGGCGTCGGTCCGGCCCGAGCCCGTCAGGACGATGGGCCGACGGGTCATGGTCGCAAGCGCCCTTTCGATTTCCCCCTGTACGGTCCGGTCGTTTTTCTGCCGCTGCCATCCGTGATAGGCGGTTCCGTCGTATTCGATGGTCAGCTTGAAATTCGGCATACTAGAGCAGCAGGGCCGCGGAAAGGGAGAAGAAGGAGAGGAGGGTCGACAGGACAATGGTGGCCGAGGCCAGTTCGGTGTCGCTGTTGAGCTGGGCGGACAGGACGTAGATGGAGGTGGCGGCCGGCAGGGTGAAAAAGATCATGCCGGTTTTGAAAGGCACGCCGGAGACGCCGAAAAGGCGGAACAGAAGATAGCCGACGACCGGAAAGAGGACCAGCTTGACCGCCGAAGCAGCCAGGGACAGCTTGAGTCCGCCTTTGAGATTGGAAAAGGTCAAAGCCCCCCCGATGGAGAGCAGGGCCAGGGGGAGGGTGACCATGGACGTCAACCGGAGGGTGTTGTTCAGAAAGGTCGGGAACCGGTTGATCGTCTGGGCGTAGAGAATCCCGGCCAGACACCCCAGAATCAGGGGGTTGGTGACGATGGATTTGGCCGTCACCTTGATGCGTTCCCCCATTCCCACCCGCTTTCCGGAAAACCAGATCAGGACCGAGACGGCCAGCACGTTGATGACGGGGATGACGAACCCGATGAGGATGCCGAACTGGGTGGCCCCCTCCTCCCCCAGGGCCGTGATGACGATGGCCATGCCGATGTAGGTATTGAACCGGTAGCAGCTCTGGGAAAAAGTTCCGGCCTGGAAGTCGGAGACGCCGAGGACCCGGATGGCGGCCAGGCTGACCAGGAACATCGCCAGCACGGCCAGGAGAACGGCGATGCAGTAGTTCCAGTGGATGCCGGTGGCGGCGGCGCCGCCGATCTTCCAGAAGAGCATGGCCGGGAAAAAAATGAAGTAGATGAGCCGATCCGAGGTCTTCAGGAACGCGTCGTTGGTGAGCCCGTAATGTTTGAGGCCGTTGCCCAGGAGGATGAGCGCGAATACCGGGAACAGGCTGTTAAGGATGATCAAGGGGCGTCGCCCCCCCCGGGCCCGGCGGCATGTTGCAGCAGGTTCATGCCGCGGTAAATGTACTGGAGCCCCGACACGACCGTCAGGACCGCCGCGACGATATAGACAAAGAAGAGAAATCCGGCATCCCCCGCCAGCAGGGCCAGGCAGATGGCGAGCATCTGGGAGAGCGTCGTCGCCTTGCTGGTTTTACAGGGCGCCATCTCGAAGCCGACATCCATGATCTTCAGCATGGCGATGCCCAGGACGATCAGCAGGTCCCGGCTGATGACGATCACCGCCAGCCACGCCGGGATGACGCCGATCATGGACAGGCTGATAAAGGCCGCCGTGGCGAGGATTTTGTCGGCCAGGGGGTCGAGATACGCGCCGAGGAGGGTCCGCTGGTTGAGCCACCGGGCCAGGAGCCCGTCCAGGGCGTCGGTGGCCGCCGCCAGGGCGAAGATGAAGAGCGCATACCCCATCAGATGCCAGATGATGGACAGGACGAACAACGGCGCCAGGAGGATGCGGATCAGGGTCAGGATGTTGGGAATATTGATGGAAGACATGCCCGTCACTGTCTTCTGGCGGCCGGTCATGGGGCGACCAGTTCCAGCCGCAATTCGTCCGGCCCGGCTTCATAGATCTTGAGGGTGAAGGTCTCGAAGCGCCGGTCGGCCAGAGCCTGAGCCAATGCGTCCCCGTCGCCGTCGTAGTCCACCCGGAGCACGGCCTCGTTGGTCCGCATTTCCTGGAGCCGGATCCCGGAGACCCCGGCCATGTTGAGCAGTTCGCGGCGGAAGGCGACGAAAATCCCCAGGTTGCGGGTGCCGCCCACGATCACCCGAAGCCCGTCGCCGCCGGCGGGCCTGGACAGGACGGCGGCCAGTTCCCCGGCCAGCTCCCGGCCGCACGCTTCCCCGGCCTTTTCCAGGGCGGCCCGCCGTCCGGCCGCGTCGTTCACACCCGAACCCGCGCTGGTCCGGGTGACGTCGGCGATCTCCGCCGCGGTATCCGCGGCAAAGGCCCGAACCGAAACGGTGGCGCTGAAGGTGCGCGTCTCTTCGCCCATGATGTCGAGGGATCGCCGGGCCACGGCCGTTCCCACAATGACCACGCCGGCTTCCAGCTCGCGTCCCGCCACCGCGGCGTCGCCGGGTTCGATGTAGGGGTTGAACCGAACCTTCGCCACCATTTCCGGGTCCTGGAAAAGGGCCTCGTGGGGGATCACCGTGAATCCGGCGTCGGACAGGATCCGGACCATGGCCGCGTCGGAAACGATCGCCGCCGTCCTTTCCGCCTCCCGCCACCAGTAGTGAACCGGTCCGCGTTCGGTCTGCTGCTCGGCCACGAAGAGGAGCAGGCGGGGCCCCCCGGTTTGCTCCCCGGGTTCAGGTTCCGGCGGCGCATCCAAAGACGCCAGCCGCTCCCGGATCCGATCCAGGGAAACCGTGGCCTTGACCAGGATGCGGAAACGGTTTCCGATTGTCGCCCCGCCCGTCATCACTTCGTAGGTCTGGATGAAATCCTTTTCGTTTCCGAGGATGATCCGGCCGAGGTCGGCGAACCGGGCGACGGCTCTCTCGGGGGACAGCATGTCCACGGCCGCCAGATCCACGGCGGTGGTCAGGGCGTCGGCGATGGCCTGTTGCCTGGCGGCGGCCGCGTCCTGGTCTTTGCTGTCGGTCTGGCCGACGACCATTATTGTTCGCTGGTCGCTTTGGGCCCGGCCCGGGGTCGCGCCGGAGAGGAAAAACAGCAGAAGGACCCAGGCGAAGCAGAAGGTCGGACATCTTAAAACATTCATGCGCGGTCTCCTTTCAACTTCCCTACATGCCGTCTTTTTGAGAATTTTTCAAGGGGCGGGTGGTAAAAACTTTGGCTCTTAAGGGGCGGAGAGGCGGCGGTGGTATTCGGACAGGATCTGCCGGAAAGTCGCTTCCGGCGCCACATCCGTGTCCGCCCGGATATGGACGCTTGCCGGGATGTCGGTGAAGGGATCGAAGGCGTTTCGGATCGCTTCGAGGTGATGGATCCGGGCGTCGGAGACGCATTCGGTGGATTCCCGGCGCCTGAGCCGCTCCTCCAGCCGGCGGGCGTCGGCGACGCAGTGGACGAAGACGATCCGGGCGCCGGTCTGACGGGCCAGGCGGACGGCCTCCTCCCGGCGCCGCCGACCGCCGAAGGAGGCGTCCAGAATGACGGAACGGCCTGTTTCGAGCCTTTCCGCGGCCATGGTCAGCATCTTGCCGTAGGTGAGGGATCGGGCCTGCTCCGAATAGATTCCCTCCTGAAATCCCTGTTCCGGACCGCCGCCGCCCGTATCGAACAATTCTTGCCGAATGACGTCGGTCCTGAGGACCGCGGCGTCCAGGGATCGGCTCAACCGTTTGGCGATGGTGCTCTTGCCGGCCCCGGGCAGACCGCAGACCGCCCAGAGGGCGGGGCGGGAAAACCGCGGCGCGTAGTCGCCGGCCAACGACAAGTACCGTTCGGCATTCCGGCCCAGTCGGGCCCTTTCTCCGGGTTCCGCGTCCGCCATCTGAAAACAGGCGATCTTGCACCGGACCATGGCCCGGTAGCATTTGTAGAAATCGAGAAGAAGAAACATCTCGGCGTCGCCCATATGGGCCGAACAGATGTCCAGTATCCGCGGACCCAGTTCAGTGTATCCCAGAAAATCGAGATCCATGGCGAGAAACGCCAAATCGGATGCCGCGTCATGGTATCGGAACCGCTGGTTGAACTCGATGCAGTCGATGATGTGGAATCGCCCGTCGAAGTAGATGTGGCCGGACCGGAGGTCGCCATGGCAGTTCCGGACGCGCCCCTCGGCGGTTCGACGCCGGAACGCCGCCTTCCGCCGGTCTAAAAAAGAGCGGGTCGCCTTTTCCACGAGATGAAAGCGCTCCGGGTCGAGGGGGGTCTCCAGAAACGGACCCAGCTGCTCGAAGTTCTCCTCGCAGTTTTTCCGGACGACCTCCCATGACCCGAGATCGCTTCCGGTCGGCGCCGGCGCCGCTTTCGTGTAGAAGTCGGCCAGCAGCCGCCCCAGATCCCGTACCTGCTCCTCCTGGAGGGCCTCCCGTTTCAACAGCCGGTGGAGCGCGCAGTGGTCGGGAAGGCGACGCATCTTCACCGCATATTCCACCGTCTCGCCTGTCCCCGACAACCGGTAGACGCCGTCTTTTTGGGTAATGGCTTCGACCCCTTTGTAAATGTCCGGCGCCAGCCGCCGGTTCAATGCCGCCTCCTGACGGCAATAGTGACGGCGCTTTTCAAGGGTGGAGAAGTCCAGGAATCCCATTTCCACCGGCTTTTTGACCTTGTAGACGAGATCCCCCGCCAGAAATACATGGGAGATATGGGTTTCCCGCCGGTCCACCGTTTCCACCGGATGCGGATAGAAGTCCGGTTGGGCCATGGCGGAAAGGAG
>CAZZBE010000081.1:0-12495 GCA_964652715.1 uncultured Desulfobacteraceae bacterium
AGATGATCGCCGGCCGGGCGGCCGGGCGGATGAAGCGGGTCTCCCTGGAACTGGGAGGACACGCGCCCTTCATCGTCTGCCGGGACGCCGACCCGGTCCACGCGGCCAAGGGGGCGGCCCTGGTCAAATTCCTCAACACGGGGCAGGCCTGCATCAGCCCCAACCGGATCTTCGTCCACCGGGAGGCGGCCGATGCCTTCCTGGGGGAACTCAAAAAGCGGGTCTCCCGGATGCGCGCCGGCAACGGATTCGACGAGGGCGTGGCCATCGGTCCCCTGGTGGATGCCGCCGCCCTGGAGAAGGTCGACCGGCAGGTGGTCGATGCCCGGGAGCGGGGGGCCGAGGTGGTGATCGGCGGGCGCCGCCTCACCGAGAACGGCCTCGACAAGGGGTGTTTTTTCGCCCCCACGATCCTGAGCGGCGTCACGCCCGGGATGCGGATCTATCGGGAGGAGACCTTCGGCCCGGTGGCTCCCGTGATCCTGTACGACGACGAGGATCAGGTTCTGGAGATGGCCAACGATACCCATTACGGCCTGGCCTCCTACGTCTACACCCGGGATCTCTCCCGGGCCATGACGCTTTTCGAAGGACTCCGCTTCGGCATCGTCGGCATCAACGACATCAACCCCACCGCGGCCGCCGCCCCCTTCGGCGGCATGAAGGAAAGCGGCATCGGACGGGAAGGGGGAACCGAGGGGATCGCCGAGTATCTGGAGACTAAACTGGGCGGGTTTTCGTTGTAACGGGGGAACGCTACCGCGCCGCCCGCCCAAACGCCCGATCCGCCAACTCCCGCCGCCGCGGGCGATGAGTCCCGTCGGCCTGCTCCCGCTCCATGACCCGCTGGTAGAGCCGGAACATTTTGATCATCTGGCTTTCCTCGGCATAGAACGTGTCCCAGGCGTACTGGAACAGCTCCTGGAGCCGTTCCGGCGACATCTGCTTCGGCTGATAGACCACCTTGTCCGCCGAATAGTCGTCCCAGTCGTAGGACAGAATCCGCCCCGACCCGTGGAGGTCGTCCCAGGCCTTGGTGTGGGGGAAGGGGGTGAGCACCGTAAATTCGGCCAGATCCAGGTCGATTTCCAGCAGGAAATCAATGAGCCGTTTGATATCGTCTTCGGCGTGGCTGTCCAGCCCCAGGAGGATCGTCCCTTCCACGGCGATGCCGTGGTCGTGGTACCGCTCTATCCGTTCCCGGATTTTGTCGGACGTGTCGAAGACCGCCTGGTAGACGTACCAGGCCCCGGCCCGGGCCGCCAGGTCGAGCACCGCCGGGTCGTCCTTGATGGGATGGCTGCACCATTTCTTCTTCAACGGGATCATCTCCCGGAAGAGGTCCTTTTCCCACGCCGTGTCCTGGGCCAGGGAGTTGTCCACGATAAAGAGCCGGTTGTTGTCGATGGCCGCCATCTCCTCAATGCTCTTGTCGATGGGCCGGGGGCGGAACTGGCGTCCGCCGAGGTAGGCCACCGCGCAGGGATAGCAGTGGAACCGGCATCCCCGGGAGGCGTGGACCAGGTCGAACATCTGGATGCCCTTGTAATTGTAGAGGTCCCGGTTCAGGATGTCCCGCCGGGCCGTGCCGACGATCTCGATGGGCGGCCGGTCTTCCATGTAATCGTAGACCGGTTTGAGACCGCCGTTTCTGAAATCCGACAGCACCGTCTCCATCCGGCCCTCGGCCTCCCCCAGGAAGACCGCGTCGGCGTGGGGCAGGGTCTCTTCGGCATGGAGCATGGCGGCGATGCCCCCGAAGATCACCGGCACGCCCCTGGCCCGGTATTGGTCGGCGATGGCCCATCCCCGCTTGACCTGGGTGGTGAGCATCATGGAGATCCCCACCATGTCCACCGGCTCGTCGAAATCGACGGGTTCCAGGTTTTCGTCGGTGAAATCGACGGTTACGTCGTCGGGCAGGGCCGCGGCAAACACCACCGGCCCGTGGGGCGGCAGGTGGAACTCGGTCTGGCCCGTCAGTTTGGGCCATTTGGGATAGATCAGTTTGAATTTCATGAGTTTTATTCGTTATCGCCAGGGATGCGTTCCCCTTTTTGGAGGGTCATGGTCAGGGTGTAGGGTCTGGGAAAACCGTGGGCGGTCAGCGTCAGCCGTTTCGGGACCGGGGCGTCGGCGCCAGCGGTCGAAGGGTCCCCGACCCGGGCTTTCACCGTCCGGGCGAGGCGTCGGCCGCGATACCGGCGGAGGGTCCAGTCCCCGGTCTCCGGATCGACGGCGATGAAGATGGTGCGGTCGGGACCGGCGTCGTACCGGCAGGCGGGCTTTCCTTCTTCCGTGGTTCCCACGGTTTCGGGTTTTCCTTCGGGTTTAAAAAAGATCAACCGGATGTCCGCCATCATCCCCCGTGCAAAGGATTTTGAATCGAAGGGCGGCACGCCGCGGTTGAGGGTCAGCCGGCCGTCCGCGTAAACGGCGTCCAGCACCACCAGCCCCTCCACGGTCATCATCACGCTGTGGATGGACCGGGCGTCCGAATCGATCACCGCGACGCCGGTCATCACGGACTGTCGATCCCCCCGGAGGGTGGCCCGAATCGTGTGGATCAACCGCCATTTTCCCACTGGAAAAAGGGCGTCGCAGGACCGGGCCAGGGCCGCCGCCCGCCCGGGCGGCGCGGGGTCCAGGCGGGGCAGAGTGGCGCAGGCCGCCGCCAGAACCAGGGGAACCAGCAGGAACGCGGTCGCGAAAAACCGTCTCATTCCACCCGGCTGAACACCGCGTCGTCCAGGTCCGCGTTGAGGACGGCGTTTTGAAATCGGAAAAGGGTATAAGACGCGTCGCTTTCATGGACCGTCACCGAATCCAGGAGGCCCGGCGCGTCGGAAAGCCGCAGGACGATCCGCTGGATGATGTCGGCCAGGGCCGCTGATTTGGGGGTAAGGACGATCCGCCGGCCCGGTTCCAGGGTCGCGTTGAAATCGGGATTTTCCTCGAACCGGCCCTTGAGCCAGCCGCTGATCTCCCCCATCATCATCCGCATGGCCGGCAGGCCGCCGCCGGCGTCCTTGACCAGGCCGTCGTCGCCTTCGACCCACCGCCCGGTCTTCCCGTCGCGGACCAGCAGGATGGAGCGGATCGGTTCGGTGTATTCCCACCGGAGGTCGTCCGGGGCCCGGAAGTAGAAGACGCCTTTGGAGATCAGGGGCTTTTGGAGGATCTCGAGATGTTTTTCCTGGACGAAACCGGCCCGGACGGTCCGGATCTCCCGGCTCCGGGCCCGCAGCCCCTCCCAGGTGTCGGCCCAGCCGATCAGGAGGCCGGCGGCGGCCAGTAAAAAAAGGGTCGTCGCCCATCGGTTCGCTCGCTTGCCCATGGCTTAAAACATCCCGCCGTTGACGGAGAGGGTCTGGCCCGTGACATAGGACGCATCGTCGGAACAGAGGAACCGGACCACTTTGGCCACCTCTTCGGGCCTGCCGATCCGGGCCATGGGAATCCGGGATTTGATCTCCTTGACCGGGGCCGATTCGATCATCTCGGTTTCGATGAGGCCCGGCGCCGCCACGTTGACCCGGATGCCGAGGCGGGCCACCTCCGACGCCACCGACCGGCTGGCGCCGATGAGCCCGGCCTTGGCCGCGGAATAGTTGGCCTGGCCCCGGTTGCCCACCAGCGCGGCCACCGAGGCGATGGAGACCACCGCCCCCCGCTTCCGGGGGATCATGGCCTTCAGCACCGGCTTGGTGACGTTGTAAAACCCTTTGAGGGTGGTGTCGATCACGGCGTCCCAGTCCCGTTCCGGCATCATGACGAAGAGCTGATCGGCGGCGATGCCCGCGTTGTTGACCAGCACGTCCACGGCCTCGTGGCGGGACAGCAGGGCCTCCATGGCCTCGCCCGCCCCGGCCGAATCCGCCACGTCGAAGGCGACGGCCTCGCCGTCTCCGCCCGCCTGTCGGATCAGGTCCAGAGTCTCTTCGGCCGCTTCAGCCCCCGAGCGGTAGGTGATCGCCACGAAATGGCCGGCCCGGGCCATCTCCAGGGCGATGGCCCGGCCGATGCCCCGGCTGCCGCCGGTGACGATGGCGGTGGTGGTTTTTGCTCTATCGTTTGAATCCGTCATTTTTTCACCCCCTCCCCGGCCCTCCCCCGTCGAGGGGGAGGGAGGGGATATCGTTACCCGGTTTCTTCCCTCAACACCTGTAAGCCGATCTCTCCCACCGTCTCCCCGTCCACGGTCGCCGTCGCCCGGATCTCGGTGTAATTGTCCAGGGAGAAGCCGATCTCCGACCGGGTGAGGATCTCGGCGCCCACCGGGATCGTTTCCCAAAAAAAATTGGCCGTCCGGATCCCCACCAGCCATCCCTTGCCGCCGCTCTCGTCGCCGGCCATGAGCTTTTTCCAGCCGATGGAGACCGCCGAGGTCTGGGCCGCCAGTTCGATGAGCACCAGGGAACCGACCCCCTCCCCGTCGAACAGGGGCCAACGGTCCGTCACGACGGCCGAGGCGACGGCGGCGTCTTCGGCCGCCGAGACCACCGCGTCGATGAGCTTCATGCGGTCCCGGTGGGGGATCAGTTTGTGGATGTCGATGTCCATGATGGGGCCTCGGCCTTTGGGCCGTCTGGATGCCAAACCGTTCAAATAGGGATTGAAAACCGGGCGATTTCGCTATATAGTGTTTACTTTTAAAGCGTACCGGCGTGACCGCGATAATCGCGGTCACGCCGCCGATACTGTTGTGCGGCGGTTTGTACCCTAAAACGCCGCCCCTGTAAAGGACAGACTCGACCGACGGTTGTATGCCGCCGGGCGAACCCCTGTATAAACAGCATACCATAAATAAACAGCGTCAGGACGATTGGATGAGCGCACTGGTTAGCGAATTGAAGGTGAAGGTCGTGGATACCCTCAACCTGCCGGATGTGACCCCGGAGGATATCGACGAAAAAGAACAGCTGGTCGGCGGGAAGCTGGGCATCGATTCCATCGATGTGCTCGAACTGGTGATGATGGTCGAAAAAGAGTATGCGGTCAAGATCGACAACAAAGAGCTGGGGGCCAGGGTCTTCGCCAATCTCCAGTCCCTGGCCGACTTCATCTCCGGGAAGGCGTCCGAGCGCCTCAACTGACGGCCCTTCGACGACCCCGCCATGAAAGTTCTGCTGATCTCCGCCAATACCCTGACCGCCCCCTATCCGGTCTATCCCCTGGGCCTGGACCACGTGGCCCATGCCCTGGCGCCGGCCCATGAGGTCCGGATCACGGACCTGAATGTGACGGGGAACGGCGCGGCGCTGGCGGAGGAGATCGGCGCTTTCGGCCCGGAATTGATCGGACTGGGTCTCCGGAACGTGGACAATACCGACATGAGCGCGCCGGAAGGATTCGTGGACCGGTACCGGGACCTGGCCCGGTCGATCCGGGAGGTCGCGGATGTCCCCCTGGCGCTGGGCGGGTGCGGCTTCACCCTCTTTCCCCGGGAGATGATGGCGGCCCTGGAGGCGGACTACGGCATCCTCGGCGAGGGCGAGCGGCTGCGGGCCCTGGCGGACGCGCTGGAGGCCGGCGCCGATCCGTCCGGCCTGCCCGGCGTGGTCGCGGGACGGGGCCGGGCGACGATTCCCGATCCTCTGCCCGATCCGGCGCAACGGCGCTTCGACCCGGCTTTTCCCCATGTGGGCTTTTATCTCAACCGGAGCGGGATGCTCAACCTCCAGTCCAAGCGGGGCTGCCCGTTTCGCTGCATCTACTGCACCTACCCCCACATCGAGGGGCGTCGGATGCGGCGGATCCCCCCGGAGGCGGCGGCCGGGACCGCGGTCCGGCTCCAGGAGGCCGGCGCCCGCTACTTGTTTATAACGGATTCGGCCTTCAACGCCGACCCCGACCACAGCGCGGCCGTGGCCCGGGCCTTTAAAGCGGCCGGCCTCTCCATCCCCTGGGGGGGCTTTTTCGCGCCCATGACGCCGCCGGCGGGCTATTACCGGGAAATGGCCGATGCGGGCATGACCCATGCGGAGTTCGGCACGGAAGCCCTGTCGGACCGGATGCTGGCCCGATACGGAAAGCCCTTCCGAACGGCGGACGTCTTCGCCGCCCATCGGGCCGCCGTGGATGCCGGGCTCTATGTGGCCCATTACTTTTTGATGGGCGGGCCGGGGGAGGATGGGGCGTCCCTGTCGGAAACGCTGGCCCAGGTTGACAACATCGATCGGGTTGTTTTATTCTTCTTCTGCGGAATGCGGATCTATCCGAACACGGCCCTGTACGATATCGCATTGGAAGAAAAGCAAATATCGGCGGACCAATCCCTGCTGGCGCCGGTATTCTACCGATCGGAACACATCGACAGCCGGGAGATCGTCCGACGGGTGAAAGAGAAGGCCGGCGGCCGCCCTAACTGGGTGATCGGGGCCGGCGGCGACGCGGCCGCCGACGCCGTTTCCAGGCTGTACGAGCGGGGATTTTCCGGGCCGTTGTGGGAATACCTGATCCGATAATAAATGGCGGGGTCGAGACCGCATTTCGCATGAGCTGGCATACGCTGACCCACATACACTGTTCCGATTCGGGCGAACTGACGGCCGAGGGCAGCGTCCCCCCGGATTCCCCCTGGTTTTCAGGCCATTTCCCCAACGAGCCCATCCTGCCGGGCATCGCCCAGTTGTCCATGGTCTTTTCGCTCATCCGGCGGGCCATGGCCCGGACGGCGGATGTGCGCTTCACTGAGATCCGCCGGGTGCGGTTCAAACGGATCATCCGGCCCGGCGACCCGATCCGCGTCCATGCGGCGCCGGTGAAGCCGGGGAGCGACGTGTTTGCGTTCCGCATTATGATCGACGACGACGGCCTCTGGCCTATCGCTTGCAGCGGCCATGTGACCGCAATACTTTCAGGGAGACAGAGCTAACGATGGCGACGGACACTACCATCCTCCGCGTGGCGGAAGTGATGATCGACGAGTTGAAGCTGGAAGACGTGACCCCGGACACTTTTTCGCCGGATATCGACCTGGTGGACGAAGTGGGCATCGACAGCATGGATCTGGCCACCGTGGCCCTGGTGATCCAGGACGAATACGGCATCCGGATCGATGAGGATGATTACACCAAACTGACCACCGTGCGGCGGATCGCCGACTATATCGAGACCAAGAAAATGGCGGCTTGAGCAGCGACGGAGCCGCTCTGAACAAGGCCATTACGAGATGAGAATCGACAAGCGAACGCCCGATGCCGCCGGCGGGGCCCGAAATCAGAGCGGGCCGGCCGGAGAATCGAGAGGAAAAACCTGGAAATTTTCCGAGATCCTGGCCGATCCCGATATCCGGGCGCGGTGGGAACGGGTCCGGAAATATTTTTTCCTCCGGGAGTCCACCTACGACATGACCCGCCGGTGCAACATCCGGTGCGACGGGTGTTATTACTACGAAGGGGAGAAACAGTTCGCCGAGGACAACCGGAACCCCGACGACTGGCGCCGGCTCATGGCCGAAGAAAAGGCCCGGGGCATCACCTTCGTGGTCCTGGCCGGGGCCGAACCCTCGCTGGTTCCCGACCTGTGCGAGGTCTGTTACGGGGAGATTCCCCTGGGCGCCGTGGCCACCAACGGGCTGAAGCGGCTGCCCGACGCGGTGGGCTACCGGATCCACGTGTCGGTCTGGGGCAACGACGACACCAGCGAGCGGGTCCGGAACGCCAAAAACATGCTGGACCGTCAGATCGACAACTACCGGGGCGACGACCGGGCGGTGTTCATCTATACCTTCACGCGGCACAACATCGACGAGGCCGGGGAAGTGGCGGCCCGGCTGGCCGAAGACGGCTGCAAGGTCTCCTTCAACATGTTCTCCGCGCCGGTGGGCTATACGGGCGACCTGCGTCATACCGAGGCTTCCCTGGCCCGAACCCGGGAGACCATGGTGGATCTGCTGGACCGGTATCCCGAAACGGTCCTGTTTTCCCATTACAGCGCCCTGGCCCACACCCACGGGCGGGGGCTCCACGATCTCTACGGGTGCTCCTATCCGCGGATGAACCCGTCCACGGACGTGGGGCTGGGCCGGTCCTTCCGGCAGTACCGGTCCGACCTCACCTGGGACCGGGACGCGTCCTGCTGCGTGCCCGACACCGACTGCCCCGACTGCCGCCACTACGCCGCCGGCAGCGCCGTGGTCACGGCCCGGCTCTTCCGGCACGCGGTCGATCCGGACACGTTCGCCGCCTGGCTCGATTACGTGGACACCTATCTGGCGGTCTGGGTCACGGGGTATGAAAAGGGGGCGAACCTGCGGGACTGGTTTGTGGCGCCGCCGGGGGCAAGTGGAATGGATACGCGAGCTTTAACAGGGAATAAATGACTGCTGAATTTGACTGGGATCATAGAAAAGCAGCAAAAAATATCACCAAACATCGCGTGTCGTTCGACGAAGCAAAATCAGTATTCAGCGATCCTGAGTTTATAACGGTTGTCGATGCGGAACATTCAATTGATGAGGAGCGTTACATCACCATCGGCTTGTCAGGGAAGGGAAGGCTTCTGATTCTGGCGCATACGGATCGCGAAGGGATAATCCGAATCATCAGCGCACGTAAGGCGACCAAACGAGAGGAGAAATTTTATGAAAACTCTGAATGCTGATGACGATTATGAACTGCGTGACGAATATGACCTGTCAAAAATGAAAGTTGTTCCAAAGGGCAGGTATGCTCCGGATCGCAGACGGGGAAAAAATGTGGTTTTGCTTGATGCGGATGTGTCAGAGTTTTTTCCTACCGATGAATCCGTAAACGACGCGTTGCGCCTTATTGTGCAGGCTGCCAAAATTCCCCTTCAGCAGTGAAAAAAAATTAGAGGATACTAATGAAGACGGTGAGTTCGCTGCTCGACGCCGAGTGGCATGAACGCTACAGGCGCATATCCAAACTCAACATCCGCAGTTCCATCTACGATGTGACCAACCGGTGCAATCTCCGCTGCAAGGGGTGTTTTTTCTTCTCCTCCGGCGAGGACAAGGCCGCCGTGGAGGAGACCGACATCCGCAAATGGGAGGCGTTCATCGACCGGGAAAAGGAGCGGGGCGTCAACCTGGCCATCCTCATCGGCGGCGAACCGACGCTGTGCATGGACCGGGTCGAGGCGTTCTACAAACGCCTCCCCTCCTTCTGCGCCACCAACGGCCTGATCAAGCTGGACCGGGACCGGTTCCCGGACCTGATGGTCGGCATCTCCCTGTGGGGGGATGAAGAGGACGAAAAACTCCTGCGGGGCAAGGACGCCTTCGCCATTTCCAGCAAAAACTACGAAGGCGATCCCAACGCCTATTACCTCTATACAATCACCCCCCGCCAACTGGGAAAGACCGACCGGATCATCCGGAAGATCCGGGACGCGGGGCTGAAGGTCCACATGCAGCTTCTGTCGAACGACGAGGGCGTGGACGGATTTTCCTGGCGGCCCGACGAACTGGCGGCCATCCGAAACGAGATGGACGACGCCCTGGACCGGTACCCGGACACGGTAATTTCATCCAAATACTATCACGAGATCATCACCACCGGCCGGATGCTGGGCCGAACCTTCGGCTGGAGGGAATGCCCCTCGGTGACCGAACCATTGGATACCCGGGACCCCGAACCCAGGCGGCTGATTCATTTCATCCGGTGGGCCTCGGATCTCCGGACCATGCACCGGTGCTGCACGTCCGAAACCCGGGACTGTTCCACCTGCAAGGACGGCGCGGCCCACATGAGCTGGGTCATGGTGAACAAGCGGGCCCACATCCGCACCGCCAAAGATCTCCGGAACTGGATCGAGGTGTACGAGATGTTCGCCAAGCTCTACAAGTTCATCCCGTGGTAAGATCCTCCGCCCCGTTTTCGTGATGAATCCCCGAACCCCGGTCGTTTTAGGATACGACGCCGTCTCCCCCCTGGGAACGGACCTGGAGGATCAGTGGCGGCGGGCCGCGGCCGGCGAATCGGGCATCGGGCCGCTGACCCGGTTCCCGCTGACCGGCGGCTTTCCGGTGACCATCGCCGGGCAGGTGGCCGGGGTCGATCCGGCCTCCTATCCGTTCCTGTCGGCCCGGGCCCTGGCCCTCTGGCCGTCCCCGATCTTCAAATACGCCATGCTGACGGTCCATCGGGCCCTGGAACGCAGCGGGGTGGAGATCACGCCGGACATCGCGCCGCGCACGGCGGTGACCTTCAGTTCGGCGGTGGGGGGCCTGGACGCGCTGCTGGACGCCGACCGGCGCATGACCGCCGACGGGAAACTTCCGCCGCCCTACGCCAACCCCAATTCCTGCATCAACATGGTGGGCGGGAAGGTGTCGATTCTCACCGGCGCCACCGGCCCCATCACGGCCCCCATCACCGCCTGCGCCACCGGCGCGACCTCGATCATCACGGGGGCGATGCTCCTGGCCCTGGGGCGGGCCGATGTCGCCATCTGCGGGGCTGTGGATTTTCCCCTGGTGGAACCCATCGTGGCCGGGTTCGCCACCATGAACGCGGCGTTTCAACCCCGGCCAGGCGTGCCGCCGGAACCGCCGGCCGACGCCAGTCGCCCCTTTTCCCTCGACCGGCGGGGGTTCGTCATCGCCGAGGGGGCCGGGGCGGTTATCCTCGCGACCCGGGAATTCGCGGATGCCCACGGGCTCCATCCGAAAACCGAGGCGGCCGGGTGGTCCATGACCTCCGACGCCCGCCATTTCGTGGCGCCCAATTTCGAAACCGTCCGCCGTTGCATCGCCGAGGCCGTCGGGGACGCCGGCATCGCCCCGTCGGATGTGGACAGCGTCAACGCCCACGCCACCGCCACCAAAGTCGGCGACCGGGTGGAATACGATGCACTGAGGGCTGTTTTTGGAGATGCTCTGCCGCCGGTATCGGCCAATAAATCGATGACGGGCCACGCCATGGGCGCCTCCAGCGCCATCGAGACGATTCTCGCCCTCGAGGGCGTACGGCGGGACACGCTCCCGCCGACCATCAATTACATTCCCGACCCGGCCATGCCCCTTGACTGCGTTTCCGAAGGCGTCCGTTCCCTGGAACAGGAATGGATCCTGAAAAACGCCTTCGGCTTCGGCGGGTGCAACGCCTGCATCGTGTTCCGAAAGGTGGATTCGAGATGAAAGCGCCCCTGAACCGGCGGGTCTTCGTGGTGGGATACGGCGCGGCCACGCCCCTGGGCAAGACCTTCGGTCTCACCTGGGAACGGGCCGTCCGGGGCGAGGCCGGCTTTCGCCGGGTCACCAAATGCCAAGTGGATTCCCTGAGCAACGTGGTGGGGGAGATACCCGACTGGAACCCCCTGGACCTGTCCTTCGCGGACCGGCGGGAGGTGAAGAACTGGAACGCCGATTTCGTGATGCTCACCATGGCCCTGTGCGACGAGGCCCTGGCCCGCGCCGGGCTGGAAATCGACGGCGAGACGGGGCCCCGCACGGCCTGCCTCGTCGGATCGGCCTTAAACGGAGTGGACGCCTTCCGGGTCGCCATGGACAATTACCTGACCAGGGGCCCGTTCAAGGTGAGCCCCTATCTCCTGCCCAACCTCTGCGCCAACCTGCCCTCCGGCAAGGCCGGCATGATGCTGGGGTTCACCGGTCCCATCTTCTCGCCCCAGGGCGCCTGCGCATCGGGCAACCACGCCATCGGGGTCGGGGCCCGGATGATCCGGGACGGGGACTGCGATTTCGTCCTGGCCGGCGGCGTCGATACCTGCCTGATGCCGGAGATCATCGTCGGGTTCGCCAACATGAACGCCACGGTGAAGATCGTGGAGGGGGACCGGGCATTTACCGACCCGACCCAGGCCTCCCGTCCCTTCAGCATCGACCGGAAGGGGATGGTGCTGTCGGAGGGCGGGGGCGTCCTGGTCCTGGCCGCCGGGGAGACGCTGAAACGATACGGCTTGACGCCCCGGGCCGAAGTGCTGGGGGTAGGGTGGACCTCCGACGCCCACCATTTCACCCTGCCCAACCCCGAGACCATCATCCGGGCCATCCGGGAGGCCATCGACGATGCGGAGATCCGGCCCGGCGACATCGGCTACATCAACGCCCACGGCACCTCCACGCCCAAGGGCGACCGGACCGAGATCGAATGCCTCCGGAGCATCTTCGGGGCCGACCTGAGCCGCATTCCCATATCCTCCAACAAATCCCAGATCGGCCACACCCTGGGGGCGTCGGCGGCCATCGAAGCGGCCCTGTCCATCGAAGGCATGCGGCAAAGCATCCTGCTGCCCACCGTCAACCACATCCCCGACCCGGACCTGTCCGATGTGGACGTGGTCCCCAACGTGGCCCGGCGGCAGGCCTACGATATGTTCCTCTCCAACGCCTTCGGGTTTGGGGGGACGAATTGCTGCCTGATATTTCGAGGGGTGTGAATCAGGATGGCCAGGATGCTTGAAGGATAGCCAGGATTATGCGGCCCAATCCATTCATCCCCACCCCTCTTGACGGCGACCCACGCTACGTCCGGGACAGAACCGACGGGCTGACCTGGCACCGTT
>CAZZBE010000081.1:12595-17418 GCA_964652715.1 uncultured Desulfobacteraceae bacterium
GACGGCGACCCACGCTACGTCCGGGACAGAACCGACGGGCTGACCTGGCACCGTTGCGACAACCGCACCCTCTATGCGGACACGGACCGGTCCCAGATCGTCTACCACGCCAACTACCTCCGGTATTTCGAGGTGGGGCGCGCCTCCCTGATGCGGGACGCGGCCTATCCCTACCGGGAGATCGAAGAGAGCGGGTTCGTCTATCCCATCATCCAGGTGGAGGTGAACTACTACAGCCCGCTCCAGTACGACGATCCCATGGTCATCTACACCCGCCCCGGCGAGCTGGAGCGCGTCAAGCTCCGGTTCGACTACGTCATCACCCACGGCGAGACCGGCGCCATCGTCTGCAAAGGGTTCACCCGCCACTGCTGCACCAATTCGTCGGGCCGGCCCGTGGGCATCGACGAAAAAACCTTGAAGCTATGGGAAAATTTTCCCCGATAGGCCATCGGATTCAAATCGTTTGTTCTCCTTCGCTCCGCTTCGGCGATATTCCCGATTGTTTTTTTCCAATCGCGCGGGTAAAATCAATTATGGACTGAATAAACCGCTGGGTCAGCTCAGCCAAGATGCCGGTCGGGATCGCCATTTGAACACCGTGTTCAGGGAGAAAATGTATGGCTGTGGAAAAGTTTCTGAGCCCTAAAAACGATTTTGTATTCAAAAAGCTGTTCACCAAAGACACCGACATTCTGACCGATCTGATCAACAGTGCGCTTGGACTGTCGAGCCGGCGCCGCATTGTTTCCGTGGAAATCAAAAATGCGGAGATCCCGCCGAAAGAAATCGAAAAAAAATTCATCATACTGGATATCCTGGCCATTGACGGCTCGGGCAAGGAGTACGACATTGAAATGCAGGTTCGCCGGTATGAAAATTATCCCAAGAGAACGCTTTATTATCTTTGCCGGATGTATGGCGACCAGTTGGCCTCGGGGGAAGATTATCTGGCGTTGCATCCGGTTATCGGCATCCATTTCCTCGACTATGCGCTGTTTCCAGAGCCCGCGGATTTCCACTACCGATTCGCGCTCCGAGACATTCGGTATCCGGACTTGAGGCTCAACGACGATTTGTCTTTGCATATTTTCGAGCTGCCCGGCATTGAGCGGCATATGCGAATGGAGCAGTCCGATGACATTATGGGATGGCTCCATTTTTTCAACCATGCCCACATGGAAGGAGGAGACGCCATGAAAGCGCATTACAACAACCCGATGATCCACAGGGCCATAGACGCTTTAAAGGCCTTGAGCGCCGACGAAAAGACCCGTGAACTGGCGGAAAGAAGGGAAAAGGCTTTGAAAGACGAGGCCATGTTCCTGAATGAAGCCAAAAGAGTGGGCATTGAACAGGGCATTGAACAAACGGCGATGAATATGCTTCATTCCAAATTGCTGAGTAAAGGGCAAATATCAGGGATTACGGGCTTGGGCATGGAAAAGCTCGATGAGTTGGAACGCCGGCTGAACAGACCTCCCGGGAATGAATGAAGCCGGCTGGGATCACCTTTTTCCCCTTCATATTCTGATTCATCCTTATCTGCTGGACCACCGATTCCAGGGCCAGGCTGTCCTGCCGGCGGTGGAAGCCATGCAGGCGTTGGCGGCATCCACGGCGGTTCATGTTCCAGAGGTGGATCTCCATCGAATAGAGGGCGCCCGGTTCGACAAATTTCTTTTTTTGAACAAAGAGGACGCGGCTGTGGCGGCCTTTAATCGCATCGAAACGCTTGAAGACGGGCGAATCCGCTCGACGCTTATCACCCGGACCCGGATCGGCGCCTCGGGCATCACCCGGACCAAGGACCATGTGCGGCTTTGTTTCCAAAGCGATGGCGGAGGCGAAGCGTCCAGGGGCGTTTCCGACCTGGCGAGGGGGCCGGTCGATGGCTTTTTGATTCCCCCCGACCGGCTGTATAACGAACTGGTCCCTTTTGGCCCGGCCTACCAAAACGTCCGGGAGGCGGTATCCCTGAACGAAAGCGGCGCCGTTGCGGACGTCGCGGCGGCGCCTCACCCTCTTCAACACAGCCCCCTGGGATCACCTTTTCCACTGGACGCGGCGTTTCATATCGCCTGCGCCTGGGGCCAGCGGTATGCGGGGGTGGTGGCCTTTCCCGTGGGACTGGCAAGGCGCCGCATCTTTTGTCCCACTCGGCCCGGGGCGTGGTATCGGGCAGTGGCGCGTCCGGTTCGAACAGATCCGGAGATGCTGGTGTTCGATATCGGGCTGTTCGGAACCGATGGCGTCCTGCATGAATCGGTCTTGGGCGTCCGCATGCGGGATGTGAGCGGCGGTCGGTTGAAGCCGCCGGACTGGGTGGTCAGGCGCTGAAAACCGCCTTGATGGCGTCCCGGTCGTATTTACCGGCGGCGGTGACCGGCAGTGCGTCGACGATGGTCACGCGTCGGGGCAGGGCGGCGGGTTCCAGAAGGTCCGATGCGGCCGCCAGAAGCCGGTCCTTGTCGGCATTTCCCTGAACCAGGGCGCAGATTTCGTTCTCCCGGCCGTTTTCCGACGGCAACGCGATGACCACGGCGTCGTCCACGCCGTCGAGACCCGTCAGCTTCATCCGGATGTCTTCCAGATCCACCCGGTTTCCCCCCACCTTGACGATGCCGTCGGCCCGTCCGATCAGCTCGAAGGCCGCGTTGCCGGATTTTCGGACCCGGTCTCCGGTGACGAAAAAGCCCTCCTTGTCCGTTTCGATTCCGGGAGAGATGAACGGCGACCGGACGCAGAGCAATTCGTTTTCGATTTTCCAGTCGATCCCGTCGAAGGGCGTCAGGCCGGTTTCCCCCCGGTTGCGGCATCGGGTGGCGATGCCGCCCGTCTCCGTGGAGCCGTAAACTTCCACGACATCGGCCCCGGTCTTGGCGTGAAACGCCTCGCCGTCGGCCGGATCGAGCCGCCCGGCCGAGGAAAAGGCCATCCGCGGGGAATCACAGCGGATATCGGTTCCGTTCAGGACCCGGTAATGGGCCGGCACGCTGACGAAAACCGTGGGGCGATGGGCGAGCAGGGCGTGGCGGATCTCCTCGGGGTAGGTGGGCGTCGGGTTGACGATCCGGGCCGAGGAGACGAGGGGGAACAGGACGGAGAAAAGAAAGCCGTAGATGTGGTAAGGGGGGACGGTGGCCAGGATCAGGTCGTCTTCGGTGAGTTGATGCCGCGCCGTCTGGTAAAACCCTTCGGCGAAAAGGTTGATGGGGGTTTTGGACCAGACCTGGGGGCGGCCGGTGGAGCCGCCGGTGAAAAAATAGAAAAATTCGCGGTCCGGCGGCGTTTCAAGGGATAACGTCGGATGACCGGCGGCGGGGCGGGGCGTCAGGGCTCGGATTCCCGGCGGCGTCGTCTTGGGGTCATCGGTGATGAGGACCGAAAAGGGCAGGCGGTCCCGGACATCCGCCAGCGCCTTTGGCGTCAGGGCATAGGGCAGGACCAATGAGAAACCGCCCGCGAGGGACGCCAGCAGAGAGGCGAGGATAAAAGCCTTGTTTTCCGTGCAAAGGCAAACGACGGCGTCTTTTTCCGGCAGGTCCCGGAGAATGCCGGCGGCCAGGGCGCGGACGTCTTTGAACGTGTGGTCGGGGACGACGAATTTCCGGTCGGATTGGTTTCCGGCGGACAGAAGCTGGCGGATGCGATTTGCGATATCCTGATCGGGGTTGATGGTGGTTTGGGTGCTCATGTTTATTCTATATTGATTGCGATGCGTGGGATTTGTTCCTGCGGTGGAGCATGCCCTGCTTACGTCTGATGCAGCCCTGAGAAGCGAATGATTTTTGAATTTTGTAAGCTTTGTCTATTTGCCGTATAACGGGATGCTCAGGGGCGGCGGGTTTTTTGCCGCCCTATGCAGCAGCTAAGCTATGGATTGGAACGATAAATGTAGCAGTCCTCGATGAAAACGCCATGAATGGTATTTCTTGAAAATCGTATTCCTGATATCCCATCGTTCGTATCGATAGCCATCTTCAGAAGCTGAACAATTTGGTTGCTTGTATTTACAACACCAATATCGTTAAGGGAGACAACTTGCTCGTCTTCTTCAGCCGACTCGTTAGCAGACACTATTCTCTTGTAGAATTTACGTGGCCCTTCAGTGTCTACCAAAGGAGAGGCAATGATTAATTTCCATATTTTCTCATCTGATATGTATAGCCAAAAGGAGCTTTTTACCTGGGACTCTTCAAGGTCGAGGCGTTCTAAAAGCTTAGCACCGGCTTTTATCATCGAGTCCGAAAGACTCTCGGTTACCAAAATGTTTTTAGCCATGCCAGTATCCCCGAATTTTCATCAGTTGCCGCATTAAAGAGGTCCTCTGCCTTGGTTGCTTCTATGGTGCACTCGTAACGCGAAACCTCAGACCAATCCTTGACTACAGCCCAATTAATCTTGAAGTCAGTATTTTGATCTTCATTTTCAGCCAGCTTTTGCTTTAAGCCGGCAACACCAAGCAGCTCATTCAACTTATGAGTGTGACTTTGGTTGGCAAGCTGCTTATTTGGAAAATCAAACTGATTTACTTGCTTTGCTATACAGGCTTTGAGGGCGCATTCAACGGCATAGCCAATTAGATAATAAGCTCCCTCGTATTTCTCCGATTCAAGCAACGTCCTCGCCTCTGACACCCTGATCTCAACTAAATTTTCTAAGTCCGCCTTGTTCATGATTGATTTTCGCTAATGTTTCTATGAACTCATAACAAAATGATTATGCAGAATCATGGGATACCATATGTCGTAGAATGCGTATGTTTCAGTATTCACGACTTTGAGATTCCGAAAAACAACCTGCCGCACATTAAAGGATTT
>CAZZBE010000082.1:0-17236 GCA_964652715.1 uncultured Desulfobacteraceae bacterium
AAAACAGGAAAAAAACATTGGTCGAACTGCTGGAATACGCCATTTTGCAGCGGTTTAAGACCATTACATTAGAGGAGATTCGAAAAATGATCCAATTAACTCCCCTTGAAGAAACGGTCGCTGTTAAAGAACTGATGCAGGAAAGCATGGAAGAGGGTATGGAAAAAGGCGAATTGGTCGCCACCATCCAGATGACCCAAAAATGGCTGAAACGCCCATTGACCCCTAAAAACACGCTGTACAGCCTTGGCGTCGAAGATCTCAAAGCCATTCTCGCGGACCTGGAGGCCCAACTGTCGGATGACGCGAAGGGGCGGCGCTGATCCGCTTCCCCGCCAGGCAGGCTTATCGATTCCAAGACGGCGCGGCCGGGCGGCTTCGGCTTAAAGGAGCGCCTTATGGCGCCGCTAACCGCATCGAACCACCGGAGGAAATAAAACAGATGGACAAGGGCAGGCGCATCGCCACCGTGTTGCTGACCGCCCCCCAGACCTGGATGGCGGTATTGACGCTCCTGGTTCTGGAAACGGTTTTTGTCTACTGGTTTCAGCCGCCATGGACGATGGCGGCGGTCGCCGGCGGCGTCGGGCTTTTCCTGCTGCTCCTCTGGCCCATCGTCTACGGCCGGTCCGAGACGTTCCGCCGGCGGTATCACGGCGTCCCCGAAGCCCTGGACGACGGCGATCTGCGGCGGCTTCTGGACGGATGCGACCCGGCGTTTCAATCCCCGGCCATGGAATGCCTGGCTTTGGCGGCCCATATCCGGCGGGAGTTCAAGGACCAGGCGTTTCTCGACGAGGTGGACGCGGTGCTCCAGAACCTGGGGGAACTGGCTCGAAATCACACTGAATTGCTCCACCGGTCCCGAGCCTTCGGCACGGACCAGCAGCAGCGGACCATGCAGGGGATGCTCCAGCAGCAGGCCCGGTCCGTGGACGGCGCCCTCGTGGCCCTCAAGCGGCTGGGGGGCAATCTGACCCTCTTTGACCTCCAGGTCAAGGATCAACGGGAGATCGACGGCGAACTCAAGGCCATCAACGCGGGGCTCCAGGACGCCATGAAGGAGGTGCATCATGTTTAAAAAATTCATCGGTTTCATCATCGTGGTCGGGGTCCTGGCCGGCGGCGGGTATTACGCCTATGAATATCTGATGGGCGGCGGCCTCCGGGGCGGACCCATGACCTACGAAAAGGCCGTGGCCCGGCTGGCGGACGAGGTGGACGACATCCGGCCCACCGAAAACTACGTCCAGCGCCGCGCCAACCTGCAACTGGGCGCCGGCAGGGATCTCAAGAAAAACCTGCCGGACATCGGCCAGTTCCCCCTGGTGGTCGATCCGCCCCGAACCGGCGGCGACGTGGTGGTGGAGATTTTCACGTCCACCGAAAAATCGGGGGAGGGCATCGACGGCGTCATGGTGGAGATCGCCAACGACTTCAACGCCCAAAACCATGCGCTCAGCGACGGCCGGCGGGGCAAGGTCGCCATCCGGAAGATCGCCTCCGGCACGGGCCACGATTACATCGCGGCCCGGAAGTATCTCCCGGACGCCTTTTCCCCGTCCAACCATCTCTGGGTACGGATGGTGGAGGCCCACGGCGTGAAAACGACCCCGGTGCGGGAACGGATGGTGGGCAACATCGCGGGCATCGTCATGAAGGAATCGGTGGCCGGTGAGCTGCGGTCGGCCTACGGCGGGCTCGGCGTGCCGAACATCATCGACGCGGTGGTCCAGGGGAAACTGGTCATGGGATACACCAATCCCTTCGCCAGCAGCACCGGCCTCAATTTCCTGGTGACGGTTCTGGCCACCTTCGCCGGCGGCGACGCCTCGGCCATGCTCACCCCGGAGGTGGTCAGCTCCTTCGAGAGCTTCCAGCGGGGCGTTCCGTTCGTGGCCCTGACCACGCTCCAGATGCGCGATTCCGTGATGAACGAGGGGTCCCTGGACGCCTTCGTCATGGAATACCAGACCTTCGTCAACACCCCCGTCCTCAAATCCGGCTACGAGTTCATCCCCTTCGGCATCCGGCACGACAATCCGCTGTACGCCGTGGGGGATGTGAGCCCCGAGAAAACGGAAGTGCTGACGGCCTTCGGCGACTTCGCGGACGGGCAAAAATACGCCAGGCTGGCCGCCGAATACGGTTTCAATCCGGACATCCAATATACGCCCTCATTCGACGCGCCCCCCGGCGAGGTCCTGGTCCAGGCACAGAAGGTCTGGAAGGAGAAAAAGGACGCCGGCCGTCCCATCGCCGCCGTCTTCCTGTGCGATGTGAGCGGATCCATGCGGGGAACCCGGTTGAGCCGGTTGAAGACGGCGCTTTTGGACGGGGCGGAGTTCATCTCGCCGCAAAACAGCATCGGCATCGTGGTCTTCAGCCAGCGGGTCGGCGTGATCCTGCCCGTCAAAGAGTTCGACCTCAACCACAAGGCGGCCTTCCACGCGGCGGTTCAGGATATGGCGGCCGAGGGGCGCACCGCCATGTACGACGGCATCGCGGTGTCGCTGCAACGGCTGGCGGCGGCAAAAGAGCGAAACCCGAACGTGAAGCCCCTGTTGTTCGTCCTCACCGACGGCGAAACAAACGAAGGGTTGAACTTTTCCGAAATGGACGACTTGATCCGCGGCTTGAACGTCCCCATCTACACCATCGGCTACGAGGCCAATATCGACGAACTGAAGCGGGTGTCGTCCCTGGTGGAGGCCGCCAGCCTCAATGCAGGGGAAGGGGAGATCGCCTATAAGATCGGGGCGCTGCTGAATGCGCAGATGTAAGCGCCAAACCGAGGAACGAAAATGAAACCTTTTGCGGTATGGCTGGCCCTGACCCTGCTGGTGTTCGTGGCCTTTTCGGTCGGGTACCACGTCTACCTGACGAAAAACCCCCGGAAGATCGCGGTGGCGGTGGACACCTCCTATCCCATGCGGGCCGCGTGGGGCCAGGTCGGGAAACGGCTGGCGGACCTGACGGCGGCGCGATACACGCAATTTGCGCTGCTCACGGAAAAGGGACGCATCCACTCCTGGTCCGACCGCCTGGAAACCGGCGAACTCTCCCCTTATGCGCCCCGGGATCTCTCCGGGCTGGGCGATGCCTCAGCATTTCCGGAGATCGCCGACGCCGACAAACGGGTATTGCTGACCAACGCGCCGCCGGATAGGACCGACCCGTTGAAACGGAATGGCTGGGACATCGTTGACGTGACGCCGTAATCGAAGGACGGATGGGATGAACACGCTGATCCGCGGGATCGACCGACTCAACGACTGGATGGCGGGGCTTTCCGCCGTGACCCTGGGGCTGATGACGCTCCTGGTGCTGCTGGAAATCACCCTCTGGAACACCCTGGAGATGACCACCCTCATCGCGGACGAATATTCCGCCTACGGGCTGGCGGCCATCATTTTCCTGGGGGGCGGCTATACGCTCAAGGAGAGCGGCCACATCAAAATCACCCTGGCCCGGACTTTTCTGCCGCCCCGTTTGTGGGCCTTTCTGGAACTGGCGGCCGCGGCGGTCACCACCGGCGTGATGGGCTACCTGCTCTACTATCTCTACCTCATGGCCGAAGCCACCTGGCGGTACGGCTCCACCTCCGGAACCCTAACCGCCACGCCGCTGTGGATCCCCCAGGGGGTCATGCTCATCGGGGCCGCGACGTTTCTCCTTCAGCTCGTGGCCGAAACCCTCAAGGCCGGAAAACGGGCCTTCTCGCCAGAATCCGAAACCGCAACCGACGCCGACGCGACGAAAGAGGACTGATTCTTTATGGATGCCCACACCCTCTTCATGTGCCTGATTATCTTCGGCGCCCTGGTCGTTACCCTGGGGTCCGGGATCTGGATCGGCTTTTCCCTCTTCCTCGTCGGGCTGATCGGGATGGAGTTTTTTTCCTTCCTGCCCGCCGGCAACAACATGGCCTCGTCGGTCTGGGCCACCGTCAACCAATGGGAGCTGGTGGCCCTGCCGCTTTTCATCCTCATGGGGGAGGTGCTGTTTCACTCCGGCATCTCCGAGGCCCTGTTCCGGGGGCTGGTCCCCTGGCTCTACCGGCTGCCGGGGGGGCTGTTGCTGATGAACATCGTCTCCTGCACCTTTTTCGCGGCCGTCTCCGGCTCCAGCGCCGCCACCACCGCCACCGTGGGCCGCATCACCCTGGCGGAGTTCGACAAGCTGGGCTACGACCGCAAGCTGGCCATGGGGTCCCTGGCCGGGGCCGGCACCCTGGGGTTTCTCATCCCCCCCAGCCTCATCATGATCGTCTACGCCATCCTGGCCGAAGTCTCCATCGGCAAGATGTTCATCGCCGGGGTCTTCCCCGGAATGCTCCTGGCCGGTGTCTACATCGCCTACATCATCTACCGGGGCATCCGGAATCCCGACATCGCCCCCACCACCCAGGAATCCTATACCTGGCGGCAGCGCTTTATCGCCCTGAAGGACCTGGGACCGGTGATCATCCTGATCCTGATGGTTCTGGGCAGCATCTACGCCGGCATCGCCACCCCCACCGAGGCCGCGGCCCTGGGCGTGTTCGGGGCCACGCTGTTCGCCGTCATCAACCGGCAACTCGACTGGCGGGGGATGTTCGACTGCCTCCGGGCCGCGGTCAAGACCACCGCCATGATCTGCCTCATCGTCATGGGCGCCGCGTATCTGTCCCGGGTCATGGGCCTTTTGGGCATTCCGGCGGCCATCACCCGGACCATCGTCGGCATGGACCTGTCCCCCTACACCCTGATGATCATGCTGGGACTGGTCTACGTGGTGCTCGGCTGCATCCTGGACGGCTTCTCCATCGTGGTCATGACCCTGCCCATCGCCCTGCCCATGGTCACCGCCGCCGGCTTCGACCCCATCTGGTTCGGCATCTACCTGATCCTCATGGTGGAACTGAGCCAGATCACGCCGCCGGTGGGGTTCAACTTGTTTGTTATCCAGGGCCTGACCGGCGAACCCATCGGCAGCATCGCCAAGCATGCTTTTCCGTTTTTCCTGCTCATGGTTTTGACCACGGTGATTATCACGATTTTTCCGGAGATCGCGCTGTTTCTGCCGCGGTTGATGGTGGGGAAGTGAGGAAAAGAAACCGACAAAGGAGCGGTCGCGTCCGTGCGTCGGTTTCTTACAGAAGCGGGAGTCACGCCATGATGAAATATAAAGATTATCTTGCAAATATCGTGTTTGACGCGGAAGCGGATATTTTTCACGGTGAAGTGGTAAATATAAGAGATGTCATTACTTTTCAAGGCAAAAGCACAGATGAGCTAAAACAGGGTTTTAAGGATTCCATTGAAGATTATCTTGAATTTTGCGGCGAGCTTGGAGAGGCGCCGGAAAAGCCCTTTTCCGGGCGTTTTACAATAAATCTGCCGCCTGAACTTCATAGGAAAGTTATTTTTGAAATTGAAAAATCCGGGAAGAATGTGGAAAATTGGGTGGCGGAAATTTTTGAACAGGCTGTCAGCAAAAAATGGGAAAAAGAGAGTGCCTGACGGCGATCCGGCACATCAAAGCCCTGAAAGCGTGCGAGCTTTCGGAACGCTGGAAAGAGGAGATTTGGGGAGAACTGTCCGCTTCCATCACGCATCTCAGGATTCAGACCGAGCAAATGGACAAGCAATTTGATGAATTTCTTTCCTGAAGGGTGAGCCGGATCACGCCGCCGGTGGGCTTCAATCTCTTCGTCATCCAGGGCCTGACCGGCGAATCCATCGGCGATATCGCCAAACACGCCTTTCCTTTTTTGCTGCTCATGGTGCTGACCACGGTGATTATCACGATTTTTCCGGAGATTGCGTTGTTTTTGCCGAAGTTGATGGTGGGGAATTGAACACATAATTTTTTGGAACCTGATCAACCCGAAATACCAAAAGGTATCGAATAACATTGGTGAATTGAAAGAAAAAATAAATAGGGATCTATGCCTGTAAAAGATATTTATCACAACCATGTTAAAAACGCTCTGATAAAAGACAAATGGACGATTACGCATGATCCATTTAAAACGCAAAGAGCCAGACCGAATATTGTACCTTGCCATACGTCAGGCTGTGTTTTTAGATATTTTTGAAGAACCTTTAGGACAACTTTTGCTTGGAAATCAGCGTGTCCGGCTTATAGTCTTTAATCAAAAAACAGAGGAGATCATAAAATGGATACCTTAAACAACTATCGAGATATTATCGAAAAAGTATTAACAAATTATGCATCCGTTTCTTACGCCAATGGAAAAATTGAAAATGAAATTATTCTTGATCGAACCAATGACCGTTATCTCGTCATGTCACTGGGATGGGACAATGTAAGACGCATCCACGGATGCGTTGTTCACATAGACATCATTGATGGTTTAATCTGGATTCAAAGAGACGGCACTGAGGACGGAATCGCAATTGAACTGGAACAAGAGGGCGTTCCAAAGGATAAAATCGTTCTTGGATTTCATGAACCTGATGTCCGACAACATACCGGATACGCGGTTGCGTAAAATAGGGAATATACGGATTTTGCGGTCGCGTAGCTCAAGAGGCGGAAGATCGTCCATGATCGGAACATTATTTTTTTGAATTCGCCTAATCAACTTTATTCAACAATATGAAAAAAAAATGAAAAAAATATTTTACTGTCAATCGCGCTATGCTTTGTCTGCATCGCTTCGGCGGGCTGCTCAAACCCTTTCACCCCCGCGGGCCACGAAGGGTATGTCTATGAAAAACCCCGGTTTTTGGGAAAAGGCGGTTTCAAAGGGACCATCACCGGTCCGGGAAACTACGGCTTATCCGTATTGCGAAACAAGGTGATCAATATCGACACCCGCCCCAACACCTACAAAGAGTCCTTCAAGATCATGACAAAGGACGATCTGAACATCAGTTTCAGTTTCCATTCCGTGATCGGCGTCAAGAAAAACACGGTGAAAGATATTGTTGAAAAATACGGCGGCGAAAAATGGTATAAACGGTTTCTGCAAAAACCGCTGCGAACGTATGTCAGAGAAGTCGTCCAGCCCTATACAAGCAAGGAAATCAAGGAAAACCGGTCGGTCGTGTCGGACGCCGTCGAGGAAAAAGCTTTCCGGATATCTGAAGGACACGCCCTTTCAACTGATCAGCGTTGTCGTTGGGGATATCAATTACCCCAAGGTGGTTTCCGATGCGATGGAGAAAAAACTGGCCGCCCAACAGCTCCTCGAAGAAAAGGAGACCCAAAAAGAGATCATGAAGAAAGATGCCGAGATTCGGATCGAAGAAGCACGGGGTATCGCGGAGGCGCAAAAAATCATCAACGCGACGCTGACCCCCAATTACCTGCAACATGAGGCGATTCAGGCGCAGTTGAAAATGGCCGAATCGCCCAATCACACCACGGTGTATATTCCGGTCGGCACAAACGGGATTCCGCTGATTGAGACCACGAACCGTCAACGATAGGCATGACCCCATGAGTCCGCTTCAAAACCTGCCCATCGGCAATTCCTCTTTTGAGAGCATCCGGGCCAATAACGATTTGTATGTGGACAAAACCCGGCATATCTTTCAATTGGTGGACACGGGTCAATATTACTTTCTTTCCCGCCCCCGCCGTTTCGGAAAATCCCTGACCATTTCCACGCTCAAATGCCTGTTTGAAGGCAAAAAAGACCTGTTCGACGGCTTGTGGCTTGCAGAACATGGCGATTGGGAATGGAAAGAACATCCGGTGATCATTGTCGATTTCAACGGTGTTCCCCATCAGCGCCCGGACATTCTGCGGGAGGCACTGTCCCTGACTTTGAAGCAGACAGCGAAGCGCTACGGGGTTTCCATTGAAACCAAATTTGTGGAAACCCAATTCCAAGAACTTATCCTGGCCCTTGAGAACCGGTTTGGCGAGGGCGTCGTCGTCCTTGTGGACGAATACGACAAACCGATCATCTCCCATTTGGGCAAAGGCAAAGAAGCCCTTGGAATCGCGGAAGAAAACCGGGAAGTCATGAAGTATTTCTTTGGTGTGTTAAAAGAAACCCATGTGGCCTCATGCCTCCGATTTGTCTTTTTCACCGGCGTTTCCAAGTTCAGCCGCGTGTCGATCTTCTCGGAATTAAACAACCTGGAAGACATCACCATGACCGAAGATCACGCGGACATGCTCGGCTACACCCAGGAAGAACTGGAACAGTGTTTCGGGGCTTACATTGCCGCCCTGGCGGAAAAACTCGAAACGCCGGAACAAGACGCGATCCGGGAACTGGCCGCTCATTACAACGGATACCGATTTTCCAGGAAGGACCTCCGGGTCTATAATCCGTTTTCGGTCATGTCCGCTTTAAAGCAGAAAGCTTTCAGAAATTACTGGTTTGAAACCGGAACCCCGACGTTCCTGGTCAATCTGTTGCGCGAAAGCCATTTTCCATTGCCCATGATCGAAAATCTTCAAACCGACGAAACCTCGTTCAGCACTTATGAACTTGAAGATTTAAATCCGGACGCGATTCTGTTCCAAACCGGGTACGTCACCATCAAGGACGTGGAAGGCGACATTTTTTGTTTCGATTACCCGAACCAGGAAGTAAAAATCTCGTTTTTAAAACATCTCTTGACTTCCTATGTCAAAACCAAAGAAGCGTACTCCCAGATGCTGCGCCTTGCCGGCTTTCTCCAGGAGGAGCGGCTCGATGACTTTTTTGACGCCATGGCCGCGATTTTCGCCTCGATTCCCCACACCCTTGAGACCCGGCGCGACGAAGCCTATTTCCACACCATTTTTTACCTGATGGTCAGCGCCTCGGGCGCGGACGCCCGAAGCGAAGTGCTGCACCACAGAGGCCGGATCGATCTGGCGGTGGAATTTTCCGACAAGGTCTATGTCATCGAGTTCAAATGCAACCAAAGCGCCAAAGCCGCCCTGAAGCAGATTCACGACAAGGGATACGCCGACATGTTCCGACAAAGCGGGATAAAGATCATTTTGATGGGCGTCAATTTCGATTCCGAAAAACGGAACGTGGCGGAGTGGGCAGTTGAAGAGCTTGCCTGAATGATTGAGGAGCATCCCATGGCGGTAACACAACAAAAAACATCCTATGAACATGTATCGCTGAACCAAGACGGCGTGCCCTATATTGCCGGGACGAATACGAAGGTCGTCGAGCTAGTTCTGAATAAACTCGCCTATGGGTGGAGTCCGGAAGAACTCCATTTTCAGCATCCGCACTTGTCGCTCGGTCAGATCTATTCGGCATTGGCCTATTATCATGATCACAAGGAAATGATGGGCCGGGATATTGAGCACCGGCAGGAAAAAGTTGAGCAAATCAGAAAAAAGCAGCCGAAGTCCGCTTTCATGTCTCGCATTAAATCCGGGCAAACCGCCTGATGACGGTAGCGTTTTACATGGATCATAACGTGCCAAAGGCGATCGCGGTGGGCCTCCAACTCCGCGATGTGGATGTGATAACGGCATGGGAAGATGGTTGCAGTGAGTTGCCGGATGATGAGTTGCTCGACCGTGCACATGAACTCGATAGGGTGTTGGTCACCCATGATGACGATCTGCTGACCGAAGCGGCTCTCAGACAGGAAAGCGGCGTTGCCTTCGCCGGCGTTATCTATGCCCTACAGCTGCAACTGACGATCGGCAGGATTGTCGAAGATCTGGAAACGATAGCTAAGGCGGGGTTCCCAGCGGAACTTCGCGACTGTGTTCTGTTTTTACCGATTTAAAATTTTGGAGATATTGACATCATGCCCGATCCCCAAAAACTCCGTTTCTCCATCGACCGCGGCGGCACCTTCACCGACATCTATGCGGAGATTCCCACCGACCCCGGCTACATGGTGGTCAAGCTGCTGTCCGAAGATCCCAACAACTACGCCGACGCGCCCCGGGAGGGGATTCGCCGGGTGTTGTCGGCGGTATCCGGCAAGTCGCTGCCCAAGGAGAATTTCGACGCCCAGGGCGTGGAATGGATCCGGATGGGCACCACGGTGGCCACCAACGCCCTGCTGGAGCGGAAAGGGGCCCGGTGCGCCCTGGTGGTGACGAAGGGGTTCCGGGACATCCTGCAGATCGGCAACCAGGACCGGCCCAATATCTTCGATTTGGAGATCCGGAAGCGGGATCTGCTGTATGAAGCGGTCATCGAGGTGGACGAGCGGCTCCGCATCCTGGGGCCGGATGCGCCGGCCGGGGACGCGCCCGTCGTGGATGGTGTCACCGGCGAACGGCTGGCGGTGCTCAAGGAACCCGACATCGAGGGCCTGCGGCCCGAATTCCAGGCGTTGCTGGGCAACGGCATCCGGAGCCTCGCCATCGTCTTCATGCATGCCTATGCCTGGCCCGATCACGAAAAAGCGGTGGGCCAACTGGCCCGCGGGATGGGATTTTCCCAGGTGTCGCTGTCGTCCGAGGTCATGCCCATGGTGAAGCTGGTGGCCCGGGGCGACACCACCATGACCGACGCCTACCTGACCCCGCACATCCGCAAATACCTCGACAGCTTCCGGGGCGGGTTTTCGGACCGCCTGTCCGACACCGGCCTCCTCTTTATGCAGTCCGACGGCGGCCTGGCCCGGGCCGACGATTTTACCGGGTCCCGGGCCATCCTGTCCGGGCCGGCCGGCGGCGTCGTGGGCTACGCCATGACCACCTACAACCGGGAGAAGCGACAGCCGGTCATCGGTTTCGACATGGGCGGCACCTCCACGGACGTCTCCCGGTTCGGCGGCGAATACGAACTGGTTCATGAAACCGAGACCGCCGGGGTCCGGATCCAGGCGCCCCAGCTCCACATCAAGACAGTGGCCGCCGGCGGCGGATCGCGACTGTTTTTCGAACACGGCATGCTGGTGGCCGGGCCGGAATCGGCGGGCGCTCATCCGGGGCCGGTCTGCTACCGCAAGGGCGGATACCTGGCCGTCACCGACGCCAACCTTTTGCTGGGGCGGATTCAGCCCGATTTCTTCCCCAGAATCTTCGGCGAGACCGAGGATCAGCCCCTGGATCTGGAGGCGACCCGGGCGGCCTTTGAATCCCTCACCCGGGAGATCAACGAGACCTACGCCGCCCAGAACCGGCCCCCCATGACGCCCGAAGAGGTGGCCCTGGGGTTTCTCCGGGTGGCCAACGAGGCCATGGTGCGGCCCATCCGCGAAATTTCGGTCATGCGGGGCTACGATATCAAGGAGCACGTCCTGGCCACCTTCGGCGGGGCCGGCCCCCAGCACGCCTGCGCCATCGCCCGGTCCCTCGGGATTTCCAAGATTTTCATCCACCGGTTTTCCGGAATCCTGTCGGCTTACGGCATGGGCATGGCCGACGTGGTCACCGAGCGGCGGAAGCCGTCGGCGGCGGTCTACGGTGCGGATGCGCCGCCTGAACTGAACAGGGAATTGGACGCGCTCCAAAAAGAGGCCGAGGCCGAATTGGCGGGTCAGAGGTTTGCGGCGGAAAATATTGTCAGCCAGCGTTATCTCAACCTCAGGTACCAGGGCACGGACACGGCCATCATGATTCCGGGGTCTGAAGACGGCGATTACGCCGCGGCTTTCGAGGCGGTTTATCGCCGGGAATTCGGCTTCGTCCTGTCGGACCGGGACATCCTGGTGGACGATCTGCGGGTGCGCTCGGAAGGGAATACGGCCGGGCTCAAGGGAATCCGCGCCCCGGAGGCGACGGCCGACCCCGAACCGGCCGCCGTGGTTCCCTGCTATTTCGAGGGGGGATGGCAGGACACGGCCATTTTCCGGACCGACGACCTGGGCGCGGGCCACGTCATCGAGGGGCCGGCCATCCTCATGCAGGATACTTCCACCATACTCGTGGAGCCGGGGTGCCGGGCCGAATTCACCGAATGGGGCGACGTGGCCGTCACGGTGGGGGAGGGCGGCGATCGGAAGGTCGGCGTCGAGGTGGACCCGGTGCAGCTTTCCATCTTTTCCAACCTTTTCATGTCCATCGCGGAGCAGATGGGCCGGATGCTCCAGAAGACCTCCATCTCCACCAACATCAAGGAGCGGCTCGATTTTTCCTGCGCCCTGTTCGGACCGGAGGGCGAACTGGTGGCCAACGCGCCCCATCTGCCCGTCCACCTGGGGGCCATGAGCGAGGCGGTGAAGGAGCAGATCCGCCGGCGGAAGGGCGAGCTGGTCCCCGGCGATGTGCTGGTCTCCAACCACCCGGCCGCCGGCGGGTCGCATCTGCCCGACATCACCGTCATCACGCCGGTGTTCAGGGAGGGCGAGATCATTTTCTGGGTGGCGGCACGGGGCCATCACGCCGACATCGGCGGGATCACGCCCGGTTCCATGCCGCCCAACTCCCGGTACATCCAGGAGGAAGGGGCCTGCATCGAGTCCTTCAAGCTGGTGGAAAACGGCGTCTTCCAGGAGGAGGGGATCGCCGACCTGCTGAGGGCGCCGGGACGGATTGCGCCGTTGCCGGGCCGGCCGGCTATCGCCGGCGCCCGGATACTGGCGGACAACATCTCGGATTTAAAGGCCCAGGCGGCGGCCAACCAGAAGGGGATCGAGCTGGTCCTGGAGATGGTGGACCACTATGGGCTGGACGTGGTTCAGGCCTACATGAAGCACGTCCAGAACGCCGCCGAGGAGGCGGTGCGTCACAGTTTGCAGGTTCTCTCCCGGAACAAGCGGATGGACGAAGTGGACACGGTGGACGCGGTGGACCATATGGACGACGGCAGCCCCATCGCCCTGGCCCTCACCATCGACCGGCGGGACGGCTCGGCGATCTTCGATTTTTCCGGGACCGGCCCCCAGATCTGGGGCAACTGCAACGCGCCCAGGGCCGTGACCAAGTCGGCGGTGCTGTACGCCCTTCGGTGCCTCATCGAAAAGGATCTGCCGCTCAATCACGGGTGCCTGATTCCCATCGAGTTTCACATCCCCGAAGGCTCGTTGCTCGATCCGGCGCCCGACGCCGCCGTGGTGGGGGGCAATGTGCTTACCTCCCAGCGGGTGGTGGACGTGGTGCTCAAAGCCTTCGGCGTGGCGGCGGCCTCCCAGGGGTGCATGAACAACTTCACCTTCGGTTCCGACCGTTTCGGCTACTACGAGACCGTGGGCGGCGGGGCCGGCGCCGGTCCGACCTGGCACGGCCAGACCGGGGTCCACACCCACATGACCAACACCCGGATCACCGACCCTGAAATCCTGGAGCGGCGCTATCCGGTGCTGTTGCGGGAATTTTCCATCCGCCGCGGCTCCGGAGGCAAGGGCCGGTTCAACGGCGGCGACGGCCTCGTCCGGGAAGTGGAGTTCCTGGAACCGCTCAACGTGGCCATCCTGTCCGAACGGCGGGTTTTCGCGCCCTATGGCCTGGAAGGCGGCGAGCCCGGCGAAAAGGGGATGAACCTGTTCATCCGGAGAGACGGGCGGACGCTGAATATCGGGGCCAAAAACGAGATCCGGGCGGAAGCGGGGGACCGGTTTCGGATTTTGTCGCCTGGAGGTGGCGGGTTTGGGGCATTGGAAGAATGAGGATTCTTGACATACGAATGTGAAGTGAGTACTCTGAATTAGAGTGTTCACTTTTCGGGAGACGATCGCCATGAACGCGGTAACAGCAAAACAGTTGAAACAAAAAACCGGCGAAATCATCAAGCGGGTCAGGGCGGGAGAGGAGCTGACGGTGACATACCGCGGAAAACCGGTTGCTCTCATCACACCGTCCAAAAAAGAGCCGGACCGGCGCCCAAATGGCGCATCGGAATTTGAACAGGCTTGGGACAGCGTAGAAACGACATTGCGGGAAACAGCGCCTCCGTTTCAGGGATGGCGGGAGGCGACGGAGTGGGTTCGCAAACGGATCTGATTTTAGTTGACACCAATGTCTTCGTTATTGATCTTCGCTACAAAAGGGATGCCAATTATCCAACTAACCAGACTTTTTTGGAAGCGGCGGCCCGGAATGGCATCGGCTTCACAACCATCGTTAACCTTCTGGAACTCTGCGGCATTCTCTCATTTAATCTCAATGAACAGCAACTTTTCGATCTTTGGCATTATTTCCCTGAACGCTATAATGTGACGGTTTTGCCAGCGACCGAAATGCAATCCGACTTTCCGGCCTGCGCGATCCTGTCAATTTTCGAGAAGATAAAAATGAAGGCTGCTCTGGGCGACGCGCTTTTGTTGACGATTGCGGAAAAGTTTCTTCCTTTCGTAAAAACCTTGGTCACGTGGGATAAAGATCACTTTGTCGACAAATTTTCGGGAAAGGTGCTAACGCCTGGGGAATATTTAGACGATGAATCGGCTAAAGGAGTTTAGATAATGTTCACAAACAGTTGGAAATATGGCTTTGGCGCTTTGGCGATATTGTTGCCGCTGCTGATAACGATGACGCCGGCGTCGGCCGCGCCCCCCGAACCCGACCCCATCAAACAAATCCGCGCCATCTATCAAGCCGCCAAAGCCGTGGAATCCCGCCCCGAGGCCCGGTTGTTCCTGATGAAGCGGATGTGGAAAAATGAACTGGAACCCCAATGGATCATGACCGATCCTTTGGACGGCGGTGAAAAATTCGACGCCCGGTTCATCGGTTATGCGGACGGCAGGGAGATCGTTTCGGCCCACCTGATGGAATCCTCGCCGTCCGGCGACTGGATGAAGACCACCGAATTCTATTTTTACGAGGACGGAAACACGGCCTTTGTCTTCTCGTCTCTTCAAACCTTCGCGGGGAATGTGCGGGTGGAGCGGCGCATCTATTTGAATCGGGCCGGCAAGATCATCCGGGAGTTGAAATCGGTCTTCGATCTCAGCACGGGCGTGGAAAAGCCGGATGACCCGGACACCTACCAGGACCATCCCACCTGGGCGATTCCGACCCTGAACGAGCTGTTCATATCCCTGATCGCCAAGGGGTAGAGGCGATACGGGGACGCGTATGTCGAGCAGTGTAACGCCCCGCCCGTCGGCCTGCGTCATTCCCATCCGTGACGGCGCCGATGGCATGGAGGTGCTGATGGTGCGCCGGAATCCGAAGTCCTCGGCCTTTGCCGGCGCCTGGACGTTTCCCGGCGGTCATATCGACGCGGGCGACTACGGCGAGCCGGCGCGGGACGAGAAGGCGGCCGCTTTGCAAGCGGCGGTCCGGGAGGCCTGGGAAGAGGCCCGCCTGGATGTCGATCCCAAAGACCTGATTTTCATGTCCCGCTGGACCACGCCTGAATTTTTCTCCCGCCGTTTCAGCACCTGGTTTTTCATCGGAAAGGCGGATGACCGGCCGATCCGGATCGATGGCGCGGAAATTGTCGATCACCGGTGGCTCACGCCCGCCGAAGCCCTGAAACGCCAGCAGGCGGGGAAAATGGATCTTCCGCCGCCGATTTTCATCCTGACGACCCTCCTGTCGGACCATCGCGACACAGCGGCGGCGGTCTCCCATTTCAAGACCGCCGATCCCATCATCCATACGCCAAGGGTGGCGCGGGTAGCGGGCGGCTTCTGCTTTTTGTATCCGGCGGACGCCGGGTACGCCGCCCGTGATCCGGAAACGCCCGGGCCCCGGCATCGGCTATGGGCCCTGGAAAGCGGATGGCGGTACGTGGCCCCTACCGACTCGCAATCACCACCCCCGTGCCGATGAGGACGGTCCCGGCGGTCCGGTTGAACCGACGCCTCGCCCGGAAGCCGGAGAACAATCGGCGGGTTCGGGCCGCGCCATAGGCGTAGACGCCCAGAACGCCGGACAGGACCGCGGCGACCACGCCGGCGGCGACGGCCGCGTCCGCGGCCGTCAACCGGGTCAGGTCCATGAAGGTGGGGAGGAATCCGCAGTAGAAAACGATCACTTTGGGGTTGCTCAGGGTGATGAAGAGGCCGCCGAGGACCCGCCGTCGAACGCCTTGGGCCGGCGCGGCCGCAACCGCATCCGGCGGATCGGGGCGGGCCGTCCAGATCCGGATTCCCATATAGACCAGATAAGCCCCGCCGGCGATTTTGACCACGACGAACAGCCCGCCCAAAGCGTTGGCCAGGGCGGACATGCCGAAGACCGCCAGCATCAGGAAGATCAGGTCGCCGATCACGATGCCGGCGATGACGCCGATTGCGGACCGGAACCCGCCCGCCAGGGCCTGGGCCGCGGCGGCGAAGACCCCCGGCCCTGGGCTGGCGGCCAGCGCCAGCATGGCCAGGGCGAAGGCCATGGTCGATTGAAGGGTCATGATGAGCGTGATTCAGATGTCCACATTCAACGCTCGGGTCCCGGAGGGATAGGCCGCGATGATGTCGGCGTCCGCGTCGCCGTGGTTGTGGGTCATGTGAGGCGTCCCCGCCGGTATCACCACGGTGTCGCCGGCTTCCATCATAATGGTCTCCTCGCCGACGATCTGGGCCACGGTTCCGCTCAACAGGTAGAGGACCTCCACGGCGTCTGCATGGGCGTGGGGGAGATCGGAGCGTCCGGGGCCGACCGTCATCCGGCCCAATGTCAGCGCGTCGCAGTTGCCCACGTCCTTGCCGGCCAGCCAGTTCTCGATGCCCCAGTCGTGTTCGACGGCGGCGTGCTCGGCCGCTTCCCGGGAACGATAGCCCGCGGACATCGTCAGGTTCCTTTTTCCGTTTCGTAATCCACGGCGTAAATGGCCTCACAGGCCGCCCGGATCTTTTCCAGCACGGCCTGGTGGTCCGGATGGACCTGGTACCGCTTCATGGCCTCCATGTCCGCAAAGGCCGACACCAGGGCGAAATCGCAGGAGCGCTCGCCGCGGACGATGTCCCGGCCGAAACTGTACTCCCTGATCTCGGGGATGACGCCGGGCAGGGCGCCGAGTCCTTTTTCGATGGCGGCGATCCCGTCTTCCGTCGTTTCCGGTTTGAAGGTCAGAAAAACCACGTGTCGGATCATGTCGGACTCCTTTTTGAGAGGGGTTCGGATGAAATGGGTTTACCAGTGCGGCTGGTTGCCGATCCGCTGACCGATGACCTCCAGGGTGTTCGTCACCACAACGAAGGGATTCTTCTTTCCGGGGCGCCATCATGCCGTTAGCCTATGCCATAAGGCCGCGAAAAGGTCAACGGATTCTCGGGACCGGGTCCGTCCATTCGCCTTGACCCGCTCCACCGTCCCGCTCACCAGCCACATTTTGACGCTGTGGGGATGGGGCGGCGTTTCTCCCATGACGGCTCGCCATCGTCTCCCATCCGGACCTGGATGCCGCACCGCCAGTCATCGTCATTTTGCTCCGGAAAATCCTCCCGGAAATGGGCGCCGCGGC
>CAZZBE010000083.1:0-17220 GCA_964652715.1 uncultured Desulfobacteraceae bacterium
CCGGTGCCGCCGTCCTCGCCGTCGATGGCCAGGCCGGCGGCGTAGGGGTTGCGGGTCAGGTTGTTGAGGACCGCCAGGGCCGTGGAAGAGCCGGAGATCTTCGGATAGACCGGGACCCGGAACCCCCAGGCCATGTACATGGACTGGATCATCTTGGCCACCGATTCCTCGATGGAATACTGGGTCTGGTGGGTGGGGGGGCTGGGCAGACTGACGCCCGCGGGCACGCCCCGGATGGCGGCGATGAGTTTGTTGACTTTGTACCACATCAGCAAACCGCCGTCTCCGGGCTTGGCGCCCTGGCCGTATTTGATCTCGATGGCGCAGGGATCTTCCTTCATATGGGGAAGGGCATGGATGATCTCGTCCCACCCGAAATACCCCGACGCGATCTGGAGGATGACGTACTTCAGGAACCGGCTCCGGAGCAGCCGGGGCGGGCACCCGCCCTCGCCGGTGCAGATGCGCGCCGGCATCTTGAGGACCTCGTTGAGATAGGTCACCCCCAGCTGGAGCCCCTCCCACATGGTGGGGGAGAGGGCACCGAAAGACATGGAGCCGATGACCAGCGGATAGATCTCCCGGACCGGCGGAATCCAGCCGTTTTCGGACAGAAACTTCAGATTCTCCTCCGGGGGCAGCACCCGCCCCAGCAGAGTCCGCATCTCGAACTCGTGGCGGCCGGCGTCCAGGGCCGGGTCGGTGAGCATGGAGATCCGGATGAACTTGATCCGGTCCAGGACCCCGCCGGGGACGTTGCGCCGCCCGCCCCGCCGTCTCGGCTGGCCGCCCCGGTCGACATGGTACTTCAGCTTGTCGGCTTCGTCGGACCGGCGGGGGGTGATGGCGCCGTTGGGGCAGACCATGTCGCACATGGCGCACCCGATGCAGGCGTAGGCCGGGTCGGTCCGCTGGCGGATGCCGTGGTAGAGGTCGAAGGCGTTGCCCGGGGGGTCGGAAAAATTGAGGGAGACCCGGACCCGGCGCTTCCGAAACACGCCGAGTTCAATGGCGTGGACCGGACAGACGGCCGTGCAGCGGCCGCACAGGGTGCATTTCTCCTTGGACCAGAGGATCTGCCAGGGCAGGTCCTTTACGCTGAGCGTAGAAACGGTAACGGCTGTGTTTGATTGCATATGTGAATCTCCTGGCGATCCGGCTTCACGATGGCGGTGTCCAGATGCATGGGTTGAAAATCCGACGACTTGTCCCGGTCGGGGATGGCGGCGTCCAGGCCGCAGATCTCGGACGAGAAGGCGTACATCCCCGGCCGTCCGCCCACCACGCCGGGCCGCAGCTTTTTCCGGTCCTGGACCATGAAGAGGGAATGGTCCGGCAGGCTGCCGATGACGCAGTTGGGGCCGTCGATGATCAGCCGCCGGCAGGACCGCTTCAGGTGGCGCAGAAAATCGGCGTTGGGATGGGCGTCGAGGTCGTCGCCCTGGAGCGGCGTGATGAGGTGCTTGTAGGTCTCCAGCCCCAGGTTGAGCTTTTTCTTCATGTAATGGAGGATGTGGGTGAAGACCTCCGAGTCGGAATTGTACCCGATGTAGCCGTGGAACCCCCGGGACATGAGGTATTCCTTGATGGGCACGAAGGCCGTGTTCTCCCCGTTGGTCATGGTGGAAAACCCCTCGATGAAAAAGGGATGGCAGGCGTAGAGGTTGATGGCGTAGTTGGTGTTCTGGCGCCCCTGGGCCATGATCGACCGGGCCGCCAGATCCTCCCGGTCCAGCCCCAGGTGCTGGGCCACCCGGTAGGGGTCGCCGATCTCCTTGATCATGATCACGTCGGGCCAGAAAGAGAAGACGATCATGTCCCCCTTCTCCTCCCCCATCTTCCGGAGTTCCAAACGAAGGATGAGCAGCCGGGCGTACCGCTCCTCGTTGGTCAGCTGCTCCCACTCCTCGGGGTAGTCGTAGGCCCGGATCAGGTAGACGTCCCGCTTGGGCACGCCCGGCGGCGGGGATTTGGGCACCCGGATGGACATCCGGAATTTGGTCAGAAACCCGATGTTCATCATGAAATCATCCAGACGCTTGATCCCCTCGTCGGTGAAGATCCCCGACAGGATGGGGGCCTCCTTCATATGATCGAACGGTCCGCCCAGGTCCCGAAGGAACAGACCCACGCCGGAGCCGTCATGCCCCTCCCGCATGACGTCCAGGGCATCGATGGCCAGCATGGGGGATAAGGGCTCATCGCTGGTGATGGCAAACAAACGACACATGGTGGTTCTCCTTACGCCTTATGGGTGTACATCCATCTCCAAGGCATCGGCATGCCCGATCAGGCATCTCCTTCGGTCCGGGGATGAAGGAAACGGTGGAAAGCTGTCCCTTGGCGGAGTTTTACAAGAATTGTGCCAGGCTGGAACTTCCGAATTGGATCGGACAGAGGTTATTGATAAAGAGAGGTTTTTACCGCCATCGGGCGGATTTTGCAAGGATTTATTGCAGACACTTTTGTAATTTATTCGCGCAAAACACGACATATTTGTTATAAAAACAAACAACCCATCGCAATTATTAAAAATACAATTCCATCGACCCGAAGAGAAAAAGGAAGGTAAGGATTGAATCGATGTCCATGGGATGGTATAGCGTTTTCCATGGACCCGATTCCCATTCCCATTACCGATGAACTGGATCTCCACACCTTCCGGCCGGGAGAGGTCTCCGACCTCTTGCAGGATTATTTCAGAGCCTGTATAGAAAAGGGGATTCCCGCCGTCCGGGTCGTCCACGGCAAAGGGACCGGCGCCCTCAGACGGGGCGTCCATGCCTTCCTGGACCGGAGCCCGCTGGTTCGCGCCTTCGCGGACGCGCCGCCGGAGGCCGGCGGCTGGGGCGCGACCCTCGTGGAACTGAACCCGTCAACCCGAACCCAGAAAAAAAAGGGACCCTCATGAAAATCATCGTCGCAGGAACCGGATACGTGGGGCTGGTGCATGCGGCCGTCTGCTCGGAATACGGCCACGAAGTCTACGCCTACGACAACGACGAAAAGAAAATGGCCGCCTTCGCCACCGGCGAGACCACGGCCATCGAAAAGTACGTCAACGAACCGGGCCTCTCCACCATCATCCGGGAGACTCTCCACAAATACCTCTTCTTCTCCACGGACCTGGCCCCTATCATCGAGGGGGCCGACGCCATCTTCCTCTGCCTCCCCACGCCCCCCAACCTCAACGGCTCCACCAACCTCACCGTCTACGACGCCGCCCTCCGGCACATCGCCGGGATCGCCGCCAAACGCCGGAACAAGCGGCGGCTGGTCTTTGTCAACAAGTCCACCGTCCCCATCGGCACGGCCCGTCATCTCGAAACCATACTGAAGGAACACGGCGTGGAGAACTTCGGGATCTGCTCCAACCCCGAGTTCCTGGCCGAAGGGTCCGCCGTGGCCGACGCCCGGAAGCCCGACCGGGTGGTGGTGGGGTGCGACGCGGAACAGGACTTCCGTATTCTGCGGCGCATCTATTCCCAGTTCACCAACCACGTCCGGATCAAGTACATCGAGACCACGCCGGAGACCGCCGAATCCATCAAGTATGTGGCCAACACCATGCTGCTCACCTACATCTCCTTCTGGAACGGCGTGGGGGCCAAAATCGGGGAAGGCTTTCCCAACGTCCGCATCGACGACCTCCGGGCCGGGGTGACGGCCGACGCCCGGATCTCCACCTGGGGCTCCTTCGTGAGCAACGGGGCCGGCGGCTCCTGCTTCGGCAAGGACATCGCCTCCCTGATCTACCAGCTCCGGGGGGTCAACGTCGGCACCAAGATGCTGGAAGCCTCCTACGAGGTCAACGAATACCAGAAGATCTATCTTATCGACCGGGCCGTCAACGAGGTGGGATTCCAGTTCAACAACAAGACCGTGGCCGTCCTGGGGCTGGCGTTCAAAAAACGGACCAACGACATGCGGGACGCCTCCTCCATCAAGGTGGTGGAGTCCCTGCTGGGCCGGGGCGCGGCCCGGATCCGGGCCTACGACCCCCTGGCCAACGAGGCCGCCCAACAGGTTTTCGACCCCTCCAAAAACATCCTCTTCGAGAAAATCGAATACCACGACACGGCCCGGACGGCCATCGAAGGGTCCGACGCCCTCTTCGTCTCTTCGGACTGCGAGGAATTCCGGGGCCTCTCCCGGACCGTGGAAGAGACCGTCAAGCCCCCCTACCTGGTCATCGACGGCCGCCGGATGATCCCCGACTTCGACGAACTGACGCGCAAGGGATACGGGTACCTGGCCGTGGGCGCCCGGTACATGGCGCCCGCCGAACCGGCGGCGGCCGAGGCCCTGGCCGATCCGCCCGAGAAGTCCGCCCTGGACGAAATGGTCGCCTGACCCCCGCTCGCCTCAGTTCCCCCTGGGGCCGGCATCGCCGCCGCCCATCTCGCGGTGGAGTCGCCAGGCCATCCAGCCCAGGAGGAGCACGCCGGCCACGAGGACGGCCCAGAGCGCCCACCGACGCCAGGGCAGCGGCGGCGCGGGCGGCCGCAGGATCTCCCCGCCGCCCAGAACCACGCTTTCGCCGGCGGCCGCCCGGCCCGCGATGTCCGACGCGCCGCCGTCCTTCAGGGTCTCCAGCAGCGAGCCCAGGGCCGCGTCGGGCGATTCGGCCCGGCCACTGCCGAAGGCAAGGGTGAACGGCCCGTCGCCCCCGGCCAGAAACACCAGTTCGTGGGGCGTCCATTCCAGGATCAACGCCGGCGGATCCGCGTCCATGCCGGCCGCGCCTTCCCCCGCCTCCAGCCGCCAGAACCGGTCCGTCGCCGTGGACGGCAGACGGATCGGCCCGCTCTCCAGCGTCGTGCCGCCCAGGGTCAGCCGGTAAAACAACCCCCTGTGCCGGACCCGCCAGTCCGTCTCGCCGTCGGGCCGGGACAAGAGCGCGCCTTCCATGAGGCTGTTGGGCCGGTTCATGGCGACCGTCGCGCGGTCCACCGGAAACCGTCCGCCGGAATCGTAGTGAAGCGCCGGGCCGTCGTCGCCTTCGGCCGCTCGCCCCGCCAGTTCGAGGGTGCGTCGATCCACCTCCCGGCGAACGGGGGACAACCGGGCCTTGACCCGTGTCAGGCCGAGGGGCGTTCCGCCGGGCAGCCACCGGATCCGAAGATATTTGTACCGGCGATCCGGCAACGGAATCGTCCGCCGCTCCAGCGAATGCCCGCCGTAGCGCAGCCGGGCCAGGGTCGCCGACGGAACCAGGGGCCGCCATCGGGAAAGATCGTCTCCAGCCTCCACAACAGCCGAGGCCGCGCCGGTTTCCGGGATCGCCCAGTCCAGGATCAATGCTTCCGGAGATCGCTCCAGCCCGCTGGCGTCCACCAGATACCCCTGAACCCGCTCCTCCCCGGCCGTCGGCTTTCGCCCGGCCCGGATCACCGTGCCGTCGCCATCCAGGCGGAACTGGAGGAAGAGATCCGCCGACGCGCCGTCCGACCGGTCGTGGAGGGGGAAGAAGGGCAGGTCGACGCGCGTCGCCGCCGCTTCCGCCGGTCGGGGGCGGATCAGCGTATGGGGCATCGGCTCGCCGGCGGCGTTGAACACCCGGATATCGCCCAGGTCGTCCCGGGTCGTGGTCCGATAAACCTCGTCGGGCAGCGCCAGCCGATAAACCGGCGCCGCGCCCGGCGTCTCCAGGCGGATGCCCCGGGCGAAATCCTCGGGTTTCGGCCCGTCGGCCCATGCGACCGCGACACCCATCGCCGCCATCCACAAGATCCCAAACGCCTTCCACAACCTCATGATTCCTCCCCATTTTTTCCGGCATCGGCGCGCGGCGGCAGCGGCGAGAGATAGCCAATCACCAGCATCAGCGCCCCGACCACCAGAAACGACACGATCCGCGAGACCGTCCCCGTTCCGGCCAGATCGACGATGAACAGCTTGGCCACCACCACGCCCAGAATCCCCCCGCCCGCGATCCAGGGCTTTCTTGCCCCGGTTCGCGTGGCCCAGACCATGACGCCCAGGGCGACGAGGCTCCAGAGGATCGAAACCGCCGACTGGAACAGGGTGGCGTCATACAGGGCCCCGGCGTCGAAGGGGACCCCGCCCCAGAAATGGACCGCCCGGGCCGCGGCCGCCGTGAGCCAGACGAAGATCCCCGCCGAGACCAGCCAGACGGCCCCATGGGTCCCCGGTCCCACTGCCTCCGGCAGCTTGCCCCGGTGGTCCTCCCAGATCCAGCGGACGACGATCAGGAAACCAAAGGCCTGGGCCGCGTCCAGCGGGTTGAACAGGGGCAGATAGGGCAGCGGGGCCGGATCGCCCGGGAGTCCCGACGCCGCGACCTCCCACAGGATCACGAGGCCCGACAGGACCATGGGCGCGACGCCCCGGTAAAGCCCCTCCCGGGCCATGACCGGCCAGGGGAGCCGCCGCCCGGCGGCCATGAGCGCCAGAGCCGTCAGCGCGGGAACGAGCCCCCACGGGATCACCCGCCAGGCCGCGGCATCCGCGACCCGCCCGGCCAGCCAGCTAGCCTCCCACGACACGAAAAAGACCAGCACCAGAAGGGACAACAAATGCCAGGCGGGACGGACCCATCCGGAGAACCGCGACGACTCGGGCCGGCCGTCCATCCGCCAAAGCAGCACAATCTGAACCGCCAGGGCGACAAACCAGGCCGCGCCGGTCCACCCGGCGAAAGGATGGCCGTCCGGATCGGCGGAAAAATACGCCCCGGCCAGCAGGGTCAGGACCGGCAACCACGCCATCGGTGGAACGCCGAGCGCCGGCCAGTCCAGGGGGCGGGAGGCGAATTCCATGGCCGCCGCGGTGGCCGCGAGAAAGACGATCATCCAGTCGATCCAGTGATTCATGGGCGCGTGGATGGCGATTTCCAGCAGGCCGGCGCCGAGCCACCACAAGAGTCCCCAGAGCATCAGGGGAACGGGGAACCACCGCTCCCACCGGCGCAGCCGGTCCACACGCCGGTGGATCTGCCATCCCGCGAAAAACCCGGCGAAGGCGACCATCAAATAGCCGATGAAAATCGCGTTGACCACCGGCATGCGGCCGTCGGAGGTCGCGCCGTCGGCAAAGACCGCGCCCCCTGCCCCGACCAGGAGCAGCAGGCCGAACAGCCGCGCCGGCAGGCGGTTCTGGCGGACCCCGATCCAGACCAGGCCCGCGCCTTCGAGGGCCCAGGCGGCGGCGGTCCAGCGCCCCTCCAGCCCCATGGGGATGGCCAGGCTGCCGAAGACCACGCCCATGGCCAGGAAGGCCTCGGTCAACAGCCGCATCCCCTCCTCGCGCCGCCGCCACAGGAGCGCCGCCAGTCCGATGTAGACCCCGCTCATTCCCAGCGCGCTGAAGGCGATGCCGAATTCGTACCGGTGAACCATCGCCCCCTGGAGCGAAAACACCACGACGGGGACGCCGAAGACGAGGGTCCCGTCGACGTACCCCTTGAGGCGGGGCGGCTGCTTTCGGGCGAACAGCACCGCGATGGCCGTGTAAAACAGGAAAAAGAGGATGAGGAACGGCTCCACCGTCGCGAAATGGTCCGGACGGTAGTATTCGGCGCCCCAGGCGCCTCCGATGCCGAAAGTGAAGGCCGCGCCCAGCAGGTTCAGGGGCCGCCAGGCCTTGAACAGGGCCACGCCGAGGATGCCCGCGTTGAGGAGCCCGTAATAGGCGAAGAGCGCCACGTGGCTGCCGCCGCCGGAGGACGTGAGCACAGGCGCCAGAAACCCGCCGGCGGCCCCGAAGGCCGCAAGGGACATGCTGTTCTGGAGGACGGCCAGCACGCCCGACAGCCCGACCAGGGCCACCATGAGCCCGAAGGCCAGGACCAGGGGCACCAAACCGTAAAGCTTGGCGGCGGCGAAAAGCGTCAGGTAGAGCACCCCGATGCCGCCGCCCTGGAGCAGCAGGGCATAGTCGGACCGGCGTTTCCGGAGCCGCCACCCGACAACCAGAAGCGCCGCCCCGCCCGCCGCCACCCCGGCCAGCCGCAGCCAGACGGGCAGGTAGTCGTTGGCCGCCGCGTATTTGGCGAGAAACGCCACCCCGAAAAACAAGACGATCAGCCCCGCCCGCACCACCGGGTTGCCGGTGGTCAGAAAGGTTTTCACCCGGTCCGCCGCGCGTTCCGCGAAGTTCGAAGAAGCCGCCGGTGGCGGCGTCGGCGGAGATGCCGGCGCCGTTGTTTCCCATTCATCCGCGTCCCGCTCGGGATCCGGCGGCTCCGGGGCCGTTTCCGCCCGGGGTTCGTCAACCGAATCGTCGCCATCCGAATCGTCCCCATCCGGCTCGTCGCCGGCCGGCCGTTCGGGGGGCGGGGCCTCCGGTTCGGTTTCCGGACGAATCGATCCCCGTTCGTATTCAGCCAGCCGGGCTTCGAGTCGTTTGACCCGCCGCCCCTGTTCCACCGCCACGCCCGCCAGAAACCCCAGGACGAGCCCCAGAACCGGCGGGGCCTCGGTCAGACCGTATCCGAAAACCGCGCCCACAAGCGCCAGAATATATCGCATAAACGTCTCCCCAAGGGCCGGCGGATCAGGCCCGGTTTTCGGATTGGGTCTCAGGGCGAGAGGATCACGGCGGCATCGACGGCCACCGGTCGGCCTCCCTGGATGATGACCGGGTTGATGTCCAATTCCCGGATTCGGGGAAAGGCGGTCCCAAGGTCCCCCAGCCGGACCAGGATCCGCGCCAGTCCGTCCCGATCCACCGGCGGCGCGCCCCGGAAGCCGTCCAGCAGCTTTTGGGCCTTCAGGCGGCCGATCAGGGCCAGGGCCTCCCCGGCCGACAACGGCGCGACGGCGAATTGCGCATCCCCGACGGCCTCGGCCAGGACCCCGCCGAATCCGCACATGACACAGGGGCCGAACTGCGGGTCGCGAACCAGCCCGAGGATGAGTTCCAGCTCGCCGGCGATCCGGCGCTGCACCAGCACCGCCCCGCGCCCTTCCATCCGGGCCGTCAGGTCGGCGAAGGCCGCTTCCACCGCCGCCGGATCGCCAACGCCCAACCGGACCAGACCCCCCTCGCTTTTATGGACCTCGCCCGGCAGGAGCCCCTTCATGACCACCGGATAACCGAAGCGTTCCGCAGCGGCCAGGGCGTCATGAACCGTCGCCGCCGGGGTCTCGCCCACCGTCGGAATCCCGCAAAGCGACAAAACCCGCTTCGACCGGTGCTCGTCCAACACCCCTTCGCCGCTCAATTCAGCCGCCACCGCTTCGGGAATCGCCCCGGCGTCCACCGGGTCCACCCCGTCCACCAAGTCCACTCCGTCCACTCTGTCCATTTTATGCCGAAACACCGCCGCGATGCACTCCACGGCCCGGCCGATTTCCCGGTAGACCGGCATCCCCAGGTCCTGGGCCTCGATCTGAAGCCGTCGGGCGTCTTCGCGCCGGCCCAGGAGCCAGCAAAAGATCGGTTTCCCGGCGTCCCGGGCCGTTTTCACCATGCCGGCGATGTCGGGGTTGAGGGCGAAGCCGCCGGTGAACACATGGACGAAAACGCCGTCCACCCCGGGGTCGGCGCAGACCGCCGCCACGGCCGCGTTGAAGGTTTTTTCCGCCCCGTGACGCTCCACCGCCGGCCAGAGGTCCACGGGATTCGACACCGGCATCCAGTCGGGAAAGACCGTTTTGAGCCGGTCGATGGTGTCGGCCGACAGGTCGGCCAGGGGAATGCCGGCCTCGTCCAGCCGATCGGCCGAAACGATCCCGGCGCCGCCGGTGTAGGTGAGGACCGCCATCCGGCCCGGATTGCCGGGCGCAACGTCCGGGAAGGCGGCCAGGGTCCGGCAGATGTCCATCATCTGTTTGAAATCATAGGTCTCCACCACCCCGACCTGGGCCAGGGCGCCGCCCAGGACCGCCGCGTCCCCGGCCATGCTGGCCGTATGGCTCATGGCGGCCCGGGCGCCCCGGTCGCTCTTGCCCCCTTTGAGCATCACCACCGGCTTGGGGGAGCGGCGACACAGTTCCAGGAACCGGGGGCCGTCGGCGAGGCCCTCCAGGTAAAGGCCGATGACCCCGGTGTCCGGATCATCGATGAGATATTCCAGCAGGTCGCACTCGTCCACGTCGCATTTGTTGCCGATGGAACAGACCTTGCTGATGCCCATGCCGCCGTGGGTCATGACGTCGATGAGAAACGCGCCGGACAGCATGCCGCTCTGGACCACCATCGAGACCTCGCCGCTGAGCAGCCCCTCTTCCCAGATGACCGGGGAGACAAAAGAAAAGACGTACCGGCGTTTGGCGTCCACCAGCCCCATGCAGTTGGGTCCCCAGAGCCGGATGCCGGTCTCCCGGGCGACGGCGTCTAGGGTCTTCTGCCGTTCCACGCCCTCCGGACCGGCTTCGGAAAACCCGCCGGATTCGATCATGACGCCCCGGATCCCGCGATCGGCGCAGGCCCGGATCACCTCGGCCACCCGGTGGCCCGGCACGAAAACGATGGCCAGGTCCACCGGATCGGGCACGTCGGCCACCGACGGATAGCAGGGGACCCCGTCGATCTCCCCGTAACGGGGATTGACCGGGTAGATGCCGCCGTCGAAGCCGGTTTTGAGATTGTTCAGTATGGCGAATCCCCCTTTGCGGGGGTTGGCGCTGGCCCCGATGAGGGCGATGCCGCTGGGTTTGAAAAAGAAATCCATGGGATGGAACATCCTCCTTAAAAATAAAGATTCATCGAACATAAACAGAGGGTCTCTTATCGCTCCGCCCCCGGAGAGTCAAGGCAAAGCGACCCGGCGATTTGCTTTCCGGAACGACCTCATGGTAACAGGAAGAACCGCGAATGACGAGAACGCCATCCCGTCGTTTGCCCATACCGGCTACAAGAAAGCATCATTCGCCATGGAGACATCAACCATCGACATCGCCCATCCCACCCTCCTCATCGCCCACCCGGACCCCGCCCTGGTCTCGGAACTCTCCGGGAAAACGGCGGACTGGGGCTATGCGCCCGTGGGGGTCGCCACGGCGGAGGCGGTCCTGGCCCAGGTCGCCCTGGAGACCCCGGATCTGCTGCTGCTGGGCCTCTGCCTGGGCGACGACCGGGACGGCGCGGCCCTGGCCGAGGCGGTCCGGAACCGCTGCGGGGAGATCCCCATCCTCTACCTGGCGCCCTCCGAGGCGGCCGCGGAAGCGCGCCTTTCCCCCCTCGAGCCCTTCGGCCATGTGATCGTGCCGCCGCCGGATCTGCTGCTCCGGGGAATGATGGAGATGGCCATCTACCGGTTCCGGATGGAGAAACGGCTGGCGGAAAAGGAACGGCAGATCGTCGATCTCCAGCGTCGGATCGGACGCCCTTCGGCCCCCTTGAAAACCGGTCCCGGCGGAACCCCCAACGACAAAGCGGTCGCGGCGGAAAAGTTCGGTCTCATCGCCAACTCCTCTTCGGACTTCATGACGCTGATCAACCGGGACTACGTTTACGAGGCCGCCAACAGCGCCTACTGCAAGGCCCACGGCAAACCGCCGGAGAGGATCGTCGGCGGTTCCGTCGAAGCATTGTGGGGCGGGGAAACCTTCGACGTGGTCATCCGGGACTGCCTGAACCGCTGCCTCGACGGCGAGGAGGTCCATTACGAAGCCTGGTTCCGGTTCGACGGCCGGCCCAGGGGGTATTATTCCGTCAACTATTATCCCTTCAGGGACGCGGACGGCGTCGTGACCCATGCCGCCGTGGTCTCCCGGGACATCACCTCCCGAAAGCGGATGGAGGAGGGAATCCGGACCTCCCTGGAGGAAAAGGAGGTGCTGCTGCGGGAGATCCACCACCGGGTCAAGAACAACCTCAACGTCATCATCTCCCTCATCGACATGCAGGAGCGTCAGTCCGCGGACGAGGAGGTCTCCACGGCCCTGACCGAACTCCAGGAACGGATCCGGGCCATCGCCATGGTCCACGAGGATCTCTACCAGTCGGAAAACCTGGCCCGGATCGCCTTCCGGAAGTATCTGGAAAACCTGGTCACCGACCTCTTCACCGTCTTCGATTCCGAGGGGATCTCCCTGGACCTGGCGGTGGCGGACGCGGCCCTGGCCGCGGACACCGCCATCCCCGCCGGCCTGATCGTCAACGAACTGATCACCAACGCCCTGAAGCACGCGTTCCCGAAAGAGAGCCGGAAGCGACGGGAGAACCGCGGCCAAATCCGCATCGTCTTCCGGCGGGAAAACGGGATGTGTCTGCTGACGGTCCAGGACAACGGGATGGGCCTGCCCCCCGACCTCGACTGGCGGACGGCCGACAGCCTGGGGCTGCGCATGATCCGCATTCTCGCCAAACAACTCATGGGCACGCTTCAGGTGGACGACGGCGAAGGAACCACCATCTCCGTCGCCTTTCCCGCTGTTTCAAACCGGCCCGTTTTTTCAAGGAAACCGAGTGACGCAGAAAAAGATCCTCCCAAAAAAGATCCTCATCGTTGAAGACGACGGCATCATCGCCTCCCGGATCGCGGATGTCCTGTCCGACCGCGGATACGCCGCCACGTCCGTGGCGTCGGGGGAGGAGGCGGTGGCCGCGGCGACCGAAGCGCCGCCGGACCTGACCCTGATGGACGTCCATCTCTCCCGAAAGATGGACGGGGTGACCGCCGCCGAACGGATCCGGGCCGTCCGCGACATTCCCGTGGTCTTTTTGACCGCCTTTTCCGACGACGCGCTTCTCCAGCGGGCCAAACAAGCCGCCCCCCACGGCTACCTCATCAAGCCGGTGCGGGACCGGGAATTGCTGGCCACCCTGGAAATGGCCCTCTACAAACACGAAACCGACCAGCGGATTCAAAAAGAGCGGGAGCGGATGGAGGCGGAACGGCGGGAACTGGCCGAGCGGCTCCAGGCCATCCAGAAGATGGAGAGCCTGGGGACCATGGCGGGCGCGGTGGCCCATCACTTCAACAACCTGCTCTCGGTGATCCTGGGCCATACGGAGATGATCCAGTCGGACCCGGCCGCCGACCCCGGCCTCCAGCATTCCCTGAACGAAATCCTCAAGGCGGGATTGCGCGCCCGGGAGATCACCCGGCGGATACTCATCTATCGGGGAAAATTCCCGGTGACGGCCGGGGCCGTCGACCTGTCGGCGCTGGTGCGGGAGATGTGGCCCATGATCCAAATCGCCGCCGGCCCAAAGGCGACGTTCCGGCGGGAACTGGACGACGCCCTGCCCGCGGCGTCGCTGGATCCGGACCGGGTCCGGCAGGTGCTGGTCAACCTGACGGCCAACGCGGCCGAGGCCATCGGGGACGGCCCGGGAACCATCACGGTGCGGACCGGATCGCTGCGGGCGGACGCATCGTTTTTCTCGGAACCTTACCATTCGGATGCGGCCGGGCCGGGCCGCTATGTCTTTTTATCGGTGACCGACACGGGCGAAGGGATGGACCCGGAAACCCGGAAGAAGATCTTCGACCCGTTTTTCACCACCCGCTTCCAGGGCCGGGGGCTGGGGCTGCCGGCGGTGCTGGGCATCGCCCGGGCCCACGAAGGCGGGGTCAAGGTCCTCAGCCGCCCGGGGTCCGGCACCACGATCCAGGTTCTGTTCCCGGCAGGGGGCTAGCCGACGGCGGTTCCGGCGCCGCTTCCTCGGGAAAATCCATGGTCGCCACGATGTCGCCGTCCTGGAACCGCATGCCGGCGTCCGGGTACCGCTTCCTGAAGACGTGGATCATGGCCTTGTTCTCGGGCATCACCACCGCCGTAAATCCGGTGTAGCCGTTCTCCCGGGCGATGGCCTCCAGTCTTTCCAGCAGGTAGGACCCCATCCCCATCCCCTGGTATTCCTCCTGAACCATGAAGGCCACTTCGGCCCGGTTCTCTTCGGTTTCCATGTAGGCGCCGATGGCCATGATCTCCTTGTGCCCTTTTTTCTGGACCATGCCGATGAGGGACATGTTCTTCCGGTAATCGACGCTGGCCCAGGTTTTCTGGGCCACGGGCCGGGGCAGGGTCCGGACCTTTCGGAAAAACCGGTAGAAGATGGTTTCTTCCCGCAGGGAATAGAAAAAATTCCGGTAGGCGAACTCGTCGGCGGGCAGGAGGGGACGCACCGCGATCCGCCGCCCGTTTTTAAGGGTGACCCAGGATTTGTACCGCTCCAAAAACAACAGGTCCTCCTCTGGCGGCGCCATCTGGTCCAGGAAGATGTAGTGGTATTTCTTGGCCTCTTCCACCAGCCATTGGCGGAAATTGGGGTGGGCGATCTGGGCCAGTTCCATGACCCGCTGATAGATGGACCTGCCCCGGAGCTGGGCGATGCCGTACTCGGTGACCACGTAGTTGACGTCCCCCCGGAGGGTGGCCACCCCGGCGCCTTCGCTCAGGTTGGGCACGATCCGGGACACCGCGCCGTTTTTGGCGGTGGACGGCAGGGCGATGATGGAAAACCCGCCCTTGGACATGGACGCCCCCCGGATGAAATTGGCCTGATCCCCGATGCCGCTGTAAAAAAGCGGCCCCACCGAGTCGGCGCAGACCTGGCCGGTGAGGTCCACCTCCAGGGCCGAGGAGATGGAGATGAAGTTGTCGTTCTGGGCCGCCACCGACGGGTCGTTGACGAAATCCGAAGACCGGATGTAGAAGCGGGGGTTGTTGTCCAGGTAATCGTAGAGCGTGTCCGACCCCATGCAGAGGGTGGCCACCGCCTTTTCCGGCAGGAAATTCTTTTTGGCGTTGGTGATCACCCCGTTTTCAAAAAGCGGAATGAAGGCGTCGGTGATCATCTGGGTGTGGATGCCCAGGTCCTTCTTGCAGTCCAGGCATCCCAGAATCACGTAGGGGAGCCGGCCGAAGCCGATCTGGAGGGTGGCCCCGTCCTCAATGAGTTCGGAGACGTAAAAGCCGATCCGTTTGGCCACCACCTCGTCGGGGATCTCGGGCACGGCCTGGACGAGCTGCTCTTCGTGCTGGACCATCCAGTCGATCTCGTCCACGTGGATGAAGGAGTCCCCCCAGGTGCGGGGCATCCGGGGGTTGATCTGGGCGATCAACAGATCGGCGTTCCGGGCGCCTGATTTGGTGACGTCCACCGAAATGCCCAGGCTGCAATAGCCGAACCGGTCCGGCGGACTCACCTGGATCAGGGCCGCCTCCAGGCCGATCTGGCCGCTGTCGAACAGTTCCGGGATCTCCGACAGATACACCGGCACATAATCGATCTTCCCTTCAAACGCCGCCTGTCGCATGGGCGCGCTGATAAAAAAGAGCTTGAGGGCGAATCGCTCCAGAAAATCCGGATCCTCCACATACTCGGCCAGGGTAAAGGAGAGCATCTGGTAGATGAGGATCTCCTGCATGTCCCGGTTGTCGACCAGGGCCCGGATGAGGTGCTGGGGCTCCCCGCACCCCGATCCGATGAAGACCCGGCTGCCCTGCCGGATCTCGGCGATGGCCCCGTCGGCTGAAACCAGCTTCCGGGAGCAACATTCCTGAAGATCCATCCATTTGGTCATCACGTCTCCCCGTTACCGCAACCGGTCCCACATGGCTTCGCCCTCGGACCGCCGTCTGTCGGCGCCCTCCCGGGGAGATCGCTCCCCGCCACTCTGGGGACGAGTCCCCCGCAGCCGCGCCACCCGTTCCTCCAGGGGCGGATGGGTCGAAAATAGCTTCAGCAGGCTGCCGCCGGACAGCGGGTTGACGATGAACATGTGGGCCGTGGACGGATTGGCGTGCATGGGCCGCCGCTTCGAATAGGCGCCCAGCTTCTCCAGGGCCCGGGCCAGTCCCTCGGGATGGCCGGCCACCTTGGCCCCCTCGCTGTCGGCCAGGTACTCCCGGGACCGGGAGACGGCCATCTGGACGATCATGGCGGCGATGGGCGCGATGATGGACATGGCGATGAGGCCGATGAAGCCCAGGCCCCCTTCGTCGTCGCCGGCGCCGCCCCCGAAAATGGCCGACCAGCGGGCCATGCTGGCCAGCACCATGATGGCCCCGGCAAGGGTGGCGGCGATGCTGCCGATGAGGATGTCCCGGTCCTTGACGTGGGACAGCTCGTGGGCGATGACGCCTTTGAGTTCCTCCCGGTCCATGATGTCCAGCAGCCCTTCGGTCGCCGCCACCACCGCGTGGTCCGGGTTCCGGCCCGTGGCGAAGGCGTTGGGCGAATCCTGTGGAATGATGAAGACCCGGGGCATGGGCAGGTCGGCGCTATGGGCCAGTTCCTCCACGATCCGGTACAGATCCGGCGCCTGGGAGGGGGTGACCTCCCGGGCCCGGTACATCTTCAGGACCATCTTGTCCGAAAACCAGTAGCTGAAAAAATTCATGCCGCCGGCCAGCAACAGGGCGATGATCATCCCCGATTTGCCCCCGAACATCCCGCCGAGGGCGACGATGAGCAGGGTAAGGACCGTCAGCAGGAAAGCGGTTTTAAATTGATTGGCCATAGGGTTTTTCCCTCCATTCGCATGTTTTCGTTTCGACCGGGATACAAATATTCCGGGTTATTTCAATGGAAAAAATAAATCGTCCGGCCGAAATAGCAAGTAGCTTCATAGTATCTCCTTTCACCATTTTCGATTGACATGCCTGCAATACAATGTATACCATAAATAGTATGTGGGAGGTTTATGAACACAAAACTGCCGTCAAGCAATTAAAAAGACTGCCCGTCGAAATTCTGAAGCGATATGAGAAATGGAAGGATATAGTTCGGATTTCAGGCCCGCGGGGGTTAAGACAAATACGAGGATTAAATGACGAATCGCTTGGCGGCAAGTGGAAAGGGTCCAGATCTTCGAGATTGAACAAACAGTACCGGGTGATATACAAAGTTGACGGACCGAAGGTTCTGGTCCGGGTGGAAAAAGTGACACCTCATGACTACTAGGGCGAAAGTGCAATGAAAGATTATCAAAAAGCCCAAAAAACAGTGGATGTTTCGGTGGGTGAATCCGTGCGCATCATTCGTGAACTGCAAGAACTGAGTCAGAATGAGCTTGCCGATCTTACCGGAATCACTCAGTCCACGATATCCGCTATCGAAAACAATAAAATCCGCCTCGGGATTGAACGCGCCAAAACGCTGGCGCGGGCGTTACGATGTCATCCAGCCGTCCTGGTGTTCCCGGATTGGGATATCGAGCGCGAGGAGGCGGCATTGACTCGTTCCACTCCGCCAACATCCCCATCGCATCCAACAAATGCCGCGCCATCAGCATGATGGCGGCGTGGCCCTTGCAGAATCGGGAAATGTCGCGGGGAAAATTCCATACCCTTTTCC
>CAZZBE010000084.1:0-17183 GCA_964652715.1 uncultured Desulfobacteraceae bacterium
CGGACATGGATAAAAATTTTCTCGAATGGTGGGGCAATTTCCTTCTCAGCGTGGCCAGGGGACAGCGGCGGATGGACGACATGGACCGCTGGCTCTCCCAGGGGTTCAAAGGGTTTCCCGACCTGACGGCCATGATGAAGAGGGCCTACGGGGTTGCGGACGACGCCCGGAAGGAACCCGACGCCGCGGCCCAGTGGCGGAAGGCCAACGAACAGTTCCTCGAATCCTACGGGGAGTTTCTCGACGGCATGGGGGTGGTCCCCAAGGCGGATCATCTCCGGCTGGTGAAAAAATACGAAGCCCTCAAGGAAAAGGCCGCCGAACAGGAGGAGACCATCCGTCACCTCCGGATGCTGAACGCGGAAAAGGCGCCGGGCGGAGAGGAGCAGGAAGCGGCGGTTCAGAACTTCCAGGAGATCCTCCAGCGGCAAACCGAGCAGTTCCAGGAGCTGATGGGCGGTCTGGGCCGTTTTTACGGCGACGGCGCCCCGTCGTCGGAAAAAGAGGAGGATTAGGCCGGTCGTTTCCCGCCTCCGGCCGCGTCGCGGGGTCCGGATTATCGGAGGCAACGGGAGAAAGGAGGCGTGAGATGGCTCAGAAGAGAGACAGCATCGTCAGGGAGTACCGGGCATTTACCCGCCAAAGCTTTGAGGTGGCGGTGGAGTATGTCGTCCAGGGCCAATCCGATCCCATGACCGCCGCCATGCAAAATCTCGGGGAGGGCGGCATGTATTTCGAAACCCGGAAGCCGCTGACGCCGGGTACGGAACTCTGGATCCGGGTGCTGGATTATTCGCCGGATATCCACGGCGAATACGAAACCTATCGCGGCCGGGTGGCGTGGAGCGGACGGATCGACCGGGGAACCGACCGGCTCTACGGCGTGGGGGTCCGGTTTTTAGACAGGGATGCGACAGCCCCTCGGCCGTTTCGGCGGGGGGCCGCCGAACTTCGGCAGTAGACGCTAAGCACTCGGTTCATCTTGTTTTGGCGCCTTGGGCGGGCTGACCAGGGCCTGTCCATCCACCACCAGGGTCCCTTCTTGGTTGGTGCAGGTGGTCCGCAGGGTCACCCGGTTCTTTTCGCCGTTCACCTCGACGACCTCGGCCCGGGCGGTGATGGTGTCGCCGATGCGGACCGGGGCCAGGAATTTGATCTCCTGCTTCATATAGATGGTTCCGGGGCCCGGGAGCTTCATGCCGATGACCGCCGAAATGAAGCCCGCCGACAGCATGCCGTGGGCGATGCGGGTCTTGAAGAAGGTGCCGCCGGCGTAAGCTTCGTCGATATGGGCCGGGTTGAGGTCCCCCGTCACCCCCGCGAACAGGTAGATGTCGGTCTCCGAGACGGTTTTGGCAAAGGTTTCGGCGTCGCCGACGTTGATCCGGTCGATGCTTTTTCCGTTCATCCCGCTACTCCTCTCTCCGGGGTTGAAACCCCGGCAATCGATGAAAAAACGCGCTAGAACCAGGACCGGTGACTCCAGATCTCCTCTTCCAGATCCTTTTTGTCCTCCTGAAGCTTGAGATACATGGAGGCGTTCTGGATGGCCAGTCCGCCCTGGTGGGCCAGGGCCATGGCCAGGATGATATCGTCTTCGGCAAAGTCCCTCGGCTGTTCGCTGTAAAGCCGCATGACGCCGATGACCCCCTCCCGGGCGGTGATGGGGACGGTCAGAAAGGCGCCGATGCCTTCGTCCAGCATCTCCCGGGGGTACTGGATGTCCTCGCTTTTGCTGACGTCCCGGACGATGACGGGTTTGTTGTCGAGCGATTCGGAGACGCCCTGTTCGGCGTAGAGCGGCCCCTTGTCGAGGTAGGTCTCGCTCAGGCCGTAGGACGCCACGAGGTGGAGGGTCTTTTTCTCCTCGTCCAGCAGGCGGATGGAGACGCCTTTGACGCCGAAAACCTCCGCCACGTCGGAGGACAGGACATGGAGGATCTTTTTGACGTCCAGGGTGGAGTCCATGGCCACGGCCAGATCGTTGAAGATCTCGCTGTTCATCCGGATGCGGCGCAGGAGCCGTTCCTTCTCGATGGCCACGCCCCCCTGGTGGGCCAGGGCGGTGAGCATTTTGACGATATGGCCGGGGAATTTCCGTTTGACGGCGCTGTAAAGGCGCAGTTCTCCGATGATCTTGTTCTGGGACTGGATGGGAACGGCCAGGGCCGATACGATCCCCTCCCGCCTGGATTCCTCCGGGTACTGGAGCCGCGGGTCCGTGCCCACATCCTTGATGACCACCGTTTTCCCCGCCAGAATCTGGGTCACCACCTCGCTTTTGTCGGCGGAAATCGATCCTTTGTTCAGAAACGCCTCGCTCAGACCGTGGCTGGCCGCCAGGTCCATCATCCCGGTTTCCGGGTTGTAGAGACGGATGGAGACGCCCTTCATGGAGAACGCCTCGCCGATTTCCGCCGACAGGGTGTGGAAGATCTGCTTCAGTTCGCGGCTGGAGTTGATGTTGGCGGCCAGGCGGAAGTAGAGGTCGGCGTTCCGGTCGATCCGCTCGTAGAGCCGGGCGTGCTGGATGGCGATGCCCCCCTGATCGGCCAGGGCCTGGAGAAAGGCCACCTCGTCGTCGGAAAACTCCCGCCGTTCGGCCGTATAGAGCGTCAGGACGCCGATGCCCTTGTTCTCCACCATGACCGGCACCACGAGGATGGAGGCGATGCCCTCTTTTTTTTTGGCCGCGTGGTTGTCCAGCCGCGGGTCCGACGCGGCGTCGGGGAAGGCGATGAAGCCGCCGGCCGCCATGAGGTCCTTGACCACGGTTTCGATCTTCATGGGCTCGGCGTGGAGATAGTCCTCCGACAGCCCCTTCTGGGCCGCCGGCACGGACAACCCCTTTTCCTCGTCGGCCATGAAGAGGCAGGCCGCCCTGGCGCCCAGGCTGTCGATGGCGCTCTGGACGATGAGATCCAGCAGTTGGTCTTTTTTAAGCGTCGTGCCAAAGGCTTTGCTGATCTTGCAGAAGGTCTTGAAGTAATCGGTCTTGTTTGCCATTCTCGGTCTCCTTTACCCTTGGCGGGCTAACCGGCCTGTTGCTGATCGGAAGCGACGGCGTCCGTTTTTTTCGCTTTTTTCCCCTTGCCTTTGCCCGTGGATTTGGCGGCTTTTTTCGCCTTTTTTGGCGCGGGCGCGTCCCGCTTTTCGTTGGTTTTTTCCGGGGCGGAGGCGGCCCGCTCCCGCTCCCCGAGCCACTGGACGATCTTGGGGGCGAACTCCCGCTGGAATTTGGAACTGACGTAGATGCCGATGTGGCCGGTGTCGAGACAAAGGTCCTCGGTGTCCTCGCTGCCCACGGCGGCGGTGAGCTGGTCGCAGGCCTCGGGCGGCACCAGGTGGTCGTACCGGCCGTAGATGTTGAGCAGCGGCATGGCGAGCTTCTTCAAATCGACCCGCCGGCCGCCCACCTCCAGCTTGCTCTGGATCAGGAGGTTTTTCCGGTAGCAGTCCTCGATGAACTGTTTGAAGGTGGCGCCCGGCACGTCCGGGCTGTCGAAGATCCATTTTTCCATGCGGACGAAATTTTCCACGAAATTGCGGTTGTCCATGTTCTCCATGAACCCGACGTATTTGTCGATGATCAGCCGGGCGGGATTGAGCAGGAGAAAGCCGAGGTTCATGACGTCGCCGGGCATGTTCCGGTAGCACTCCGCCATCCGGTCGGCGGAGGTCCTTTTCATCCAGATGTGGAGCAGCCCCTTGTCGGTGTCGAAATTGCTGGGGGTCACGGTGGTGATGAGGTTCTGGATCTTCTCCGGGTGAAGGGAGGCATAAATGACCGAAAAGGCGCCCCCCATGCAGATGCCCATGAGATTGACCCGTTCCAGGCCGCGGGTCTTTCGGATGAAGTCCACGACGTTGTCCATGTAGCCGTTTACATGGTCGTCGATGGTCAGGTACTGGTCCTTCCGGGTGGGGTAGCCCCAGTCGACCATGTAAACGTCCAGCCCCTTGTCCAGAAAGGTCTGGACGACGCTTCGGCCGGGCTGAAGATCGAGCATGGTTTCCCGGTTGATCAGGGCGTAGACCACCAGCAGCGGGGTCCCTCCCCTGGGTTCGGGCGGGCGGTAGTACTTGAGCTTGACCCGATCCTCTTTGTAGACCACTTCGTAAGGGGTCGTGGCCAGGTCGGTCTTCAGGTCCCCTAACAGCACCTCCGAGGCTTTCCGGGCCCGGTCCTTGGTCTTTTCCGTGGACTCGGCCAGTTTTTTCATGATGAGATCGACGGCGATTTTGGATTGACTCATGTCCCGCCTCCTTTCGCGTTGAGGGGTGCGCCGGCGGACGCCTCCATTTGCTTGGTGAGCGACTTGATCTGCTTTTTCATCTCGTAGATGTCTCTGTAGAGTTCGTCCATTTCCCGCTGGGTCGGGATGGGAAACTGGCCGATGATGTCGTTGAGCATCTCCTCCCGCGCTTTTTTGTACTGAACGAGGGCATCAATGGCGTCGGTCATGCCCTGGGTGTATTCCGGCGATTTGAGGAGGGTCATATAGTGGCCTTCGAGGACCTTGATCCAGGTGCGGTAATGGCTCTGGAGATCGTCGTGGAGTTCGCCCTTGTCGGCCATCTCCTCGAATTTTTCCTGCATCGCCAGCAGCGATTTCTCTATGGGGATGTAAAACATCTGGAGGAATTCGTTGAGGGCGGTCTGGTAAAGGGTGAACTTGTCGAGGTACCGGTTGAAGCGTTCCTGCTGGAAGCGGGTCAGGCCCAGGGGCGGGACCTGGAGGTATTTCTGAAATTCCTTTTCGTAGATCTCCCGGAAGGCTTTGAAGATCTCCTGGTCGATATTCTCGAATGAATAGGTCTTTGTCTGCTGACCGATGCGGGAGGCCCGATCCATCCATTCGCTGTTGAAGGTCATCCAGGCGTCCAGGGTCTGCTGGGCCATGTCCATGACGAAATCGGGAACCATGCCGGCGTTCTTCAGGGCCGCCTCCATGCCGTCGGGCTCGGCCAGGGACGACAGCAGGGTTCCAAACACCCTGGCGCTGGAGTCCCACGTTTTATGCGCCTTCCAGGCGGGGTCCGCGGGCGGGCCTTCGGCGTCCTCCCGCTCCGCCCTTTCGCCGGGGCCGGGGTGCGATGCGGCCATGCTCCCCCAGAAATCGACGGCGGATTTCATCCAGTCGGCGAAAAATGACATCGGGTCTGTTTCCGGCCTCTTCTTCTCGTCTGCCATATCGAACTCCGTCTGTTTTCTGTGGGTGGCGGAATATGCTGATCGGTGTTGATTTTATGATAGGGCATTCATTCTTTTATTTCAAATCAATTTTTTAGGTTTTTATCCGTTTCGGACGCCGCCTCCCGTTTGCCGGCGGCGTCGAAAACATCCGGAAACCCTGGGCGGTCCCGGATGACCCGTTCCGTCAGGGAGGACAAGTCCATTCCCATCTCCAGGCAGATTCGCAGTTGTTCGTCCATGTTTTTCCGGTAGGCCAGATAGGACTGAATCGCCCTTTCCAGATATTTTTCGAAGAATTCGCTCAGCAGATCTTCGCCGAACCGGATGACCAGGTGGAGAAATGGCGCGGGCAAGAGGCTGTTCTGGCGTTTGGCGTTCTCCATGATGATCTGGGTGAGGATGAAGGCCGTCACCTCCTCGTCGGTCTTGACGTCGATGACCTCCACCTCCCGCCCCTCCCGGATCATTTCAGCGACATCTTTGAGGGTGACGTAGGCGCTCTTTTCCGTGTCGTAGAGGCGCCGGTTGGGATATTTCTTCAGGGTAACCTTGTTTGAATCCATGGGCGGTTCCTTTTCGTTATGTTACACTGCACCAAATCGGGGCCGAAAATCACGGCGCCAAGTGGTATGTTTTCATTTAAATACCTAATTGTCAAGATAATTATATGGCTAAGCCTGTTGTTTCAGGCGTGTATTTATGATTTGTGCAATGCATCATTTTTCTCTTGACATCCGGCGTCCTTCGCTTTATTATAGCTCTTAAGCATGATGATCGCGGTCCGAACCGCGATATCGAAACCCCGACATCCCAATCACTAAGGAGGTAAAAGATGATGGAACCCGGCAAGATGGGTCAACAGATGGTGACGTTTCAGAAAACAGTCTTCGACAGCAGCTTCAACGCCATGTCCATGGTGCTGGATCAGACCGAGCAGATGACCGAAAGCTACATGAAGCAGCTCTCCTGGATCCCCGAGGAGAACAAAAAGGCCATGGGCGACGCCATCCGCTTCTACAAAAAGGCCCGCGAGGATTTCAAAAAGGCCGTTTACGAAGGATTCGACAAAATGGAAGAGATGTTCGAAGCCAAATAGGCGGTTTTCCCCTGAACCCGACGGCTTCGGCATTCACCGAAGATCCTTAAATCTGGAAAGAAAGGCGCACCCGCATGACCATGGATCAGAAAAAGATGTTTAAACAGATGATCGACTTTCAGAAGACCACGTTCGACAATTCCTTCAATGCCATGACCACGCTACAGGAACAGGGCGAAAAGATGACCGGGGCGTTCCTGGATCAGGCTCACTGGCTGCCGTCCGAGGGCAAGAAGGTGATCAACGACTGGATTCAGGCGTACAAGACCGGCCGTGAAAGCTTCAAGAAGACCGTGGAAGACAATTTCAGCAAGGTCGAGGAATTTTTCTCCGAAACCGGAAGCGCGGAAAGCGGCGCGAAACAATAGAACCGACGCCGGCCTGCGACCCTGCGTCGCCGGCCGGCGCCGTTAAAAAGAGGCCGCGAACAATCGGCGCGACATTAAGGAGAGATATTTATGGCAAAGACACCAACGCCGGCGGAGGGCGCGGATTCCGGTTTTCCGGAAGAGATGGAAGCGGCCCTCATGAAACCGCTCAACATCGCGGCCCATCAGATGGGGGCGGTTCAGAATTTCTGGGCCGGTTTCAGCCGGTATGCCAGCGAGTTCATGATCCCCTATCTCCTCTCGACCCAGTACTTCGCCCGGGCGGAAAGAGAGCGGATGACGACGACCACCCCGTGGGAGTCCTTCCTTTCCCATATGGAACTGGCGGAGTTCAACCAGGACATCGCCCTCAAAAACCTCATGGCCAGCATCCGGGCCCTCAACGACGTGGGCGGCGGCGAACTGAAAAACGCCATGGCGGCTCTCTTCAACACCGCGACCGGAAACGGAGAGGAAGACCTGGAGGCGTATTTCGCCCGGCAGGCCCGGATGATGGACCGGGTCGCCAACGTCTATCCCCAGGCCATCCGGGACATCGAACCCGAGTACGGCTTCCATTTCGAACGGGGACACCACGAACTCTTCGCCGAATCCGACCGGTTTTACGTCTACAAGATCGCGCCGACGGACCCCAACGTCCGGATCGACGACGGCGCCAAACCGATCTTCATCATTCCCCCCTATGTGCTCGGCGCCAACATCCTCGGGTTTCTGCCCGGCGATGACCGCAGCTACACCCATTGCTACGCCAACCAGGGGATCCCCACGTACATCCGGATCCTCAAAAAAGTGACCGAGACCCCGGCCCTCCAGACCCTGACGGGGGAGGACGACGCCCTGGACACCCGGGTTTTCTGCGAGAAGATCATGGCCCGCCACGGCAAGCCGGTGACGCTGAACGGCTACTGCCAGGGCGGATTTTCCGCCGTGTGCAATATCCTCTCGGGCGAACTGGACGGCGTGGTGGACGCCCTGCTCACCTGCGTCTCCCCCATGGACGGCACCCGGAGCCGCGGGCTGGCGGCGTTTCTCCAGAGCCTGCCCCAGCGGTTCAACGACCTGGATTACGGAACCAAAACGCTTTCAAACGGCAACCAGGTGGCCGACGGCAAACTCATGGGCTGGGTCTACAAGCTCAAGTCCATCGAAAACGAGGCCCCCCTGGTGGCCTTCTACCGCGACATGATGATGGTCGGCCCCCGCAAGGGGAAGGTCCCCAAGATCAGCAAGACCGCCCTGGCCCTCAACTACTGGCTGACCTACGAGCGGACGGACCTGCCGCTTTGCATCACCGAGATGAGCTTCGCCTCCTACAACACCCCGATTACAAAAGACGGCGTCCTGCCGGTGAAACTCTTCGGCCGGACCCTTAATCTTAAGCGGCTGGCGGAGAAGAACATCCCCTGGCTCATCTGCTACGGCGAGCGGGACGACCTGGTGGAAAAGGAAACCGCGCTGGCGCCCCGGGATTACATCGACGTGGAGATTTCCCCGTTCCCCAAGGGCCACGTGGCCATGGCCACCTCCTGGTCCGATCCCAAATCCGAGTACGCCCTCCATACCCGGTTCGGCGACAATCAGGAATTCCGCGGACCGGTCCGCTACCACCTGGATCTCGACAAGGCCCTCGACCAGGCGGCGGCCCGGTCCGCCGAATCGGCCAAAAAGGCGAAACCGGAGGCCAAAGCGCCCAAAAAGGCGGCGGCTAAACCGTCGGAAAAGGCCAAATAGCCCGCGGCGAAAAGACCCGGAAGCCCCCTCCGGCCGGCGATGCCTGAACCATCGCCGGCCGGTTCTTTTTCAGGACCCCGTCCTTTTTTTCGTTCGAACGCCCCGACGCCCGAATTCCGTTTGTGATCCTTCCGCGGATATGGTACAGTTTTTCCCCACAAAAACGGCTGTTGTCGAATAACGCGACCATCAATACGGAGGAGACGCCATGCGCATCAAAGGAGAGCTTTTAGCCGAATCGCCGATCTATCGGGGCAACGCCCGAAAAACCCTCTTCACCCGGGACGGGGACGGATCCCACCGCCTCGCCTCCCTGGCGGGGGAGGTGGGGGGGACGGCCCAGGCCCTCATGGACGCCTTCATCGGCCAGTCCAAAAACGGCAAGAACATCGGGCTGCTGAACGAACTCTGGCGGCGGCTCTACGGCGCGGCCCTGCCCGGGGGGCTCATCCGCCGGGTGGAGTGCAAGCTCCAGAAGGAGAGCTACCCCCGGAACAATTTCTTCGACATGCGCATGGGCATCCGCCTCAACGAGGACCGGTGGGCCGCCGAGGCCAACGCCAACTACAAGATGGAGACGATCCTGAGAAAGAGCGTCTTCGACTTTTCCATGGAGGTGGCCGACGACCTCCTGGACAAGGACGACAACCGAAGCCGCATCTACTATCTTCTCCGGGAACTCAGGGAAGGGCGGTTCTGGTTCGGCGCCGGCAAGAGCAAGGGGCTGGGGCGGCTCCGGCTGCTGACGGATCCGCCCATCAAAACGCCGGAGACCCCGCCGAAACTCTCGGCCGGGGCCAATCACCTCCGGATCGACCTGGCCTTCGACGCCGAAAACCCCCTCCTGGTGGGGTGGAACTGGGGCAAGATCGACCCCCATACCGCCGCCTTCTCCGCCATCGAGGGCCGGCTCCTGGTGGAGGCCATGAAGAACATCCCGGCCCCCATTCGCCAGCGGCTGGAAATGGTCCTGGGCGGGGCCATCCTCAACACCGACGACTGGAAGGGAAAGCTGGCGGAATTCCTGCCCCGGATCGTGGCCATCTGGCTCAAGGAGCAGTCCGCCGGCAGCGCCGAAGGCTACCTGTTGCCCGAGGCGTCCATCTCCAAGCTGAGCAAGGGCAAGCACGCCCTGACCAAAAAGCTCCTCAACAAGATCAAGCCTTTTGCCGGCCAGATCTTCCCCTCGGAAGAAGCGGCCGACGCGGCCTTCGCCGAGGCCCTGGGCAAGAAGGCCAACATGTCCAAGCGGGTGACGGCCCAGCTGGAGCACGTCAAGATGGAACAGCAGGACCTGAACCGCGACGCCTGGCATGAAGTGGCCGACGGTCTGGGATTGGATCGAAAGATGGGGGACGACCTGGCCGACAAACTCGACGACGAGGACGCCCTCATCGAAAAACTGACCCCGCCGATCCAGTCGGCGCTGCCCCGGCTCCACGAGCAGGTGGATCAGCAGGTCAAGCTCCTCCGGAGCGACGCCTGGGTGGACGTCGAGATCAAGTCCCGGGAGGAGCACCTCCAGATCAAGACCATGCTCAAAGACGGGAAGATCACCGAATACCAGTGGAACGATCCCGGCATGCCCCCCGAGGGGATCCGCTCCGCCACCTGGCGGGAATTCCTCGACGCCCACAGCCGGGTCCGCTTCCGCCACATGCTCAATGCCCAGAACCTGAACAAGAGCATCGTCAACGACAAGAACCAGATCGAATTCCTCAAGACCTATCGCGACCGGACCCGGCAGGAGCTGGCCCAGCCCAGCCACATCGACTTCCGGGCCGGTGGGCCGGGAAACCGGGAGATCTCGAAAAAATACGGCAAGCCCTACGACACGATTTTCATGCGGATGCTCTCCTGGGCCCCCTCCCAGTCGGAAAAAGGGGCCTGGGAGATCTATATCCCCGGCGGCACCCTCAAGGGGGCTTTCCGGAAACGGGCCTCCCAGGCCCTCAAGACGTTGTGGGGCGAAACCCGGAAGACCGACGAGGCCCTGACCCGGCTCTTCGGCGCCCAGGGCCGGCGGGGCATGGTCTTTTTCTCCGACGCCTACCTCGTCGACCCCAACGCCCCGGACAGCGCCTGGTGCTCCATGGACGGCGTGAAGATGAACCCCACCACCGGCCAGCCCATCGAATCGGCCAAGCACGACTATCTTTACGCTTACGGCAAGGCCCTCAAGTTCGGGGCGCGGCTCGACATCCAGGACATCCGGGAAGAGGACCTGGACATGCTCTCCATCCTGTTCCATCTCATCGACGATTACCGGCGCGGGGACATCCCCATCGGCGGGGAGAAAACCGCCGGTTTCGGCTGGACCGCCGGCTCGGTCTCCCGGCTCCAGTGGCTCGCCGGCGACCCGTCGGGGGTCGGGAAGACGCTGTTCGGGGACCGGCCCACGACGCCGTCGGGTCCGTGGAGCGCCATGGTCCTGGAGGGCGACGACGCGGAATCGGCCCTCAGGGCCGCCGAGCCCATCGCGCCCGAGGGCAAGGGCGTATCCAAAACCCCGCCGGTGGCCAACGAGGGGTTCATCTCCCACCGGGCCTTCGGCGGGTACTGCGGCACGCTGACCGTGGACGCCGAACTCCTCACCCCCATGAACGTCCGGGAAAGCGGCGAGCCCTCCTTCACCGCCGATCTGGACGGCCAGCGGGTCAACGGATGGGATTTTTTCTCCATGTCGCCCCCCGAGGCGGCCAAGCGGGGGAGCGACCGGCAATACGCGCTGCCGGGGCGGAGCCTCAAGGGGATGATCCGCCACATCTATTCCATCGCCACCGATTCCCGCCAGGAGAGCGGGGCCATCGGCCGCCTCAATCCCGCCGAGAGCCTCTTCGGCTGGGTGGGGGACGGCCCCAACCAGGCCCTCATGGGGCGGGTCTCCGTGACCACCGCCCTTTTCGACGCCCTGCAAAAGGAACCGGTCTGGTTCAAGGTCCCCTACCCTTATGGCGGATGGCGGTTCAAGGGCGGTCAATGGAAAGAGACCCCCGGCGGCCAGGCGGACCCCGCCTTCATCGACGGCCAGTGGCGGGTCTTTCCCCACGCGCCGCTGGCGCCTGCGGCCGACGAAAAGACGGATTTCTCGCCGGACACGGTCCAGGCCAGCTATTTCCGGGCCCTGACGCCCGGCGAGCGGGCCCGGTTCACGATCCGGTTCTGGAACCTGATGGAAGAGGAGCTGAAACGACTGATCTGGTGCGTGGCCCTGGAACCGGAGATGGCCCACAAGCTGGGCAACCACCGGTACCTGGGATTCGGCAGCCTCCGGCTCCGCATCGCGGAAGAGAGCTTTCTCATCGACTGGGACAAGCGATACGCCGGCGAGAGCGCCGACCAGTGGCGCCGGCCCCTGTCGGTTCGGGACTACCTGGATCCCCAGACCATCCGCCACCACGACAAGCTGAAAAAGACGCTGGATGCTGGCGCGTTATGATTGGCTCCGCCGGTGCCGGAAGGGGAGCGAACTGCTGGCGACTTTAAACCTGGCGGCGGCCCGGCCCGGGCTTTTCAGTCCGGACGACGGGCCCGGGCCGCCCCTGACCCTGTTCCATCGCCCCTGCCGCCGGTGCTGGATCTATCCGCCCGGGGACGGGGGCGAATCCCCCTACTGCGCCGCCTGCCAGGCCGTGATCTCGGGCGAACACGACGCCCGGGGGCACGTCCGCCGCACCGTCCTGGTCTGGGGCTTCGTCAACCGGGTTCCGGACCGGCTCTATCCGTCGTCGTCGGCGGCCTGCCGGATCCGCGGCGCCCATGTGGCGGACGACCAGCGGTTTCTTCTGGCCCTGGATCGCCGGAGCCTCAAGGTCTGGCTCCAGGAACTGCTCCTCTACCACGGGACCGGCCTCAAGGGGCTGCTCCAGGTTTTTCCCACCACCGGCGACAGCCCCAGGGGGTGCATGGGGGACGTTCTGGCCAAGGCGGCCCATCTCGAGGCCCGGTATCCGGCGGACCTGCTGCGGGTCCGGTTTTTTTCCAACGCCTATCATCTCTTTGCCGCGGACCGGAAAGGCGAAGCGGCCGGCCCCGTCTTCGATGCGACCGAGTTTCTCCGGTTCCTGGAGATGGCGGCGGTGTTCCGGTCCCTGCTCCGGCCCGAGGGACAGCAGATGCTCCACGAGCTGTTCGACCTGACGGACCCGCAGGAGGAGCGGTTCTACTGGGGCCGGTTCATGGGGTTCCTCTCCCCCGAGGCCCGGGACATGCTCGACGCCTGGAAGATCCGCCAGTGGCCCAAACCCCAGGTCCGGCTCCTCTACGATCTGCTCGATTATGTCGTCTATACGGTTTAACCTTCTCCGGTATCTCATCGCCCTCCGGGTCTCCGCCCCCCTGGTCCGGCTCCTGGACCCTCCGGCGGTGGAATTCTCCCTGGCCCTGGGCACGGCCATCGCCGACGGGCTTCCCACGACCGAGGCCCGGCCGTGGCGGAAGGCCCTGGCCAACTGGGACCCGTGTTTCAACAGCCGGTCCGGGCGGGGGACCCCGCTGCTGGGCGTCAAGGGGTTCCAGGGACCGCCGGACGTCTCCTGGCCCATCGACGCGGTTCTTTTTTTCTATCCCCATAAACGCCACTACGGAAGGGGGGAGCCCATTCTCCTGGAGCTGAAGCTTTTGGGCGACGCCGCCGATCACGCTTTTTTCCTGGAGGTGATCCTTCCGGCCCTGGAGACCCTGGGCCGCCAGGGGTTGCCGGACCGGCGGTACGCCCACTGCCTGTGGGGTCATTTCGACGTCGATTCGGTCTACGTCGCCTCCGGGGACCGGTGGGACCCCCTGGCCCGGGAGGGACGGCTCGATCTGGGATACCGGCCCGCCCCCGATCAATGGGCCCGGGGATGGGCGAACCGTCTCGAAACCCAGCCGAACCGCCGCTCCCTGGCCTGGCTGACCCCGGTGGAACTCCAGCCGGGCCGGAGCCTCTACGAACCGCCGGCGGACGCGCCTTTGCCGGGCCACATCCTGGAGGCCTTCACCCATCGATTGAGCGCTTTGCTTTTCGGACGCCATTATGATATCGATGCCTTCTGGTCGATGCTCGACGACAGGGACGCCCTGGAATTCATGGCCGCCTCCCGGGAGGCGACGGAGATTTGCGTGGCGCGGGACGACGTGGCGCGGACGCCCAAACCCTGGCCCGGACGGTGGACGGGGCTCCAGGTCTTCGACCGGACCGTGTCGCAGGGACTCCTGGGCTGGCTGGCCCTGGCCTCCCTGATCCACATCGGCCGGTACACCCATTTCGGCTGCGGGACCTTCATCATGGACTGACGGCCGGCCAGCCCCGGCCAGCGGGCGGGATCTTTTCATGAACACAAAGCGGCTCTATCTCTGGTCTGTCGTCCGCGGCTTTCTCGCGGTCGCCATCGTCTCGGGGCTGGCCTGTCACCCGTATTTCCAGAAAGACGACGACGCCCTCCACATCGCCCTGGCCTGCCCCATGACCGGGGAGAGCGCCGGCGTGGGCAACGCCTTTCTCCAGGGCATCGAACTGTACCTCGACAGGGTCAATCGCCAGGGCGGGGTGAACGGAAAGCGGGTGGTCCTGGACGTCTACGACGACCGGAACCGGCCGGAACTGGCGGAAAAGCGGGCCGCGGACATCGTCGAAGACGGCCGGGCCGCGGCGGTGATCGGCCATTACTACAGCAGCTGCTCCATCCGGGCCGGGGAGATTTACAAGACCTACCGGGTTCCGGCCGTCAGCCCGGCGGCCACCAACGTCAAGATCACCCAGGACAACCCCTGGTATTTCCGCACCATCTTCAACGACCGGTCCCAGGGCCGGTTTCTGGCCACCTACGCCAACAAGGTCTTCGGCCACAAGACCGCCAGCATCATCCACGAGGACCAGGAGTACGGCGCCTACCTCGCCAAGGTCTTCGAGCAGACCTGCTCGGCCCTGGGCGTGGAGGTGAAGTACAAGTGGGGGTTCGATGCCAAGGACGACCTGCTCGACCAGAACCTGATCCAGATCGTCAACGAACTCCAGTACAAACCCGACGCCGGGGTGATCTTTCTGGCCACCCACGCCCCCGAGGGCGCCCGGCTGATCCGGCTGATGAAGGACAGCCTGGTGGGAAACCCCGTCATGGGGCCCGACGCCTTTTCCTCCGAATCCTTCCGGGAGATCTTCAGGGAATTTCCCAAGGAGCGGACCAATCCCGGCTTCTACACCGACGGCATGTACGTGACCACGCCGCTCATCTTCGACACCACCAACGAACAGGGGCTCCAGTTCAAGGAGGCCTACCTGGACGCCTACGGCGAGGAGCCGGGCTGGCATTCGGCCTTTGCCTACGACACGGCCATGATCCTGGTGGCGGCCCTGGAAAAGACCGGCGTCGCCGGCCGCCCGGAGACGCTGGAAACGGACCGGGAGAAGATCCGCCGGTTTCTGGCCAACCTGACCAACCCCTACGACGCCATCGAGGGGGTCACCGGCTACAATTACTTCGACGATAAAGGCGACTCCCAGAAGCCCATCTTCATCGGCGTCTACCGGCGGCGGAACATCGTCTCGGCCATGACCCAGTTCCGCCCCATCCCCAACCTCAACGACGTCCCCAATTTCGAGAAAGCCGTGAAGGAGGGGCGCATCCTCCTCTTCGACGGCCGGTATTCCTACAAGATCAACGTGGTCTACACCGGCATCCGGATCAATTCCATCACCGAGGCGGACCCCGAGACCTTCAACGCCGCCATCGATTTCTTCCTCTGGTTCCGGTACCGGGGGGACATCGATCTGAAAAACATCGAATTCCTTAACGCCCTGGAGCCGGTCCAGCTGGGAGAACCGGTCCGGGAGCAGATCGAAGGCGATCAGGTCTACCACCTCTACCATGTGAAAGCGCCCTTTCAGTCCGATTTTCTGCCCGGCCAGCACATCTTCGGGCAGCACATCCTGGGGATGCGGTTCCGGCCCCGGGGCCTTGACCGGAACAACCTGATTTTCGTCAAGGACGTCCTGGGGATGCGGTTGAAAAAGGGCGTCTCCCCGGCGGAGAACATGCGGGAAAACCAGGTGATGGCCGCCACGGAGGGGTGGCGGATCGCCCGGGCCTGGTTTTTCCAGGACATCGCGGAGAAAGACGCCCTGGGCGACCCCGATTACCTCCACCTGCCCGGCGGCGCCCTGGAGTTTTCCCGGTTCAACGTGGGGATCCGCATCAAGCCCGACCGGTTCACCCTCCGGCGGGAGGTCCCGGAAGCCTGGGCCGGGTGGATGCTCCTGATCGCCACCCTCGTCAGCCTCTTTCTGTCCCAGTCCATCAAGGGGCGGCTGCCCCGGGCCGTCTCCCTTCGGCTGAGCCCCAAATCCAAGATCCTGTGGGGACTCCAGATCCTGGTGGCCTCTGTCTGGCTCCTGTCCGCCGAGGTCTGCCTCCTCCAGCAGATGGGGCCGCGCCTCAACGCGACCTATTTCGAGACGGTCCGCACGGTTTTCGACGTCCTCTGGTGGCTGGCGGCGGCCCATTTTCTCTCCGTGGGGCTGGAGCGGTTCATCTGGGTCCCGCTGGAGGATCGGACCGGGCGGGACATCCCCCACATCGTCCGGAACATCATCGCCTTCATCATCTACCTGCTGGCCCTGTTCGCCATCGTGGCCTTTGTCTTCGACCAAAAGCTCACCAGCCTCCTGGCCACCTCCGGGGTCATCGCCATGATCCTGGGGCTGGCCGTCCAGATCAACATCGCCAACATTTTTTCGGGCATCGCCATCAACCTGGAGCGGCCCTTCCGCATCGACGACTGGGTCAAAATCGGGAGCTTCACGGAAGGCAAGGTGGTGGACATCAACTGGCGGACCACCCGGCTCCTGACCCGGGACCGGACGATCCTGTCCATCCCCAACAGCCAGGCTTCGGAGTCCTCCATCGAGAACTTCAGCTTTCCCAACGACACCTATTTCAAGTATTTCACCGTCCATGTGGAACCGCATCACGAACCCGAGCGGGTGAAGAAGGTGCTGCTCAACGCGGCCCTGGCCACCGACGGCGTGGTCTACGACCCGCCCCCGGCCACCCGGTTTCTGGGACTCACCGACGAGATGACCGGCCCCAGCCGGGCCTGGGCCGCCAACTATCTCATCTCCGTGGTGGTCCGGGATTACGGCATGAAGTTCGCCCACAACGAGATGATCTGGCTCAACGTCTGGACCCACCTCCATCACGCCGGCATCCGGCTCCTCACCGAGCGCCACGAGATTCAGATGGCCTTAAAGGGCAAAAAGGAGACGGTGGCGCGGCCCCTTTCCCTCCTCCAGGAGCTGGACATCTTCGACCCCTTTTCCCACGAGGCCAAGGTCTATCTCGGCAAGCGGATGAAGCGCCGGTATTACGATCCGGGCCAGGAAGTGGTCCGGCAGGGGGACGCCGGCGACTCGCTTTTCGTCATCGCCGAGGGGGTTCTGAGCGTCCGGGCCAAATCCGGCGAGCGGGAAGCCATGGAAGTGGCCCGGCTGGGCGCCGGCGATTTCTTCGGGGAGATGGCCCTGCTCACCGGCGAACCCCGAACGGCCACCCTCGCGGCGGTCACCGACACCCTGCTCTACGAGATCACCAAAGAGGACATTTCCCCCCTCCTGGAGCGCCAGCCGGAGATCTCCTGGTCCCTCACCGACGTCCTGGTCAAGCGGAAACAGGCCACCGCCACCGCCACCGCAAAGACCGTCTCGGACCGGGAAGCCGAAAAGACCCTGTCGGCCCAGATCCTGGGGAAGATTCAGCGGTTTTTTGGGTTTAGGAGTTAAGATAGAGGGACA
>CAZZBE010000085.1:0-16978 GCA_964652715.1 uncultured Desulfobacteraceae bacterium
CGCTTGGCGGGGAAAATCCTTGCTTATCCCCAATCCTTGTAGATAAGCAAGGATTATTGCTGGCCAAGCTTGTGGATCTCCGGCATCCACGCAGGCGTTAAATATTTTGTGCCAGGTCTTCAAATATGGTACAAAGACCAATGTGACGGAACTCAGTGGATTCAAAAAAAAGGAGAGAAAAATGAAGCATCTGAGTGCAATTCTCTGTATGGCCCTGATCGTGTTGGCGCCTGTTATCGCCGGCTGTCAATCGGATGAAGAGAAGAAAGCGGAATTTTTCAGCGAGGCGGAATCCTACTTCGAGGCCGAGGACTACAACAGCGCCAAGATCGTCCTCAAAAAAGCCATCCAGGTGGACCCGGAGTATTTGGAAGCCCACAAACTGCTGGCCGAGACGCATATGAAGCTTGGCGAGGCCCGGGAGGCGTTTCGGGAATATTCGGCGGTGGAACGACTCGACCCGGATAATATCGACGCCCGCCTGAAGCTGGCCGGCTTTTACCTTCTGGCGAACAAGCCGGAGGAGGCCCAAAAACGCATTGATCTGGTTCTGGAAAAAGCGCCGGACAACATGGATGCACTCCATATGCTGGCGGATCTCCACATCAAAAACCAGGAGTACGCAAGGGCCGTCTCCACGCTTGAGAAGATCGGGCTGTCCGATAAGGGCGGCCAGCGGGCCTCCTTGAAACGGGCGGGATTGCTGGCGCGTCAGGAGCGCTTCGACGATGCCGAGGCCGTTCTGAAAGAGGCCATCGACGCGGCCCCCGAATCCGTGGAACTCAAACTGGCGCTTTTCGAGTTTTATCTGCGGAAAAACGATTTCGACAGCGCCGGGGATGAGATCCGCCGATTGGTCGAGGCCAATCCGGAGGATTCCAACCTGTATATCGTTCTCGGCAACTATCACATGATGATGAAAGATCCGGGCAAAGCCGAGGACGCCTACCTGAAGGCCGTGGAGACGCCCGGAGACAGCGTCCGCCCCTATCTGGCGTCCGCCCGCTACTACGAGGCCATGGGAAGCACGGAAAAGGCCGGGGAGATGTATGAGAATGCCCACAACGCCGATCCGGACGATCTGGACGCCCTGACCTCGCTGGCTCGGTTCCACATCAAGGAGAAACATCGGGACGAGGCCCGGAAGTACGTCGACCTGCTCCAGGAAAAACGGCCGGACAGCCTCCAGGCCCGGATGCTCAAGGGCGAACTCCTGGTCCTCGAACGGCGGTACGACGAGGCGATCACGCTCTTCGATCAGCTCTTGAAGGAAGAGCCCGAGGCCGCCTCCGCTCATTACTATAAAGGGTATTCCCATTACGAAAAAGGCGAACTCGGCAAAGCACGGGAAGCGCTTAGCGAGGCGCTCCAGCGAAATCCCGAGCATGTGAGAACCAAGATTCTCCTGGCCGAAATCCACCTCCGGGAGCAGAATTACACCCAGGCCCGGCAGGAGGCCGAGGCGGTGGTGGCCATGGCCGCCCCGGAGGATTACGCCCACCGCTACCACGCCACCCGGATCATCGGGGATATCCAGCTGCGGCAGGAGCAGTTCGATGAAGCCCGGGAAGCCTTCCAATCCCTGGTGGAGATGGCGCCGAAAAATCCCACCGGCCATTACCGGCTGGGGTTGCTGGACCGATTCGAGGGGGAGCTGGATTCGGCCATGGCCAGCTTCCAGAGAGCGCTGGATATCAGCCCCACGCTGATGGACGCCTTTTCCAACGTGATCCTGATTCATCTGTCCCGGAAAGAGTACGATCAGGCCATCGGGAAGTGCGATGCGCAGCTGGAGAAGGCCGGCGACAACGCGCTGGCCCGGGCCATGATCCACAATTTCAAGGGTCGCACCCACACCATCCGGAAAGATCTGGATGCGGCGGAGGCCTCCTTTAAATCATCCATCGAGGCGTCCCCCAATTTCGCCCCGTCCTACTACGCCCTCGCCGGCCTGTACCTGAGAAAAGGCGAGGCCGACGAGGCCATCGCCCAGTACGAGGACATCCTCGAAAAGAGCCCCAACCAGGCCCGGCCCCATATGATGCTGGGGATCATCTACGATTCGAAAAAGGAGCGGGAAAAAGCGGAGGAACACTACCGCAAGGCCCTGGAAATCGATCCGAAGTTCGCTCCGGCCGCCAACAACCTCGCCTACCTGCTGGCGGACCAGGACAAAGACCTGGAACTGGCCCTCGGCTACGCCCAGACCGCCAGGGAGAACCTGTCCAACGACCCGTCGGTCATGGATACCCTGGGATGGGTCTACTATAAAAAAGGGTTCTACGATCTGGCCATCGCCGAATTCATGGACAGCATCGAAAAGAACCCGGAGATCCCGGCGGTCCATTACCATCTGGGCCTGGCCTATCATCAAAACGGCGAGAATGAAAAAGCCAGGGCGGCCCTGGAAAAGGCGTTGAGCCTGGACGACTCTTTCGACGGCGCGGAGAAGGCCAAGGAGATTTTGTCGGAGTTGTAGCGAGCCGAATCGCAAATCAAAACGGTTACAGCCGGCTTCAGCCGGGTTTTGCTTGTAGCCGGGGGATTCATTCCCCGGCGGCGCCGGCCGGGAATCAACCTCCGGCCTAAAAGCCAAACCGAAGAAAGCCCCCAACCGCTCAGCGGTTGGGGGCTTTTTATTGGGCATTGACCGAATATCGGTCTATATCATTGAATTCTCTGCGTAGCTTTAATCAATCCGAACCGAAGGCGCCGGCGTCGCCGGGCGGAGCCCCTCCAGCGGCGCCGGACCCGAAATCAGCGACGGATATCGCGTCGCCGAACCCTGCCCGCACAGGTTGGCCCTGTTCGGATTCGGAACAAGGGCGTCGCTCCAGGGCATTCCGGTCGGCGCGTGGTCGCCCGAGGCGATGTCGAGCCGGCCGTTGAACAGACCGGCCGCGGCCTTGGGAATGGCGAAGTCCGCGGCGGTTTTGCCGTTGACGGGATCATTGCCCGCATAGGTATAGGCGTTCCCGCTTCGATTGTACGGGCCGGCCTGGATAAACCGTCCGAGGTCCGGCGAGTAAAACCGCTTGCCGGCAACGTATAGGCCCGTGGGGTCGCGCGGCATGCCGGCGAAAAAGAAGGGATTGCCGATGGTCGAGGCGTCGAGCGGGTCTCCGTTGGCATCCGTCATGGCGACGTTCCCGTAGGCGTCGTACGCATACCGTTCCACCAGCGCGCCCGCGGGATCGAGGATTTCGGCCACCGACCCCGGCGCATCCGTCATATAATAATGCTGTTGGTTAAACCCCTTGGTGGCGGCGACCAGTTCCCCGGTGTCCGGCCGGTAAATGTATCTCTGGATTAATTCCCCGTCCGTATTGTATTCCGCGATGATCCGGTCGAAATCATAGACATAGGTGACGGTTTCCGTGCCGTCGCCGCGGGTGATCAACCGGCCGGCGTCGTCGTAGGTGTACTGGATCGTCTCATCCGGCGAATCGAAACGGGTCAACCGGTTTTCCACATCGTAGGCATAGGTGTTGACGCCGTCGTTTATCAGGTTGCCGTTGGCATCCCATGAAAAGTCGGCGCCGCCCACCTGACTGTACTGGTTCATGGCGTTGGCGGTGTACTGGGCCGCGGCGCCGGCATTGACGCTGCTTCGATTCCCCGCCGGGTCGTAGGCGAAGATCGTATCGGTAAAGCCGGAGGTTCCCGGATAATCCGCCTGGGTGAGCCGGGATACGGCATCGTAGGTGTAAGAATGGACCGCCGCGTCTCGAACCGTCTTCCGGGTGCGGTCGCCGGCTTGGTTATAGGTGTATTCAAATTTGGCCCGGTTTTCACCATCCACGGTGTTGGCGATGCGGATCATCCGATCGGCGGCGTCGTAGTCGATGGCGCGCTGGATGACCGCGTCGGCCAGGGCCGCCCCGGTGAGCCGTCCGGCGTTATCGTAGGTATAGTCCGCGAAGATCAGGGTCCCGGTCTTGATCTGTTTGAGCCGGTTCAGCGCGTCGTAGGTGTACTGGACATTGGCCTGTCCCGGATAGGTGGCGCCGATCCGGTTGCCGACGGCGTCATAGGTATACTGGACGTTTTTGTTGCCCTGGGAAACGCCGGCGACCCGCCCCAGGCTGTCGTACACGTATTCGGTGGCATGGACGCCGTTGTCCGAAGACGTCAGGCGGCCCAATGCATTGTAGGTGTAGGCGACTTCCGCGCCGGCTTCGTAGGTTTTTTTGACCATCCGATTGAGATTGTCGTAGGTGAAGGTCTTTTCATTGCCCTTACGGTCCGTCATGGAGACCCTGTTCCCCACGATGCTGTATTCGAAGGTTTCGAAGGTGTTGTCCGGGTAGGTGATCCGGGTGATCCGGTCCCGGTTGTCGTAGGCAAAGACGGTTTCGTTGCCCCTGGGGTCGGTGATGCTGGTCAGGTTGCCGGCGGGATCATAGGCGTAAACGACCTTGTTTTCCAGGGCGTCGGTGATTTCGGTCAAGCGGCCGATGGCGTCGTAAGCGTACACCGTAGCATTCTCTTCGGCGTCGGTCGCGCTCCGGAGGTTGCCGGCGTCGTCGTAGGCCAGGGCGACGGGGTTGTTCAAGCCGTCGATCACCTGCTGAAGACGCCCGAAATCGTCGTAGGTGAAAGCGGCGGAGTGGTCGAGGGGGTCGATCCGCTCCAGCAGCCGGCCGGTTTTATCGTAAGTGAATTGGGTTGTGTTCTCCAGGGCGTCGGTCACCGCGACCAGGCGGCCCTTGTTATCGTAGCCGAAGGTGGTGGTGTTGCCGTTTCGGTCCGTGAGGGCGGTCAGGTTGCCCAGTGCGTCGTACGCGAGGGCGACGTCCTTGCCCGCAGGATCGGTGATGGTGGATACATATCCGTGATCATTATAGGCGAACTGGGTGATGGGGCCGCCCAGATCGATGGCGATGAGATCGCCGGTTGCCGCGTTATAGGAGAAATCTTTCCGGTTGTTGGCCGCGTCCCTGACCTGCGTCAGGTTCCCGTTGTCGTCATAGGTAAAGGTTGTCCGACGGTCCAGGGTGTCGGTGAGGGTCGCCACCCGGTTGAAATCGGCGGTGTAGGTGTAGGTGGTTTCGGCGCCGTCCGGATATGCGACCGTCAGCATATTGCCGTTGCCGTCATAGGTGTATTCGGCGACATTCCCCTTGGGATCGGTCGCCGACAGGAGGTTCATGTCCTCGTCATAGGCGTATTCCGTGACGAGGTTGAGACCGTCGACGTCCCGGGCGATCCGGGTCGGGTTGCCGCAGCAGGCGGTGAATTCGTATTGATCCTTGGAACCGTTGGGGTTTGTGACGGTGGTGGTTTGGTTTTGGGCATCGTAGGCAAAGGCGAATGTCTTGCCGTTAAGATTATGGGTCTCGACCCGCTCCCGGGCGTCGTAGGTGTTTTCGATGTAGACAACCCCTTCGGGGTCGGCGACCGTCAGGAGCCGATGCCGGTCGTCGTAGGTAAAGGCGTAAAAATCGCCGGCCGGATCGGTGATCCGGACCAGGTTTCCCCCTTCGTCGCAGGTGTAGCTCATCCGTCGTTCACCGGGCCCGGAGATTTCCGTCAACCGGCCGGCGTCGTTATAGGAAAACACGACCTCCCGACCGACGGCGTCGGTGATCCGGGTCAGCCTGGCGATGTGGGCCAGGTCTCCGCTTTCCAGATCCACGAAAAAGCGGGAGGTTCCCGTCACCGCCGTCTTCTCCGCTTCGTATTCGAAGGCGAGGGCGTTCCCGTTGGGATCTTCGATCCGCGTCAGCTTGCCGTCGGCGTCGAAGTGGTGTTGCGTTCCGTTTTTGAGGGTGCGGGTGAAGGTATCGTCCTCGTTGGCGGTCAACACGTCATGGATCCCCGGCGGCGGATCATACCCCGGTTCGTCGGCCCGCTTGACGAACTCGTGCTTCCGGCCGGTTCCGTCCACGAGCAGCAGGTTGCCGTTTTCCAGGGGAAGGACCCGGAGATCCAGGCTCAGATGCCATCCCCGGCCCCACGGCCCCCGGATGTTGCCGCCGCTTTTATAGGTGTGGGTGAGGACCAGATCGGGGCCCCGGCCCGGAAGGACCAGGTCGTCCAGGGACCAGGTGAATTCCCCGGTGTGGAGGGCCACGGATTCCGATGCCCGGCACCCGTTTTGGACGGGGAGGGCCATGGGTTCCGCCGTCCCCCGTCTGGCCAGGGCTTCCACGTCGCCGATGGACGTGCCGCCGATTAAACTGCCGGCGCCGACGGCGTCGGCGGCCGGAAGGGCGATCCCCAGGATGCCGACCATCGCCGCCACCGCCCAAAACATGCTCTTTCCTGTTCTACGCTTTTCTATCCACAACATGGCTTCAACTCCTTATCCGTCTGTTTCGGCCTTCCGGTAAATCGGGTCGACCGCCGTTATTCCGCAGAATCATTCCGATCCGTGTCGGACCCTCAGGGTCACGCCGCCTTTGCCGATCCGTCCCACGTCGTCCTTTGCCACGAAGGTGATGTCGTAATCCCCGTCCGCGATCCCCCGGTAGCTGCGCTTCAGGGTCATGGGCAGGGGGCGGTTGCGCAAGGTGCGGACCAGTTTTCCGTCCCGGTACAGGGAGATATCGTATCGCAGCCGGTCGGCCCCGGGTTCCGTGGTCTCCAGCCGGAACCGGCAGACCGTGTCCACGATGCGGGCCGCTTTCGCGTAATCGTCTCCGCCTTCCACGGATACGTCGACCCGCAGGAGAAAATCGACGGGCAGTGCGTCCGGATGGGGGATGTCGCCGAAGACCGGACCGGACGGAACCGCCAGGAGGGCGCAGGCCAACAAAATTGGAATCGCTCGGTTCATAGGGGACAGCTCCTTTTTATCGGTAGGCGTGGATGTTGGTCTGCTTTCGGTCGATGACCCGATCCGCATCGTCATAGGCGACGATTTCCACCGTGAAATCTTCCTGGGGCCCGCCGGCGCCCGGCGCCGTGGGTTCGCTCCAGGGCCGCACATAGCGGCCCTCTCCGTTGAGGCCGTTCCAGACCGAGGTGTAATCGTCGGCGGTCCGGGCCTCTTTTTCCATATGAACCCATTCGTTGCCCTGGGTGTCTTTGATCCGGATCTCCACGGCGGCGTCCCGGGCCAGGGTGTAACGGAGGGTGGACACGTCGCCGTAAGCCGGGGTCATGACATAGGGTTCGGCCGTGATCGACGCGACGACGTCCCCCGGAAGCGGCGGGGCCTGGACCACGATGGCGTTTTCCGGCAGGAGTTCGGCCTTGGCGTTCAACTGGAGGACGGTCCCGTCGGCGACCACTTCGCCCAGGGTGTTTTTGCCGTCCCACAACTCGGTGTTGGTCCCTTCGTTTCGGGGCGCGCCCTCGATGGCGAAGCCCCGGATGTTTTCCCCGCCGATGGTCACCCAGGCGGGCTGGAAGAGGCTGTAGCGGATTTCCACCGTTTCGCCGGCATAGGGGTTGAAGGACGCCGCGGGCTCGCCCGTCTCCGGATCGACGACGGCGCCGTCGGACACGGTGACGTCGCCGCCGGTGTAGTCGAATCCCCAGACGCTCAGCCGGCCGTCGTCGGTTTCGGCTTTGATGATGAAGACGTAGGCGGAGGGCGGCACGATCTCCCCGTTCCCGTTCCGGCCGTCCCAGGTAAAGGAACTCTCCCCGGCCGGCCTGGGCTCCCGGTCCAGAAGGGTCGTCAGGAACTCCCGCTGGAACCGGCCGTCGCCCTGGGCGTCGATGGACATGCCGGCCGTGTAAAGATCGATGGTCACGTCCGCCGCCTCGGTCAGGGTGTAGAAGATGACGGTCTCCCCGTCGGCGGCCGGCGTGATGAACATGGGGGAGGCGGCGGCGTCGGAGATGAGCTGGTCGTCGGTTCCCACGGTCACATAGACGGTCTGGGTCTCGGAATACATGTCCCCGTCCATGACCTTCACCTCGAAGGCGTAGGCGCCCATCTGATCGACGGTGGGTCTCCAGGAGAATTCGCCGGTTTCCTCGTTAAAAGACAGGTTTTCCGGCACGTCGATTTCCGCGTCCTCTTTCACCGCCCGGGTGATCTCGTAGGTCAGGGGGAGCGTCAGGTCGCCCATGACGGCCTGGGAGACCCGGACCCGGAACTGAACCGCGCTGCCGGGAGCCACGCCGTGGACGTTGTCGGTATCTCCTCCGCCGGTCTGGTTCCAGGCGCCGCCCTGGTCGACGTTGACGAAATAGCCGTATCCCGGTTCGATGGAGAAATTGTTGATGGTGGTGCCGATGGGATGGCCCACGTACCCGCCCCGCTCCGTATCCCAGTACCAGACGGTGTCGCAGTTGGGGATTTCATTGGCCAGTTGTTCGGCGTCCCGGAGATCCGTCCGTTCCAGGGGGATGGCAACGGCGTTGACGTCGGTGGACTGGGTGGTGACAAGATCCTGGTTCCGGGCCGGCAAGGCGTCCCCTTCCAGGTGCCAGATGAAATCCCGGTCCATTTCGATGAAATAGGGGAGGCCCGGAACGATAGCGAAATCGGTCGCTTCTTCGCCCCTTTGATGAATGACATAGGCTTGCTGGGAGTTGCGCCAGTATCGGACCGACAGGGCCCCGTCGCCGATGTCGGCGATGAGGTCCGCCGCCGTGGCGATGCCGGAATTGCCCACGGGCATGGAAACGGCGTTGATGCCGGTCTGGAGGCTGAAGCTGGCGGTGACGGCCTGGGCCGGGGCCGGTCCAAAGAAAAGAAGGGGCAGCGCCATGGCCGGTACGGCCAGCAGAGCCCGGAAGCGGCGGCGGGTTTTTCCCTGGCGTCCCAAAACCGCCGTCAGCGCCCCGAGGAGGAGAAGGAGTCCGGCCGCCCATCCATATCCGTTTTGGCCCGAGGCGGTCGCGATGAAGCAGTTGTTGGTCTCGCCGCTGTCGCCGTCTCCGGTGTCGGTGTCGTCCCCGTCGTCATCCCCATCGTCGATTCCGCCGCCGGGGGGAACGATCAGGTCCGTCTGCTGCTGGCCTTCGGCGCCGAGGACGATGGTTTGGGACCGGCTTTCTCCGGTATTCAGGTTGGCGGCCACGAGGCGCAGGGTCTCGCCTTCGGCCCAGGGGGTCGGGAAATTCCCCGCTTCGACCCACCACTGTCCGTCCCGGTAGCCGGTTCCGGCATGGGCGTCGGTCAGGATCTCGTCCGGTCGGGACGCGATGAAGGCCTCTATGGCCACTTTGTCGTTGGCGGGCGTCGTCTCGTTCGACGTGGCGAGGTCCCCGTAAACGAGGTGAGGGGTTCCGATGGCCTGGGCGGACGGGGCCGGCCCGAAGGCGATCAGAGACAGGAGGAGCGTCCATCCGAGAAACGCGCGTAAGGATATTCCGGTCATTGTCTTCTCCTTTTCCTGGAGGGTTAAAAAGAAACAGTATGGAATCTTTCGATTCAGGATGACGATGATGAACGCGACCATAATGAAAAAGCCCGAAATGCTAAGCCGAGGCGGCCGCGGCCGCGGGTTCCGCCCCGCCGGCGCAGACGCCGCACCGGGTGCAGCCGTCCGCGGGGCAGGGCGGGGTGGTCCTGCCGGTCAGGGCCCGCTGGTATTCCCGCCACAGATAGGCGCGGTCCACCCCGGGATCGACGATCTCCCAGGGGAACCGTTCCTCCCGAAAACGGGGCCGGGTGGTGTAGAATGCCGGCGGCAGCGGCGCTTCCTTGAGGGTTTGGGCCCAGTTGCCCCCATTTGCGTGGGCCAGCGTCAGAATCCGGGCGACCCGCCGATCCCCCCGGGACAGAAGCCCCTGCACATGGGCGGTTCGCGGAGACGCCGCGCTGATCCGGAGATTGGCCACGCCCTTGAGATCCTTTTTGATTCGCCTGATCCGCTTTTTGAGGGTCGCGACGTCGGCCATGGGGGCCCACTGAAAGGGGGTGAAGGGCTTGGGCACAAAGGGATTGACGCTGACCGTGATGACCCCGATGCGCCCCCGGTCGCGGCTGACGGCCAGGAACCGGCCCTTGATCGCCTTGCACAGATCGACGATGGCCGTCACGTCCGATTCGGTCTCCGTGGGGAGACCGACCATGAAATAGAGCTTCAGGTTGGGGATGCCCCCGGCGACCAGGGTTCCGGCGGCCTCCAGGATCTGGGCTTCGGTCAGGTCCTTGTTGATGACCCGCCGCATCCGCTCGGACCCGCCGTCGGGCGCGATGGCGGCGGTCTTGACCCCGCTTTTTTTGAGGGTGTCCAGGAGGTCGCCGGTGAGGGCGTCGGCCCGCAGGGAGCTGAAGGAAAACCGCACATCGCTGTGATCGAACCGGGCGCAGATGCCGCCGATGTCCGGAAAATCGGAGACCGCCGCGCCCACCAGGCCGATGTGCCGCGACAGGGCGCCGCCTTTTTCGATGCAGGACTGAAGGGTGTCCCCGGACCGGAACCGCGCCGGCCGGTAGACGTAGCCGGCGCCGCAGAACCGGCAACCATGGGGGCATCCCCGGCTCACTTCGATGAGAAAGGCGTTGTCGAAGGTTGTCCCGGGCGCCAGCACCTCGCTGCAGGTGGCTACGTTCGAGAGATCCGCCGGGTACTGGCGTCGGACCGTTTCCGGAACCCCCTGGGACGGGACGACGTCCCGAAGCCGCCCGTCGGGATAATAGGCCGGCCGGTAAAACCGCGGCGCGTAAAAGCCCGGGACGGTCCGGGCCAGGCGGGCCAGAAGGGACGACCGGTCCTCCCGCCGCAGATCCTCGGCGAGGATGTCGAAAAGCGGTTCCAGCCCCGCTTCGGCTTCGCCCAGGAGAAATCCGTCCATGAAGGGGGCGATGGGCTCGGGGTTGATGAGGCAGGCGACGCCGCCGGCCATCACCAGGGGGTGGGCCCCGGTGCGCGCCTCGGAAAGAAGGGGCAGTCCCGCCGCGTTGAGAAGGGTCGGCAGGTGGAGATAGTCGTTTTCAAATGAGATGGAAAAGGCGATCACATCCATCTCCGCCAGCCGGCGGCCGGACTCCAGGGTGACGATGCCGGTCGCGCCGGCGGGGGCGGGGAGAAAGGCCCGTTCGCAGGCGACGCCGTCCATCCGGTTCAGCAGACCGTAGACGGTCTGAAACCCCAGATTGGACATGCCCATCCCGTAGGCGTTGGGATAGACCAGGGCCACCCGCAGGAACGCGCCGCCGTCCTTCCGGATGGCCCCGGTTTCGGCCTTAAGCAGCGCGTCGTATGATCTGTCCGGTTTCCATGTCATAGCGTCAGCGGTGACAGCGGCGTCAGCGGAGGGACGCCGGCAGAGGGGCGGTCCCGCCGGTTGCGTCTAGTCGGCTTTTCTCCTCAGAAAGGTCGGGATGTCCAGGTCTTCGTTGTCGATCTCCATCCCCTTGGGGCCGCGGTAGGGCTTGTCGATGGCCTCGGCGGCCTCTTCCCGGGATTTTTCTTTTTCCTTTTTTTTCTTCCGGAGAAAGGTGGGGGCGTCGTAGTCTTCCGCCTGGGCTTCCGGTTTGGTCTCCCGGGGCTTCCGCTGGAATTTGGGGGCCGGTTGGCGCCGCTCGGGCAATGCCGATTCCGGCCCGCCGCCGATGCCGGTGGCGATGACCGTCACCCGCATCTCGTCTCCCAGGTTGTCGTCGATGACCGCGCCCCAGATGATCTCGGCGTCCCCGCCCACTTCGCTGTAGATCCGCTCGGAGGCTTCGGTCATCTCCTCCATGGTGAGGTCGCTGGAGGAGGTGATGTTCATCAGCACGCCGGTCGCGCCGGCGATGGAAAGGTCTTCCAGCAGCGGATGGGAGATGGCCCGTTCGGCCGCTTCCACGGCCCGGTTTTCGCCGTGGGCCGCGCCGATGCCCATGATGGCCATGCCCGCCTTGAGCATGGTGGTCTTGATGTCGGCGAAGTCGAGGTTGACGAGGCCGGGCATGAGGATCAGGTCGGTGATGCCCCGGACCGAGTGGAGGAGGATTTCATCCGCTTTCCGGAACATGTCGATCATGGTGGCGTTTTTGGAGGCCAGCCCCCGGAGCCGGTCGTTGGGGATGGTGATGACGGTGTCGGCGATATCCTTGAGTTCCTCGATGCCCTCCTCGGCCTGCCGGAAGCGTTTGCGGCCTTCGAAGGAAAAGGGCTTGGTCACCACCGCCACGGTCAGGGAACCGAGTTCCTTGCTGATCTCCGCGATGACCGGCGCGGCGCCGGTGCCGGTGCCGCCGCCGAATCCGGCGGTGATAAAGACCATGTGGGCGTCCTTGAGGGCGTTGCGGATGGCTTCGGCGCTCTCCTTGGCCGCTTCCCGGCCGATCTGGGGGTTGGCGCCGGCGCCGAGCCCTTCGGTGAGTTTGTCGCCGATCTGTATCTTCTGGGGGGCCTTGGAGATGCCCAGCGCCTGGCCGTCGGTGTTGGCCACGATGAAGTTGACGCCCTGGAGATTGGAATCGATCATGTTGTTGATGGCGTTTCCGCCGGCGCCGCCGATCCCGATGACTTTTATTTTGGCGGATTTTCCGTTGGTCTCTGGATAGCTAAACATCGTGCCCTACCTCCTGAACATTGGCTGAACGTATACGGATTTCAGATGGCGACAGCCTACCCGATTTTTCTCCAGGGGTCAAATTATATTATCTCTTTGAACCACCGCTTCATCCGGTTCATGACGCGGTTGAAGATGTTGGCGTCCCGGATGCGGAACTTGTTGGCGCTCTGGTTTCGGGCGCCGTACATCACCAGTCCGACGCCGGTGGCGTACATGGGATTGTTGACCACGTCCACCAGGCCGCCGATGCCCCGGGGCTTGCCCAGGCGGGTGGGCAGATTGAAGATGGATTCGGCGACGTCCGTCACGCCGTCCAGCAGGGCCGATCCGCCGGTGAGCACCAGGCCCGACGCCATGACGTTTTCCATGCCGGCCCGGTAGATCTCCCGCTGGACCAGGGTGAAGATCTCCTCCATCCGGGGCTCCAGGATCTCCCCCAAAATCTGCCGGGAGAGCTTCCGGGGCTTCCGGCCGCCCATGCCCGGCACTTCGATCATCTCGTCGCTGCCGATGTTTTCCGAAATGCAGGTGCCGTAGGTCTTCTTGATGTTTTCGGCTTCGGCCAGGGGCGCCCGGAGGCCCACGGCGATGTCGTTGGTCATGTTGTTGCCGCCCAGGGCCAAAACGAAGGTGTGCTTGATGTTCTTGTTGGAGAAGATGGCCAGATCGGTGGTGCCGCCGCCGAGATCCACCAGGGCCGCGCCCAGTTCCTTCTCCTCGTCGGCCAGGACCGCCTCCCCCGACGCCAGGGATTCCAGGACGATGTCGCAGACGTCGAGTCCGGCCCGGTTGGCGCATTTGACGATGTTGTGGGCCGAGGTGACGGCGCCGGTGACGATGTGGACCTTGGCCTCCAGCCGCACCGCCGCCATGCCCACCGGGTCGAGAATCCCCGCCTGGTCGTCCACGATGAACTCCTGGGGCAGCACGTGGATCACCTCCCGGTCCATGGGGATGGCCACGGCCCGGGCCGCGTCGATGACGCGGTCCACGTCGTGCTGGGCGATCTCCTTGCCCTTGATGGCGATGATGCCCCGGCTGTTGAACCCGGTGATGTGGCCCCCGGCGATGCCGGCGTAGACCGAGGAGATTTCGCAGCCGGCCATCAGTTCGGCGTCCTCGATGGCCTTTTTGATCGACTGGACGGTGGATTCGATGTTGACCACCACGCCCTTGCGAAGCCCGATGGAGGGGTGGGTTCCGATCCCGATGATGTTGATGTCGTTCCCGGAGAGTTCGCCGACTACCGCACAGATCTTTGTCGTGCCGATATCCAGCCCGACAATGATTTCTTCCTGTCCATGCACTCTAAACCTCCTTTTGGTCTTCGGAGAGCGATTCGGTTTCCCGTCCTCTGTCTTCCGCGGCATCCCCCGCGGCGGGGTCGATCACGATGCGGTCCAGATCCTTGAGATCGATGGCGTCGATGCGAATCCCCTCTCCCTCCCGCCGGAAAAAATCGATGATCTCCCGGAGCCGCTCGTATTTGACGGCATACCCGCGATGGTTGGCGCGATCGTCGAAACCGATTCCCACGGCCCTGAACGGCCCGGGCGCGGCGTCGGACAGGTGAAGGGTCAGTCCCATCTCCCGGTCCACCCGGATATCCCGGATGGATCCGTTCGACAGCACGCCGGCCGGCCGCCGTCCCATGGTCAGCGCCGTGATCACCGCCTGAAACGGATCGCCGCCGGTCCGGTCCGGCGGGGGGATGTCCATGAATTCGAGCCCCCGCACCACCGGGACGTCCAGCCGGTCGGACGCTCTATAGGCCTTGAATATCTCGCCGTCGATATTCATGATGTATCGGCGGTCTTTCCCCATGTCGAGGACCGCCAGGGGCGTATGCTCCCGCACCCGGATATGAATCGCCGAGGGGAGTTCCCGGCTCACCTGGGCGTCGGCGATCCACGGATGGGCCAGCAGCCGCTTCCGGGTCAGGGTCAAATTGACCGACAGGATGTTGATCCCCCGGGCGACCCGGGCCTGGCGCAGCACATCCTTTTCTTGGAGTTGCCGGCAGCCTTCCACGGCAACGACCTCGGCCCTGAAATACTCGCACTGGGTCAGAAAATCGTGGGCCAGAAGAAAGCCGAGGCTCATGGCGGCCGCCAGGGCCAGCCCGCCGACGACCCGGGCGGCCGGGGCCAGCGCGGCCAAACGGGCCAGGCCATCCCCCGACCCGCCGAACCGATGGGCGTGGTTGTTCTTCCGGACCCCTTTCCGGGCGGATTTTCCGTTAGACCGGATGCCGTTGTTCTCCGACAATCTCCACCTCCGGCGCCAACCGGATGCCGAACCGGTCCCGGACGGTTTCCTGGATCCGGTCTTTCAGGGCCAGGATGTCCGCGGCCGCGGCGTCCCCCGTGTTGACGATGAAATTGGCGTGGCGCGGCGACACCATGGCCCCGCCGACTTGAGCCCCTTTCAGACCGGCCCGGTCGATGAGGGCCCCGGCCGGGGGCCCGTCCGGCGGATTTTTAAAAAAGCAGCCGGCGCTCCGGCCGTCCCCGGGATCCGGCTGGCCCCTTCGGCGTTCGGCCAGGATCTCCCGGGCGCGTTCCTTCAATTCACCCGGAGAAGCGCCGTTCCGCCTGAGACGGAAGACCGCGCCCAGAACCACATGACCTTCCCTTCCCCGGAGGCCCCGGTACCGGAAATCCAGCTCGTCCCGGCCCCGCTCCGCCACCCGCCCGTCGGGCGAAAGAAACGCGACCGAGCGGATCACGTCGCCCACCGCGCCCAACCCCGTGCCGGCGTTCATCCGGACGGCGCCCCCCACGGTTCCGGGGATCCCCAGGGCCATTTCCATTCCGGAAATTCCGTTTTCCAGGGCCCACCGGCAGAGGGCGGCGAGCCGGACGCCCGCCATGGCCTCGACGCACGGCCGGTCGGCGTTTTCATGGCTATACCTAATGGTATTCAGGGCGTTTGTCAAAACAATTACAACTTTCCGGAGGCCGCCGTCCCGAACCAGCAGATTGGTTCCGTCTCCGACCACCATGAAAGGGATGTCCCGGTCCCGAAGCTCCGCCGCCAACCGTTCCACAGCCGCCTGATCTTCGGGACGCGCCAGCGCCGGGGCCGGCCCGCCCACCCGAAAGGAGGTATGGCGGGCCATGGGTTCGTCAAAGGCGACGCCGTCCCCCAAAAGGTCCCGGAGCCATCGCCGGGCGTCTGGGTCAAGCTTCAAGAAAGGTCTCCCCGATTTTCCAGACATCGCCGGCGCCCAGGGTCAGCAGCACGCTGTCGCGGCCCCCGGAAACGAATTCGTTTTTCAGACGATCGACGGCGCCCTGGAAATCGTCCACGCAGGTCACGTCCCGGTGGCCGTGGGCGCTGATGGATTCGCACAGATTCCGGCTGGTGGGACAGTCCGGGATCGGCGATTCCCCGGCGGAGTAGACCGGCAGGAGCAAGAGCGCGTCCGATTCGTAGAAGGCCCGGGTGAATTCGTCGAAAAGGGCCCGGGTCCGGCTGTACCGGTGGGGCTGAAAGACCACCACGAGCCGGCGGTCGGGCCAGCTGGACCGGGCCGCCTGGAGGGTGGTCTTGATCTCCGTGGGATGGTGGCCGTAGTCGTCCACCACGATCGCCCCGTCCCGTTCGCCCTTGATCTCCAGACGCCGCTGGACCCCGTCGATGGTCTCCAGGGCCGACCGGATCGTATCGAAGGGGATGTCCAGTTCCGCGCCCACGGCGATGGCGGCCAGCGCGTTGGAGACATTGTGGAGACCCGGCAGGCTCAGTTCGATCTCCCCCAGTTGATGGTTTTCGTGGACGACCGTAAAGCGGCTGGAGAGCCCGGAGAACCGAACGTCCCGGGCCTGAAAATCGGCCTGGGAGGTCATGCCGTAGGTGGTGAACCGCTTTTTGATGCGGGGGATCAGCGACTGGACCGATTCGTTGTCCAGGCAGAGCACCGCCAGCCCGTAAAACGGAATCCGGTCGATGAACGTGAGAAAGGCGGCCTTGATTTCGTCCAGGTCGCCGTAGTGGTCCAGGTGCTCCCGGTCGATGTTGGTCACCACCGCGATGGTGGGGGAGAATTTGAGAAACGAGCCGTCGCTCTCGTCGGCCTCGGCCACGATGAACTCCCCGCCGCCCAGCAGGGCGTTGGTCCCGAGGTTCTTGAGCTTCCCGCCGATGACCACCGTGGGATCCAGGCCTCCGGCGGCCAGCACCGACGACACCAGGGAGGTGGTCGTGGTCTTGCCATGGGCCCCGGCCACGGCCACGCTGTATTTGAGCCGCATCAGCTCGGCCAGCATTTCGGCCCGGGGAATGACGGGGATCGCGGCCGAATGGGCCGCGGCCACCTCGGGATTGTCCGGCCCCACCGCCGAAGAGGTGACCACCACGTCGGCCCCCTGGATCTGATCCGCGGCATGGCCGGCGTAGACCGTCCCGCCCAGTTCCGCCAGACGGTCGGTGATGTCCGACCGCTTCAGGTCGGAGCCCGACACCCGGTAGCCCAGGTTGAGCAGAAGTTCGGCGATGCCGCTCATGCCGATCCCGCCGATGCCCACAAAATGGATGCGATATTTTTTTCTGTACATTA
>CAZZBE010000086.1:0-1662 GCA_964652715.1 uncultured Desulfobacteraceae bacterium
CGTCCGGGAAACGGACGCCGTCTTTCTGAAAAACGACGCCGACGGAGACGGCCGGATCGGCGTGGTCGATGCGGTTTTTGGGCTGGAGGTGGTGAGCGGGATCAGGTAACGCGCTTGAGAATCACCAGGGTCACGTCGTCGAGGGTCTGGGTCCCCCGCGTGAAGGCGGCGTGGTCCTGGAACACCGCGTCCAGGATCGTTTCGGCGTCGGCGTCGGCATGTCGCCGGATGATGTCCCGGAACCGGTCCTTGCCGTACATCTCGCCGGCGGTGTTGCGCCCTTCCCAGATCCCGTCGGTGCCGAGGATGATGATCTGGCCCGCCGCAAACCCGGATTTCCGGTTGGATCGGTAGACTATATTCCGATCAATGCCCAGGGCGATGCCCGGCCCTTTGAGTTCCTGGAAGCGATCCCCGGCCGGGTCGTAAATCCAGGCCGGATCATGGCCGGCCCGGACCCATTCGATCCGGTTCCGATCGGGGCTGACGGCCAGGTAAAACAGCGTCATGAACCGTCCCGTCTCCCGGACGTCGTCCACCATCTGAAGGTTCATGGCCGTGACAATGTCGTCGATGCGCCCCATCTGGGACGCCTTCAGCCGTAAAAACGCCCGGGCGCTGGTCATCAGCAGGGCCGAATCGACCCCGTGGCCGGAGATGTCCCCCACCACCGCGGCAAAGGGGCCCGCCGGGTCGTCCCCATCCCACAAAAAGTCGAAATAATCCCCGCCGATTTCGTCGCAGGAGACGTTGCGTCCGGCCACATCAAGGCCGGCGACTTTCAGGCCCCCCCGCGGCAGAAGGCTCCGCTGGACTTCCCCGGCCAGCGAAAGGGCTTTTTTATGTTCGGAGATGTCCGTCACAAAGGCCATGATGCCGATGATCCCGCCGGCATCGTCCTTCAGGGCGTTGAGGTGGATGATGACCGGAACGGTCCGGCCGTCGCCGGCCAGCAGATCGCATTCGAATTCATGGTATTCGCCGTCCAGGAGATCTTCGCCGCCGTCCGAAAAGAAATAGCGATAACGCTCGGCGATCATGTCCGGAAACCGTCTTCCGATGATTCGATGCCGGATCAGCCGCGCCATCCGGCAATAGGCGCTGTTGACGTCCCGGATCCGCAAATTCTCGTCCATCAGCAGGAACCCCTCGCCCGCGGTTTCGACGATGCGGCGGTATTTCTCCTCGCTTCTACGGAGCTTCTCCTCGGCCTCCTTCCGCTCGTGGATGTCGATGACGATCCCCTGATGATACCGGATGCCGGTCTGGGGATCCTCGACCACGGAGGTCCGGTCTTCGATCCAGCGAACCTCCCCGACCTTGGTGACGACGCGGTACATTTGTGCATAGTTGACGATGCCCCGGGAGACATAGTCGTCGATTTCCGCGACGACGCGTTCATGATCCTTCGGGTACACAATGTCGCGGTACATAATCCGCCCGGATAAAAAGTCCTCCGCGCGGTAACCGAACCGGGAGATGTTGGGGGAAACGTAGACCATCTTACGGTCTTCAAGTTCTTCGGCGGCCAGTCGGCGAAACAGCACCGCCGGGCTGCTGTCGATGATCAGTTCGGCCAGCGCCAGGGCCTCCGAGGCCCGGTATCGCTCCGCGCACTGGGCGTCGATCTCGCGGCTTTTCTCATCCAGTCGTTCCCGCAGG
>CAZZBE010000086.1:1762-16963 GCA_964652715.1 uncultured Desulfobacteraceae bacterium
ATGGCGCGATTTTCAAGGCGGGGCGCTCCTTCATCCGGCGGATGGCGTCCTCCAGGTCGATCTGGTTTTCGTTCTCCAGGGATTGGGCGCTGAGGTCGATGAACAGTTTTTTCTGTTCGAGGATGGCGGACCATCCGTCGCGGGTCTGGATGTAGGCGGCCCATGGCACGAATTTGGTCAGGGGAAACGCCTGCCCTTCCCTGGGCGAGACGTCGATGTTGATGCCCGAGATGAACGCCAGATTTTTGCCCCCGTATTCGCGCTCCTTGATGATGGACCGGTAGGTGCGGTCGAACTCGAGCTGGGTGTTGGTCTGGGCCGCCGTCAGTTCGGGATGTTGGGCCGTCACGATCTGGGGCATGGTGTAGCTGAGATTCAGCTCCAGTTGATCACTGCCCTCCGGGGCGTTGGATATGGGGCGCTTGAAATGGAACAGGTCGGCGGTCAGCGCATCGCCGATGGGCTCCCGGACGCCGCCTTTCCAGGCTTCGGCCGGCGGACGGGATTTGAACGCGCGGTTGACCGGAAAGGCCTTGGAGGTGCTGAAGATGGTGAGCGGCCCGGGCCGGGTCCCCGGTTCCATGTCGATGAGCGCATCAAGGCGGGGGAACAACCCCGCCTCGCGGTCGGGGTCCAGGAGCTGATTATCGACGATGACCACGTCGTCGCCGTTGAGATGGGAAAAGGCGATGTTCTCCCGGGCAAAGGCGTACTCCTTCCGATACCAGCTCAACACCCCCTGGATCTTGCCGCAGGCCGGGCCCTGGATGCGATCTTCCGTCTGAAGACGGCGGTAGATGCCGAACCGGTCCTTTTCGGGATCATACCCGACGTGGCTGGCCTGGATGAGGGCCAGATCCTGCCCGTGGTGGGCGTGGGGTCCGTGCCGGCCCGTGGCCACGATGCCCCCCACCCGGCCGTGGTTGAACGGAAACGTGCCGAAATGCTTGGTGATCAGGATGATCGGAAACCCCTGGCTCTCGTCCGAACAGAAGGCCCGGGACGGCATGATCCTGCCCGCCTCGAAACCATAGGACCGGCACAGGTTGTAAAACCTCGGAATAAAATCGCTGTACCGCATCAGCCGGTCGCTGATCTGAAAATCGCCCATCAGGTGGGGCATGGGGCCTCCTTTGAATGGTGTGTCTCGGCATTCGTTTGCCGTCGATCAATCGATTGCAGGGCTCGCCCGAACTGTCCGTAAAATCGATTTCATAAGGCTGATTTCGGAAAGGCCCGATATTTTCGATTGTCAGCCACAACGGCGCGAATTCCTCGATTATCAAATAATCCAATATGTTGCCTATGTCTATTGTTTCTGCTGTCGCTTCCATTCCAAAAGCCAATCTATCGTCATGAATGGATCGAATTCGGAATCCCACAACAAAAAAGCCGTTAACCGCAAGCGGCCAACGGCTTTTCTTATAGTGCCGGTCTCAGGCGCATTGCGCCGTTGCGATCACTTTCCTAATCGGCCAGCACGCACTCCGCTTCGCCCGAACAGCTCACGCCCAGAAAATGGCAGGCCTTGTTGACCACTTTCATCTCCTTTTCCGACGCATCATCGTCCGCCTTGGCGATCCGGAAGGCGAGCTGGACCGCGTTCACCGCCTCGGGTTTATGGATGAGCGGGGTGATCTCCGTCAGGGCATAGACCAGGGCGTCGTCCGGTTCTTTGACGAACTGCTTGGTCCATTTCCGGTATTCTTTGGTCAGCTTGTCCTTGTCCAGATCCTTGAGATAATCCGTCTCTTGGATGAACTTCTCGGTTTCCTCGAGTTCCCTGTCGTCGACTTTGCCGTCGGCCGCGGTGATCCATGCGGCCAGCACCATGGACGCCTTGGCCACATCGTCGGAGATAAAAAATTTCGACACCTTGTCCATTCCGGACTCCAGGAATTCCTTTGTCGAGGCGAACATGCCTCCTATCACATTTTTCATAGCGAACTTCCTCCGTTGGGTTATCAGTTCATGCCGGCCCCATTACCGCCGGCAACCTGCCGATTCAGAGAAAATATACCAAAAACGGCGTCAAAATACCATGTATTTAAACCATTGCCCCCGGACCTTTTTGCGTCTTTGGTTCGTCGCCGGCTTACTTTTTCTTGAAAATCGCCCGCCAGCCGGTTTCCCCGGACAGCCGTGATCACCCGAAGGATCAACGATCCGAAGGCGATTTTCCGTTCCATCTGGATGCCAAGAAAATTTCCGGTGGCATACCCCAGGACGTAAAAGGCGCCCAGGATCGGCACATCCCGCACCTGGACGATAACGGCGCTGGCGGCGGCCAGCCAAAGGGAAATCTCGATGAGTCCCAGAAAAAAGGCGATGCCCGACCGCCCGTGGACGGTGACGATGGTCCGCACCGTTCCGATGGAGACATCGCAGACCCGGGCGATGAAAATGACCACACCCATCAACAACACATTGAGTTCCATCTATTTGTACTCCTTCATTTCCGTTTCAAGGGTCCCACCCCCGGGCCCGACTCGCCCGCACATAGTTCTCCTTCAATTCCCGGATCAACCGGCCCAGGGCGTCCCGGCACGCTTCCCGGGTTGAATTGGGGTCAATCAGCACCTCGTCTTACCGGGTTTTGAGCAGCAGATCGTCGATGATTTCCAGTTCAACGGTCGGCTTGTCCGGGTCGGGCGGGTCCTTTTCCCGGAGTTCGCACCCCACGATGTGGGCCTGCCGGGCCGCGGCGGACCGGGCGATGTCCACCTGGCCGGCATCGTCGTCTGCAGCCTGGCCGGCTACCGGCTCTCCACCGAATACCGGCTGCATGCTTCCCTTTACCAGCTTTTTGCCCATCGGGACGCTGATCGGAACGTACTCAGTCTTGTCCAAACCAGCGAGAGTGTCAACCGCAATCGAAACACGACCTCGCCGGTCTGCAAAATGCCTCCCCCATCCTTGAAATCGAAACCGGCGTTTCAGCCTGGAAACGCCGGTTTCGATCTCGCCCTTCCCATCCCTTTTCCCCCAAATCATTTCAATACTTCTTGTCTGCATTCTTGGCATCCGGGATGCATATATAAGCCGCATCCGCCAAAGCCCAACAAGCGGGACGACGGCGGCGGGTACTTCGACGACCGGACGGGCGAGATTCGGGGAGCGAAGGTTTACCGCCATGCCGGCTTGACGTCCGCGGAGAACATCCAGCAGGTGGACTCGAATCCGCCGGCGGCGATAGCATCCCCGGCGATTTGTGTTTGGCATGCTTTTCCTGCAATGTTCACAAAGGGGCAAAAGAGAGATGGATAGATCCGCAAACTCAGGAATCTGTAGGTCTGTTCCACCCCCGCCGTCAAAGCTGGAGCGACCATTTCGGATGGGATGTAACCAAGACGACGATCATCGGGCTAACACCCCGCGGCCGGGCGACGATCGGCGCTTTGAACATGGGGGCTTCCTGCTCCTGCGCTCCGGCATCGGGGCCGAGGCGGTGATCAAGCAGTTGTCGGGAATCCGGCGCCCGTTTCCTGCGTGGCAGAACGGCAGGATAACCCTGTCGTGTTCCGAACTCAGACGGTGGAAGTTTTTCCCATGGCATGCCTACATTTTTATCGTTTGAATCTATCTCAAATGGGGTACACTCTCAATGTTTAGGCCATCAAAGCATATCGTCAACTGCTGTCAGCAAGTGAGACTTTGCTTGAAAGATGCCGGCCGAATGGCTTTTAATTCTTCGGCCTCGCTTTTCTGGGCAAAATAAAGATCCCACCGCAATTGAAGATTCATCCAAAAATCCGGAGTTACTCCAAAATATTTAGACAGTCTCAATGCTGTGCTTGGGGTGATCCCCCCGCGGCCATTAACAATTTCATTTATTCGTTGATATGGGACCCGGATCGATGACGCCAGTTCCCTTTGAGTGATCCCCATCGGTTTCAGAAATTCCTCCAGAAGCATTTCCCCTGGATGAGTGGGCGATCTATGCGTTGGAACTCGAATCATGATGCATCTCCCTGACTAGCAATGCTTTAATGATAGTCTGTGATTTCAACCTCTGACGGTCCGGTTTCGGACCATTTGAAGCATATGCGATATTGATCGTTAATTCGGATGCTGTGTTGATCCCTGCGATTTCCTTTTAGGGCTTCCAGCTGATTGCCCGGCGGTACCCGTAGTTCATTAAGAAAAGAGACGGAATCGAGTTGATCAAGTTTTCGGGAAGCAATCTTCCAAATGGTTTTAGGGCATGTTTTGTGGCGTTCCCATAAAAAATATCTTCAGTGCCTCGATTCTTGAAAGTTTGAATTATAGGAACATGATAGCACGGCAGCCATGCTATTTACAAGAAATCGTGATGGGCTTTGGCTGTGAGATATCTGGATGAAAACCCGATATTTGTTGCGGGGCTATGCCATTTGTAAGCCAGGGTGGAAAAGCGGTAGATCGAACGTGCCAATCCCTCCAAGGGGGCGGCGCGTCGAGGGCTACGGGAACAAGTTACAGGCCAAGGCTCTTGGGGACATCAAGCATTGGTTAAGCAACAAATGGACTAAGCTTTAAACCTAAACTCCCATGGGGGAATCTCCCATTCTCGATCATTTGCCAAACGAGCTAATGCTTCAAGAAGTTTTCTAAATAATGATCTTGGGTTAGGATTCCTATATTCCGGATTCGGGACTATAAGTGCATGTGCTTGGTTTTCTTCCATTTTATCTGGAATAACATCAATGGAATGCTTTATAATATCCCTCCCTTTTTTATCTCTCTCAATCACTGTATCTATTTTTCTTACATCTCGGGTTACAAGAGAAACAACCGCGCATTCTTCCTGTTTTTGCGTATAAACAGGGTCAAAGTTGCATAATTTTGCCCTGTCAACAGATATTTTATATGATCTGTCTGCAAATGCTTGAGAGCTTATTTGCACAGTATGTTGTTCAGAATCTAAAATTTTGTAATGATTGTTTTCATAGAGTAGTCGGCGGTAAAGGACTTCATCATCAGAAACACAATCAGAGCTATCCATTTTTTAGCCAATGCCACAAACTTATAGTATCCTCAAAAGTATGAATTTCACCATCTTCCATTTCGTCGGTTATAGATGCTCCCCAAGATTTTAGATATTCTATTGTATTATTTGAAATGTATAATGTTATTTTGCGATTGTCGCACCACCATTCAAAAACAATTTCGTTTTCTACTCCTATGTTTATAAGCGGTGCATCCAAATTCATTTTTCTAAGTGTAACGTTCTTTTCTAATTCGGAAAGCCATTTTTCAGCACTCCTTATAGTGGTTTCATCGGGGACTACATCATTCGCACCATCTATATTTTGAATAAAAGATCTGAAAATGGCCTTAACTTTAGACCTAAGAATGGAAATAGGAACTATCACATCTTCTTCTTGATCTCTTTCAAAAAATAGTTGTTCCGCGAAATCATCAGATTGTGTTGAGGTAGATGGCAGTTTGTAATTGTCTTCATGATAAGGAAAAGAGTTTTTACTTGATCTTAGATGTCTCTCTGATCGTATGTTATATCGGTGTCCTGGGAAAGTTCTAAGGCCATTCGTTCGGCTAAAAAAATTAGGATCATCATCTTCACATTTGTTGTTTAAATGTTTAACGATGTCCCAAAACTTTAAATTCTGATTTTCGATATCAAGCGCTAAAGACATTTCACACCTCATTTTTTCCAAAGTTGGCGATGATATCATTCAATAAATTATATGATTCTTTTTCATCATACTGAAAATGTTTAGTAAACAACTCCCCAAGATCGAATCTTTTGGATTTTCCTATTATTTCCTCTATATTATAATGAAGATTTATGCTCACAGACAGTAAATTCTCATCATTTTCAATGGGTTTAATTATAACGGTTGTCTTGCGTTTGGATTCCTTCCAACTAAAGGTAAAGTTAGCCACTCCCTCTTTTTTTGGAAGGCCAATATCTATTTTTTTTATTAGGTCAGATGAAATATGTACAGTATTGCCATGAGGATTTTTTCGGATGAAGTTAAAATTGAACCCAAAATTTTGAATTGGTGTTTCATCCAAAATATCAAAAACCCTTTTTGCAACACTAATAATTTCTTTAGATTTATTAAATACTTTTGTTTGGATTTCCCACCGGTCTTGTTGACAGATGATTAAAAATTGAGATGTTAAGAATTTAGATATAGGCGGGGTGCATATTAAATCATCCCGTTCAAGTGCGTAATCTGTTTCTTTGTGATCTATTATGCCTACAAGGTTATACCACAAAGGATGATGTATCCTTGGATTCATGGCTCCAACTACTACAATCGAAATTAAATTATCTTCATTCACAATTTATTGCCCTTCATTAAAATAATCAAACGCGAGTTATTTATGAAGACTTCTATATATTAAAGAACACCGAATTTGTAAATCCAAAAATATATTAATGGGTAATTCCCCATTTGCAACCACCTCGCCGCTGTCTTCATCTGGTTCGACCGTTGACACGTTGATAGTCAGGTGCTCTCGAATAATGCCGGTGGCCCATTGGCGGAACTGCACCGCGAGACGGGAGTTAACCCGGTAGCCAACGGAGTGGATGGCGTCGAGGTTGCAAAACTCAATCTGCCGTTGAACCTGTCGATGGCCCTCTAATTAAACTGTTGCATTTTTTACAACAGTTGCTTCCCGGTCCAGTCCATCGTATTTGTAGGTCCCATCAACCCCTCCCATAAATCCGCGTAACCCCCAGCAACCGCTCCGCCAGTCCGTCGGAGAGATCGTCCCCCCGCACCCGCCACTGCCAGTTGCCGTCGGTGGTGGCGGGCTGGTTCATGCGGGCCTCCTGGCCCAGGTTAAGGAGATCCTGCATGGGGACGACGGCCAGCCGGGCCGGGGACATCTGAACCAGCCGGATCAGCTCCCAGGCGATCTCGTCCGCCGGAACCGACCGGCCCAGGTACTGGAACAGCCGGTCCCGATCCTCGTGAGGCATGTCGTTTTCGAACCAGCCCCGGGTGGTGTTGTTGTCATGGGTGCCGGTATAGGCCGCGCACTCGGCTTCGTGGTTGTGGGGGGCGTAGGGGTTGCGGGGCAGGTCGTCGCCGAAGGCGAAATGGAGCAGCCGCATCCCCGGAAACCCGAACCGGCGCATGACCTCCCGGACGTCCGGGGTGATCACCCCCAGGTCCTCGGCGATGATGGGCAGACAGGAGAACCGGGACGATAGCCCGTTGAAGAAGTCCACCGACGGGACGTCCACCCACCGGCCGTTCATGGCGGTCTCTTCCTCCGCCGCCACCTCCCAATAGGAGACCAGCCCCCGGAAATGGTCGAGCCGGACCCAGTTGAACAGGGCCAGGTTCCGGTCCAGCCGATCGGCCCACCAGTCGAAACACCGCTCCCGGAGCACGTCCCACCGGTAAACGGGGTGGCCCCACAACTGGCCGGTGGCGCTGAAATAGTCGGGCGGGACCCCGGACACGGCCGCGGGACGGTTGTTTTCATCCAGCTTGAACAGCTCCCGGTGCGACCAGACGTCCGCGCTGTCATGGTTGACGTAGATGGGGATGTCGCCCAGGATCTGGATCTTCCGGCGGTTGGCATAGGCCTTGAGGGCGGCCCACTGCCGGTAGAAAATGAACTGGAGAAACCGGGCTTTGCGGATCAAATCTCCTAACGAGCGGTCGGCCTCGGCCATGGCCCCGGGATCCCGGTCCCGGCGCCCCTCGGGCCATCGGTCCCAGGTTTCACCGTTCAGATGGGTCTTGATGGCGAAAAAGCGGGCGAAATCGTCGATCCAGTTGCCGTTTTCCCTCAGAAACTGGTCGAAGGGCCCCGACGGGCCGCCGGACATGAACCGCTCCCAGGCCCGCTGGAACAGGGGCTCTTTATAGGCGACCACCGTTTCGAAATCGACCCGGTCTTCGGGGAAGACGGGCGGCTCGCCGATCTCGTCCTCCCGCAGGAGTCCGTCCTCCACCAGCCCCTCCGGGCTGATGAGCAGCGGATTCCCGGCAAAGGCCGAAAAGCTGTGGTAGGGGGAATGATAGCCGCCGGCCTCGGTGGGGTTCAGGGGGAGGATCTGCCAGTACCGCTGACCGGACCGGGCCAGAAAATCGACGAACCGCCGGGCCGCGGGTCCCATATCCCCGATGCCGAACCGGGAGGGCAGGCAGGTGATGTGAAGCAGAATGCCGCTTGCGCGCTTTTTCATTTATCTTCTCTCTGTTTTTTGGTAACACCTTTCCACGCCGAAGGCCGGTAAAACCCGCGAGGCGGATCACGCCTCTTTATCGTACAATGGAAAACGATTGTCAATAACAGCAGAGAGCAACCCCCAGAGCATAGACCATCGGAGCGCGGACCGTCCATGAAGGCGCTGCCCGGCGCATCTTACCCCCTGGGGGCCGTCTACGACGGCCGGGGAACCAATTTCGCCGTCTTTTCAGACGTCGCCGAACGGGTGGATCTTTGCCTCTTCGACGAAAACGGATGGGAAACCCGCCTCGAACTGCCCGAGCACACCGGCGGCGCGTGGCACGGCTACCTCCCCGGCGTCGGGCCGGGGCAGCGGTACGGCTTCCGGGTCCACGGCCCCTGGAATCCGGCCGCCGGCCACCGGTGCAACCCGGCCAAGCTTCTCCTGGACCCCTACGCCCGGGCCGTGGAGGGGATGCCCCGGCGGCATTCCTCCCTTTACGACCACGATCCATCCGATCCTTCGGGGCTGACCCCCAACACCGAGGACAGCGCCCCTTATGCCCCCCGCTCCGTGGTCGTCCACCCCTGGTTCGACTGGAACGGCGACCATCCGCCGGAGACCCCCCTGGACGAGACGGTCATCTACGAACTCCACGTCAAGGGATTTACCATGCGTCACCCCGACATCCCGCCGGAGATTCGCGGGACCTACGCCGGCCTGGCCCATCCGGCCGCCATCGACCACCTGAAGCGGCTGGGGATCACCGCCGTGGAGATCATGCCCTCCCACCAGTTCGTCCAGGACGCCCGGCTGCGGAACCTGGGGCTGCGCAACTACTGGGGCTACAACACCATCGGCTTTTTCGCGCCCCACAATGAATACGCCGCGGCCCGGGACCCCCAGGGCGCGGTCCAGGAGTTCAAGGCCATGGTCATGGCGCTGCACAACGCCGGCCTGGAGGCGATCCTGGACGTGGTCTACAACCACACCGCCGAGAGCGACCACGCCGGCCCCATCCTCTGCTTCAAGGGGTTCGACAACCGGGCCTACTACCGGCTCCGGCCCGACGACCTCCGGCGGTACGTCAACCACACCGGCACGGGCAACACCATCAACGCCCGCCATCCCGCCGTGCGCCAGCTCATCATGGATTCCCTCCGGCACTGGGTCTCGGAAATGCACGTGGACGGCTTCCGCTTCGACCTCGCGCCGGTGCTGGCCAGAGAAGCCCACGCCATGGACTGGATGTCGGGCTTTTTCGACATCATCCGTCAGGACCCGGTGCTCCGGCGGGTGAAGCTCATCGCCGAACCCTGGGATCTGGGGGAGGGGGGGTACCAGGTGGGCGGGTTTCCGCCCCAGTGGTCGGAGTGGAACGACCGGTTCAGGGACGCCGTCCGGGACTTCTGGCGCGGAAACGGCGGCGCCCGCGGCGGGCTCGCCGCCCGGATGACGGGGAGCCCCGACATCTACGCCGCCGCCCGCCGGCCGCCCCAGGCCTCCATCAATTACGTCACGGCCCATGACGGGTTCACCCTCCAGGATCTGGTCTCCTACGAAAGGAAGCACAACGAGGAAAACGGCGAGGGGAACCGGGACGGCCACAACGACAACCGGTCCTGGAACTGCGGGGTGGAAGGCGAGACGGACGATCCGGGCGTCCGGGCCCTGCGGCGCCGCCAGAAACGGAATTTTCTGGCCACCCTGCTCCTGGCCCAGGGAATCCCCATGATCCTTTCCGGGGACGAGATGGGGCGGACCCAGCGGGGCAACAACAACGCTTACTGCCAGGACAACGACCTGAGCTGGCTGCAATGGGCGTCGGCGGACAAAGATCTCATCGCCTGGGTCGCCCGGTTGATCCGGCTCCGGCGGCGCCACCCCGCTTTCCGCCGCCGGAAATGGCTCCGGACGGGAGCCGAAGCGGCGGACGTCCGCTGGTACACCCCCGATGGCCGCCCCATGACCGGGTCGGACTGGGGAAACGGCCGCGCCAAATCCATCGGGATGTTCCTGTCCGGCGCCATGGGGTATATGGACCAACATGGCGACGTTCTGTCCGACGACGATTTTCTCCTGCTCTTCAACGCCCATGGAGAGGAACTGACCTTCCGTCTGCCGCGGGATTCAGGGGATGGATGGCGGCCTCTGCTCGACACCCGCGACGGGGAGATCCCGTCGCCTCCCGATGGATTGCGGGCCGGGGAGGACGTCCCGGCGGCCGGTCACAGCCTGGTGGTCCTTCGGCGCCGACCTTAATCCGCCATTTCTTCGTCGGGCCCGACGCCGCCGGACATCCGCTCCAGCGCCATTACCATGCCGAACCCGAACAGGGCCAGCAGGAGCGCCGGGATCAGGTAGGGCTCCCGTCCCACCACCTCCAGGTAATCGAAAGGGAGCATGTTGCGGGTCGCCAGGGGCTTGACCTTGCCGCTGTGGGAGGTGAAGGTCTCGATGGTTTCCTTCCAGGGCCAGACCTTGTTCAGCGACCCGATCATGATGCCGGTGAGAAAGGCCGCGGTCAGGTCGTGGAACCGCCGCAGCAGCCAGTGGAGCAGGTGGGAGAAAGAAAGAATTCCCACGGCGGCGCCCGTCCCGAAGATGAGGATGACCGAAAGGTGGAAATCCCGCAGGGCCCCCATCACGTATTCGTATTTCCCCAGGAGCAGCAGGATGAACGACCCGGAGATGCCGGGCAGGATCATGGCGCAGATGGCGATCATCCCCGACAGGAAGACGAAGACCGCCGTCACCGGCGTTTCGGCCGGGGTGACCACGGTGACGGCGTAACCGAAGGCCGTCCCCAGGAAAACCGACAGAACCACGAACCCCTTCCACCGGGAGATTTTCCGGCCCACCATGAGGGCCGAGGCGACGATGAGGCCGAAGAAAAAGGCCCAGAGCATCTCGGGGTAATGGACGAGCCAGTGGAGGATGATCCGGGAAAGCAGCACCAGGGCGGTGCCGATGCCCGCCAGGAGCACGCAGAGGAATGCGCCGTTGACGTGGCGCCAAACCCCGGGAAGATCCCCGCGGGCCAGTAATTTGAGGGCCTCGCCGTTGAAGGAGCGGATGCTGTCCACCAGTTCTTCGTAGATGCCGGAGATGAACGCGATGGTGCCGCCGGAGACGCCGGGCACGGCGTCGGCGCCGCCCATGGCGATTCCTTTGAGATAGAGCAACAGGGGTTTTTTCAACGATCCTCCTCTTTCCAGCCGTCCTGGCCCACCAGTTTGACAAAGCGGCAGCCGCCCAGGGAGGACTGGCGGATCCCCCCATGATCTTTGTGGATTTTGGTCAGTTCCTGACAGTATTTGTTGCCCACCGGGATGACCATCCGGCCGCCCACCGCCAGTTGGGCGATGAGATGACGGGGGATGGACGGGGCCCCGGCGGTGACGATAATGGCGTCGAAGGGGCTTTTCTCCGGCCAGCCGGCGGTGCCGTCGGATAGGCAGGTGACAATGTTGTCGTATTCCAGCGCCCTAAAAAGGCCCTGCGCCTTTTCGTAGAGGGATGCGATCCGCTCGATGGTGTAGACCCGGCAGGCGATCTCGGCCAGCACCGCCGCCTGGTAGCCGGATCCGGTGCCGATCTCCAGCACCCGATCGTTTTCGTCCAGCTGGAGGGCCTGGGTCATTTCGGCCACGATGAAGGGCTGGGAGATGGTCTGCTTGTCCCCGATGGGAAGCGGAAAGTCGCCGTAGGCCTGGTCCATGAGCGCCTCGCTCACAAAGAGATGGCGGGGCACGGCCCGCATGGCGTCCAGGACCTTGGGGTCGGTCACGCCGCGGCTTTCGATCTGCTTCCGGACCATCTCTTCCCGCTGACGCTGGAATTTAACCGAATCTTTATCCATGAAGTTTTTTCTTAATAAATCAAAATGTTTTCGTCAATCCGCACGCATCGCGCTCTTTCTATTAAAATAAAATTTTCTTGATTTTACAATAAAATTTTCCTGGGATTCGGCTTCTTTGTCTGCGCGGCGGGGGCCGTGGTTCAGTCCAGGGTGGAAGGACAGGGTAGAAATCCCGCTGCATTGTCCGCGGATGGCGATCCTCGACATCGGGGACACGGTCATCGCGGTGGGAGATGACGTGAACCCGCGGAAGCTGGAGAAGGTGCTCAACCCGAAAGGCGAGGGCCGAGCCCGACGACCCCGCCCCCGAGACACGGTATCGGACACGGCATCGGATCCGGTATCAGATTTTGTAGATGATCCGCTCTTCGGTGATGATGATGTCCACCGACTTGTTGTGAGATTCCATCGGCGCCTGGCTCAGGAGCTGGCCTTCCAGGCAGAGCGACACCTTTCGGGTGGTGGCGGGGAGTTTGGGGATCAGCCGGTCGTAATACCCGATCCCCTTGCCGAGTCGTCCGCCCTTTTCGTCGAAGGCGATTCCCGGCACGATGGCGATGTCGATGCACTCCAGGGGCACCTTCTTGCACCGCTTGGGGTCGGGTTCGAGGGTTTCGCCGGCGGATCGCAGGTCCCGTTCGAGATCGTCCACCTTCATCAGGGCGAGCTTGCTGTTCTCCTTCCCCCGGAGAGGGAGGATCACGATCTTGTTTTCGTCCCGGCATCGCCTGAGAATGTTTCCGGAATCGAGTTCGCCGGGAGTATGAATGTAGAGCAGAGGAATCCGGGCTTCCTGAAAATTGGCAAAATCAAAAAGCCGCTCTTCGATCCGCCGTCGTTTTTCCGCCAGATCCGCCTCGGAAATCGACGCCAGCATTCTTGCCATCTCTTCCCGAATTTGACGCTTCGCTTCTTGGATTTCCTCCATATGTCCTCTCCAGCATCGGGTTCAATATGTCGATCTCCCACCATACACGCAATTTAGGGCAGAAGTCAACTTATAATAATCATTGACTAAACATACCACCCATGGTAATGCGTCAGGGATAAGCCCGGGACATGGCTCCGACCCAGGAACCTTGCCGTGAAAGAACATCCACTCGCCACCACAGATAGGATTCGGTTATGCTGGAAATCAAGTATGTGAGACAAAACCCGGAGACCGTCCAGAAGGCCCTCCGCCATCGGGGGGATGCGGTCGATCTGGCGGCCTTCGATGCATGCGACGCCAAGCGGCGGGAGGCCCTGGCCGAAATCGAGGCGCTTCGCCACCAGCGCAACGTGGTCTCCGAAGAGATCGCGGAAAAGAAGAAAAAGGGCGAAGACGCCGGGGACCGGGTGCTGGAAATGCGGGCGGTGGCCGGCCGGATCAAGGATCTGGAAAAAGCGCTGGGCGAACACGAGGCGACGCTTTCCGAAATCCTCATGGGGATCCCCAACATCCCCCACGAGTCGGTGCCGGTGGGCAAGGACGAAACCGAAAACACTCTGCTCAAAACCGAAGGAACCCCGCCGGTTTTCGATTTCGAGCCCAAGGCCCACTGGGACATCGGCGAGGGGCTGGGCATCCTCGATTTTGAACGGGCCGCCAAGATCACCGGGGCGCGGTTTCCCCTCTATTTCGGGGCCGGCGCCCGGCTGGAACGGGCCCTCATCAACTTCATGCTCGACCTCCACACCAACGAGCACGGCTATAAAGAGGTGCTGCCGCCCTTCATGGTCAACCGGCGGACCATGACCGGCACGGGCCAGTTGCCCAAATTCGAGGCGGATCTGTTCAAGCTGGACGGGTGGGATTATTATCTGATTCCCACGGCGGAGGTCCCCGTGACCAACATTCACCAGGGCGAAGTGCTCGACGCCGGCGACCTGCCCATCTACTACACCGCCTTCACCCCCTGTTTCCGGTCCGAGGCCGGCTCTTACGGCAAGGACACCCGGGGCCTCATTCGCCAGCACCAGTTCAACAAGGTGGAACTGGTCAAGTTCGCCGATCCGGAAACCTCCTACGACGAACTGGAGTCGCTGCTGGTCCAGGCCGAAACGATCCTCCGGCGGCTGAACATCCCCTATCGGGTCATCACATTATGCACCGGCGACCTGGGGTTCTCCTCGGCCAAGACCTACGACATCGAAGTCTGGATGCCGGCCCAGGGCGTCTACCGCGAAATCTCGTCGTGCTCCAACTTCGAGGATTTCCAGGCCCGCCGGGCCAACATCCGGTTCAAGCGGAGGGGGAAAAAGGGGACCGAACTGGTGCATACGTTAAACGGCTCCGGCCTCGCCGTGGGCCGGACCGTGGCGGCGATACTGGAAAACTTCCAGGCGGAGGACGGGTCGGTGACGATTCCCGAGGCGTTGCGGGGGTATATGGGCGGGATGGAGAGGATCGCACGTTGACATTTTTCGCGCACCGATTCAACCCCCCAAACAAAAGAACCGTTTGACTTTCTCCGAAATGTGGATTAGGATAGCTATAAAAATTCACACTATGGAGGCCGCCCATGAAAACCGTGCAAATGACCCTCGACGAAGATCTCGTCAAAGCGGTTGATCGGGTCTCAAAACAGCTTGGCGCCAGCCGTTCCGCGTTCACGCGAAAAGCGCTTCGCGAGGCCCTTGCCAACCACAGCATTAGAGAACTGGAGCGCAAACACCGCATAGGCTATGAGCGACATCCTGTCGCTTCCGATGAGTTTTCCGTTTGGGAAGGGGAACACGCCTGGGGCGACGAATGAAACACGGCGAAATCCGCTGGTATAAATTCACCCGACCGGATAAAAAGCGACCGGTTCTCATTTTGACAAGGAACTCGGTTTTGGCGTATCTTGGCGAAGTGACCGTCGCTCCCGTCACAAGCACAATCCGCGAAATACCGTCGGAGGTTTTCCTGTCAAAAGCGAATGGCATGCCCCGAGACTGTGCTGTAAACTGCGACCACCTGCAAACTGTCTCAAAAAATAAAATCGGCGCCCTGATCACCGCATTGCCTCCAAAGAAAATGACGGATGTCAGTCGGGCCATCCGTTTTGCGCTCGATATTTGAAAAGGCAAAAGCAAATGGGCGAATGCATTACTGTCGATCCCAGAATATGTAATGGAAAACCTGTATTCAGAGATACGCGCATTCCAGTTACTGTCACTCGTCAGTCATATGTTCCCCCAGTGTACGCTCAAGGTTACCACACCAGGGGCT
>CAZZBE010000087.1:0-16924 GCA_964652715.1 uncultured Desulfobacteraceae bacterium
CGCCGGCATGATCAACACCCTATGGGCCCTGGGGCAGCGCGCATCGGTGGAAGGCATCGCCAACCCGTTCGCCGACATCCGCCAGGCCCGGACCTATCCCGGCCTGGAAGCGGCCAAAACGGCGATCCGGGAGGCGGGGCGCGCCATCGAATCCGACGGCGCGCCCGAAGCGCTTCATCCCCTGGTCTTCGGATTCGCCGGCTACGGAAACGTTTCCCAGGGGGCCCAGGAAATCTTCGACCTTCTCCCCCACGTCGCGGTCGAACCGGAGGATCTGGCGGGGGCCGCCGACGCGGCCTGCGTGGCCGACAACGTCCTGGTCAAGGTCGTTTTCAGGGAAAAGGACCTGGTCCGCCCCAGAGACCCCAGCGCCGCCTTCGACCTGGACGACTATTACCGGTTCGGCGCGGACCGGTACGAGAGCCGCTTCAGCGACTACATCGATCATCTGTCGGTCCTGATCAACTGCAACTACTGGGACAGCCGGTATCCGCGCCTCCTGACCGCGGCGCAATGCCGGCGGCTGTGGGCCGGTGAACAAGCGCCGCGCCCGCGGGTCATCGGCGACATCAGCTGCGATCCCGACGGCGCGATTCAATGCACCGTCCGCCCCACCGACCCCGGCAATCCGGTCTACGTCTACAACCCCGAAACCGGTGAAACCACCGACGGATTCGCGGGCCGCGGCCCGGTGGTCATGGCGGTGGAAATCCTCCCCACGGAAATCCCCCGGGAGTCCTCCGTCGATTTCAGCCGCGTCCTGAGCGGCTTCATCCCCGCTTTGATCCGGGCGGACTACACCCGATCCTTCGAGGATCTCGACCTGCCCCCGGAACTGAAGCGGGCCATGATCCTTTACCATGGCTCCCTGACGCCGGCCTATGATTACCTTCAGGCCCACATCTGATCTCCTTATGCGATATAAAAACGCTGTCCGATGGTTCATTTTCCTCTTTACGCTGATTTGTATGGGGTCGCCCGCACGGGCCCTGCAACCCGATCAGATCCTCGTTATCGCGAACCGGAACGCGGCCCGAAGCACGGGGCTCGCCAAGTATTACATGGAAAAGCGGGGGATCCCCGAAACCAACCTGCTCAACCTCTGGCTCACGGACAAGGAGGTCTGCACCCGCGAGGATTACGACCGGAAAGCGGCGCCGGTCGTCCGGGAGCGTCTGAAAGAGCTGATGGAGACCCGGTCCATTCGCTGTCTCGTGACCGTTTATGGTCTGCCGTTAAAGATACTGCCGCCCGAATTGTCCCCAGAAGAAGCGGAAAATATGAAGGCGTTGCGGGTCCAACAGGCGGCGTTGAAGGCGAAATTGAAGGTAGCGGAAGAGACAGACAAATCGAGCGAAGAAACGAAAGCCATCCGGCGGGAGTTGAAACGTCTCGGCGGGAAAATCTCGGCCCGATCCAAAAGAGACCACCGGGCCTCCTTCGATTCCGAGCTGGCCCTCGTTCTCCATGATGAATACCCGCTTTCAGGGTGGCGAAGAAATCCGCACTTCATTCCGATACGGGAAAAAACCACCGAAGCGGACAAAAAATCCATCCTCTTCGTCAGCCGGCTGGACGGCCCCACCGACGCCGAGGTGGAGCGAATCATCGACGAAAGCATTGAAATCGAAAAACAGGGTCTTCAAGGCGTCGCCTATTTCGACGCCCGGTGGCCCCGAAAGACCGGGGACAAAAAACTTTCCGGCTACGCCGCTTACGACGACTCCATCCACAAGGCCGCGGACCGGGTTCGGGACAGCGGGCGGTTGCCGGTTGTGGTGGACGACCGGGGCGAATTGTTCGGGCCCGGCGACTGCCCCAACGCCGCGCTTTACTGCGGCTGGTACAGCCTGTCCCGGTACGTGGACGCCTTCGACTGGCGAAAAGGGGCCGTCGGGTACCACATCGCCAGCGGCGAATGCGCGACCCTGAAAAACAAGAACAGCCAGGCCTGGTGCAAGAAAATGATCGAAGACGGCGTGGTTGCGACGGTGGGGCCGGTGTGGGAGCCCTATGTCCAGGCCTTTCCCATCCCCGAACTCTTCTTCGGCCTCCTGGTGGAAAGCCCCTTCACCCTGGCGGAGTGCTACTTCCTCAGCACGCCGTATCTCTCCTGGCAGATGGTCCTCATCGGCGACCCGCTCTACCGGCCCTTCAAAAATGCAGGAAAAGCGCCATGAAACTCCCCGGCCTCATCGACGTCCACGTCCACATGCGCGAACCCGGCGCGGACCATAAGGAGGACTGGGACACCGGCACGGCCGCGGCCCTGGCCGGCGGCGTCACCACCGTGCTGGCCATGCCCAACACCCAGCCGCCGACCACGGATAGAACGACCTTCGAGGAGACGCTGGCCCTGGCCCGGCAAAAGGCCCGGTGCGATTTCGGACTCTTCGTCGGCGCCGGCCCGGACAACGTCAACACGGCGGCCGGACTGGCGGACCGGGCCGCCGGCCTGAAAATGTATCTCGACGCCACCTACGGCCCGCTCCGCCTGGACGACGGCTTCCAGCCTATGTCGCTCTGGATGGCCCATTTCGACGGCTGGCCGGCCCATCGCCCCATCGCCGTCCACGCCGAGGGCCGGACCCTGGCCGCCGCGATTCTGATGGCCGACCTGTTCAAACGGCCAATCCATCTCTGCCATGTCTCCCGGCGGGAAGAAATCCTGATCATTAAAAAAGCCAAGGAAGCCGGCATCCCCGTCACCTGCGAGGTCTGCCCCCACCACCTCTTTTTATGCAGCGACGACATCGACCGCATCGGCCCCGGACGGGCCGAAGTCCGGCCCCGGCTGGCCGCGCCCTCCGACCGGGACGCCCTCTGGGACCACCTGTCGGTCATCGACGTGTTCGCCACCGACCACGCCCCCCACACCCTCGCGGAAAAGGACGGGACCGACCCGCCGCCGGGGTTTCCCGGCCTGGAAACCGCTCTGCCCCTGATGCTCACCGCCGTTAAAGATAACCGATTGACGACGGACGATCTCATCGCTAAAATGCATCACAATCCGCGCCGGATCTTCGGGCTGCCCGAACAGCCGGATACCTGGGTGGAGGTGGACCCCGACGCCGGGTGGGAGATTCGGCCGTCGGATCTCCACACCCGGGCGGCCTGGACCCCGTTCGCGGGATGGCGGGTCCGGGGTCGCGTGCGCCGGGTGGTCCTGCGCGGTCGGGACGCCTTCCTGGACGGCGCCGTCCTTTCCCCGCCGGGCGCGGGACGATCCGTCCGATAATCTTTTTTTAGACCCTTTCACGACAAAACGGGAGAACGCCACATGACCACCTGCACCGTCGGCCCAGGCCAGACCAACCCTCATCTGCCCTTCGGGGATCAGCGGGGCGCGCCCTTTTACGGCAAGGACATCCTCTCCGTCAATCAGTTCTGCCGCGGCGACCTGGAATACATCTTCGGCGTGGCCCACGAAATGCGCGAGATGGTGGCAAGGGTCGGCACCTTCGACCTGCTCAAGGGCAAGATCATGGCCAGCCTCTTCTACGAACCCTCCACCCGGACCTCGTCCTCTTTTCTGGCGGCCATGCAGCGGCTCGGGGGCAGCATCATCCCCATCAACGAGGTCCAGTATTCCTCGGTGGCCAAGGGGGAGTCGCTCCCCGACACCATCCGGACCCTGGAATGCTACGCCGACGTCATCGTGTTGCGCCATCCGGAAGTGGGCGCGTCGGAACTGGCGGCCCAATACGCCCGCAAACCCGTCATCAACGCCGGGGACGGCGTGGGGGAGCATCCCACCCAGGCCCTGCTGGACCTGTTCACCATCATGGAGGAACTTCACCAGGTGGACGGCCTCACCGTCACCCTCCTGGGGGACCTCCGGTACGGCCGGACCGTTCACTCCCTGGCGCGCCTTCTCTCCCTTTACGACGTCAGGCTCAATTACGTCTCCCCCGACGCCCTCCGGATTCCAGGAGATATCCTCTCGGAATTGCAGGGAAAAAGCATCTCCCAGTCGGAACACGAACGCCTGGCGCCGGTTTTGCCGGAAACCGACGTATTGTACGTCACCCGGGTCCAAAAAGAACGGTTTTCCGACGCAAACGAATACCAGACCGTCAAGGACGCCTTTGTCATCAACCCCGAGACCATGACCGCCGCCAAGGATCGGATGATCGTGATGCACCCCCTTCCCCGCCTGGGCGAAATCGACATGACCGTGGACGACGACCCCAGGGCCGCTTATTTCCGGCAGATGGAATACGGGCTGTATGTGCGGATGGCGCTGCTGGCCATGGTGTTGGGAAAGGCGTGACGCGACCGGACCTTGAGTCCCGGCCCATCGCGTGTTATTATTCAATATGTGGAATGAGGACGCCCTCCCCATTCGGATCCCGTTCCGAATTCAGGAGGGCGCCGTTGTTCGGGGGCGTGCTGTTAAGACCCTGCATCTTTCATGACGGGAGAGATCAATGGCAAAGGACTATTATAAAATCTTAGGCGTTTCCAAAAGCGCCTCCCAGGACGAGATCAAAAAGGCGTATCGGAAACTGGCCCGGAAGTGGCATCCGGACATCAACCCCGGCGACGAGAAGGCGGAATTGAAATTCAAAGACATCTCGGAAGCCTACGACGCGCTGGGCAGCGAAGAGAAACGGAAGCTATACGACGAGTTCGGGGCCGAAGGGCTTCAGTCCGGATTCAACGCCGAGCAGGCCCGGGAAAACAAGAAATGGCAATCCTTCGGCGGCGGGGCCGGAACCCGGAGCCGGACCGGCGGCGGTCAGGGGTTCGGTCAGTACCAGAGCTACGAGGATGTTTTCGGGGACCTGTTCGGATTCGGCGGCGGAGGCGGCGGTCCCCGGGGGTTTTCCGCCGGGCGTCAACGAACGACCAAAGGCCGGGACCTCGAACACGAAATGACCATCGACATGATGTCGGCCCTGCGCGGGTTCGAAACCGAACTCTCCATGCGGAAAGCCAGGGCCTGCGACCGGTGCGGCGGCAGCGGCGACGATCCCGGCAGCAGCGTCTCCACCTGCGCGTCCTGCGGCGGAACCGGCCGGATGAACGTCGGCGACGGCCCCATGAACTTCACCAAGATCTGCCCGGAGTGCGGCGGGGCCGGTCAGAGCCGGGCCACATGCCCCCAATGCAAAGGCTCCGGCCAGACCACGGGCGTCGAGAAAATCCGGGTGACCATCCCCAAGGGCGTCAAGGAAGGCGCCAGGGTGCGGGTTTCCGGAAAAGGGGAACCGGGCGCCGGCGGCGGCCCGCCGGGGGATCTCTTCCTGGTGGTCCACATAGAGCCCCATCCGCTGCTGAAGCGGGAGGGCGACGACCTTCATATCGATGTGCCCGTCACCATCCACGAGGCCATGGCCGGCGGTACGGCGACGGTCCCCACAGTGGACGGGCAGGTCAATCTCAAGATTCCGGCGGGGAGCCAGAGCGGAAAAACCCTGAAGCTAAAAGGGAAGGGGGCCGTCAACACCAAGACCAAGGCCCGGGGGGATCTCCTGGCCCACATCGTGGTCCGGCCGCCTAAGACGGACGCGGCCGACGCGCTGAAGGCGGCGGAGAAACTTGAGGAATATTACGAGGAGGATATTCGGAAAAATCTGAGATTATAACGAAAAAGACGGGGAAATAAGTCCGATTCATATCTTATCGCCCCTATTGCTGTAGAATTCAATGGCGATTTCTACAAATTCCGCAGCCCGACTTATCATCTCCGCCGAATCGTCCCCACTGATGTCGTCTCCGACCCCATAGTCTCCCATGCTCCTCATGTCGTGGGCATCGATTAGCCAGCGGTGATATTTTCGTTTCAGCAGTTCGGTCTTGGCGAATTCTCGCCCGAATCCACCAATAACAGCGCCGTGACTTGAGTAAGAAAGTCCCAACGATGTCAAAAGGGCTTCGGCGGCATAGAACATTGCATAATAGGCGCGGGAAACGGAAAACGGAAAGAATTTTTGGCTGTGCAACAAACGTGCTGCATCGATGCTTTGTTCCGCTTTTTCGAAAAGAAGCGATATGTCGTCGATCACAATGGGACGCCTTCCTTCCGGACATTCATCATAAAAGGGGAATTACGGCTTCGATAATCCTTTTCGGAAACGAATGTTCGCGACAGGGCAACATCATATTTAAGGCTTATTTCGGAAGTTATTTCAGAAGTTTCTCGAATCATTTGACCGTAATCGAAAGCGCCCCTTACAATGCACAGTACGTCGATATCCGAGGAGCTGTGATGGGTTCCTCTTGATTGACTGCCGTAAAGCAACACAGTGGCTAAACGATTGGCAAGCACATGCTCAAGGCCGTTTTTGTATTCTTGTAATACGTCTTGAGTGTCTGGATTAATATTGCTCATTTAGACATCCTCCCGAAACCGGCCCCGGAGATGCCGGTTGACATCCTCCAGGATGGCGTCGAACTGCCGGCGCATGTCGAGCATGTTCCGGCGCATCCGGAGGATAACCTCAACTCCCGGCAGGTTCACGTCCATATCCTCCACGAGAATTTTCGCCAGGCGCAGCTTTTCCAGATCCTCCATGCAGAACGTCCTCGCGGATTCGTCCGCTTCCATCTCGGCGCGGATGATCTCCTCGGATTCCAGATCCCGGAGAAACCGCTCATCCACATCAAAATATTCAACTACTTCGGTTAGGGTCCAATATTGTTTGGCCATGTTCGCACCTCCCGTCTCCCATCAAGGAAGGATGTCGTGTCCACCGATGTTTCTCAGATAGATATGGTCATCAAAAATCTGCAACGTGACGCGGACGCCCATATCTATTGAAATTTCATGGACCGGCGGTGTTTCGCTTTTCAGCGCTTGCACCTTTTTGAAACGAAGTGATGGATGTTGTCTGTTTTCGAGAAACAATTTCAGTTTTGTTTTGACTTTGTCCCGCATCGGCTTGTCGAAGCGCTTCAATGATTTTTCAAAATTCCGAGACCATTTAATCTCCATCCAATTGGCCCTCGATCTCCTCAAACATCTCATCGACACCCGATGCTGACTTGATATTCCCGGCCCGATAGTCTTCGGATGCTTGTTTTTCTGCTGTCTGCCAGCTCTTTATTTGGTAGCGGGATTGATCGTCGTCCAAAAAGACAATCATGACGTTTCCGGGTTCCCGAGACGATATATCTTCAAGCGGGATGATTTTCCCGTCCTGAAATATGCCTCTGACAGCTAACTGAGCCATTCTGACTTCCTCCTGATGCTTCCGAGTCACTGCGCAAAGTCAAAAACATCGGTCGTGATCGATTTGATAGGCTTGACATTTCCATGAACCATCCGACGAATCTTTTCCACGGTGGCGATGTCGAAAATCGCTTCACCGCAACGGGTGCAAACCACTGATGGCACGTCTTCGACAATCAGCGGTCTGTCATCGATTAAAAACATCTGCGTCACGGACGTCGATTTCCCCTCCCGCGATCCGCACAAATTGCATTCGAACTTCATTTGCCCTCGTCAAACGTTAGTTCATCAGGCCATTCCCGCTCGTGTCCGTCCGCCGGACCTTTTTTACAGGCATCCACAACCAGGCGGTCGTTGCGCATCATCAGGTCGCGGCCGGGATCGGTGTTGTTGAACAGCTTCCAGAGGATGAGCGAATCGTCGTCGAGGTCGATTTCCGCGTCGAAGAGAATGAAGATGTTGAAGGCGGACAGTTCTCCCAGATAGAAAAGCACGTCGGCGAAATACCGGCCGCCCCGGTCTTCCCGCTTCTCCACGGCCACGGCCAGAACCCGGTTGGCGGCGGAATCGGCCTCGTCCATCAGCCGGCGGCAGCCCACCGCACCCGGAATTTTATTTTTGACCACGCCCGCCAGATAGGCGTCCGACGGCGGCGCCATCGACGGCAACCGTCGATCCCGGGGCGGCTCTCCCGTGAACCGGGCCGTGAGGTCGAGACCGATTTTGTTGCCGAAATTGGCGACGGGCGAAGAGTGATCCAGCACGTCCAGCACGCCCTTGGTCACGGTGATGTCCGACGACAGATCGAAGCGCAGGGCCAGTTGCCGAAGGACCGCGGCCGGGTCCGACGGGTCGATATCGGCGTCCACCACCACGATGGCCTTGCAGAAGCTCATCTGCCCCTGCCCCCACAGGCCGCTCATGATCTTCTGGGCGTGGCCGGGATACTCCTTTTCCAGCGCCACCACCACGATGTTGTGGAACACCCCCTCCCACGGGAACCAGTAATCCTTGATTTCCGGAAAGACCGTCTGGAGCATGGGCAGGAAAAGCCGCTCCGTGGCCTTGGCCAGGTAGCAGTCCTCCATGGGGGGTCGGCCCACCAGCGTGGCGTTGTAGACGGGATCTTTACGATGGGTCACGGCCGTGACGTGGAAGACCGGATAATCGTCCGCCAGCGAATAATATCCGGTGTGGTCGCCGAAAGGCCCCTCCCGCCGCAGCTCGCCGGGATCGACATACCCCTCCAGCACGAACTCCGCCTCTGCGGGAACCTCCAGATCGACCGTCAGGCATTTGGCCATCCGCACCGGCTTTTTCCGGATGAAGCCGGCCAGCATCATCTCGTCGATCCCCCGGGGCATGGGGGCCGTGGCCGAGTAGATGGTGGCGGGGTCGGCGCCGATGGCCACCGCCACGGGCATCCGCTTTCCGGCTTTGGCGTATTCGTTGTAATAGTGAGAGCCGTCCTTGTGGATGTGCCAGTGCATGCCGGTGGTGTTCCGGTCGAAGACCTGGAGGCGGTACATCCCGACGTTGCGACGGCCGGTGACGAGGCTCCGGGTGATGACCAGGGGCAGGGTGATGAACGGCCCGGCGTCCTGGGGCCAGCAGTGGAGAACCGGCAGGATGGACAGGTCCACCTCGTCGCCTTTCCGGACCACCTCCTGGCACGGCGGCTTTTTCCCCTTGAAATTGCGGGGCGGGAATTTTGCAAGGTCGAGGGCCATGGGCAGGGCGCCGATGGCGTCCCGAAGGCCGGACGGCGGGTTGAATTCGATATATTCCCGGACCCGATTCGCCAGGTCGTCCAGATGATCCACCCCAAGGGCCATGCGGATCCGTTGATCGCTGCCGAAAATGTTGGTGGCGACGGGAAACTTGTACCCCTGAACATTGGTGAAAAGCAGTCCCTTGCCGCCCCCCGGACTCTTGGATTCCGCGTCGGTGTATTTGCTGATGTCCAGATACGGCGACACCGGCTCGGCGATGCGCTTGAGTTCGCCGGCCGATTCCAGCCGGTCGAGAAATTCCCTGAGATTTTTATAGTGCGTCATCCACGCCCCACTGTTTGACCAGATCGTGTTCGATGTCGAGATGATCCAGTGCCCGGGCCACCGTGTGGTCCACCAGATCGTCGATGGTTTCAGGCCGGTGATAAAACCCCGGACACGGCGGCATGATGGTGGCCCCGGCCGCCGCGGCCCGGCTCATGTTCTCCAGGTGAACGGCGCTCAGCGGCGACTCCCGGGTCAGCAGGATCAGCGGTCGCTTCTCCTTCAGGCAGACATCGGCGGCCCGTCCGATGAGCCCTTCCGCAAGCCCCGAAGCGATGGCCCCCAGCGTCTTCATGGAACACGGCGCGATGACCATCCCGTCATGGCGGAACGACCCGCTGGCCGGCGGCGCGAACAGATCGTCCGGATCATGAACATCCAGCCGTGCCGCGGCGTGGAAGAGGCATCCATAATCGTTTAGAAACGCTTTGAATTCGCCCCCCTCGTAAGCCGTCTCATGGCGCATGACTTTTCGGCCCGACGGCGAAATGGACAGATGGACATGGACCGGCCGCGCCAGCAACGCCTTGAGGAGCCGGAGGCCGTAAACGGCGCCGGAGGCGCCGCAGATGGCCACGATGATTTTCTTATTCATTCAATTCCCTCGGCGCTAATGCTAAAGATGATGTCGCAACAGTTCATCGGCCAGAACCGTAAAGAATAACAGAACGGAAATGACGCTGTTCACATGAAAAAAAGCGATATCGATGCGGCACAGGTCGTCGGGGCTCACCAGCCGGTGTTCGACGACATACAGCGCGCCTATAATGCACACGCCGATCGCGTAGACCGGTCCCATGTCGAAGGCGAAATGGACCGCGACCAGGAACAGAAACGACAGCAGGTGCAGGCCGGCCGCGATGGTAAACGACCGTTCAGGGCCGAACCGGGCCGGGATGGAGCAGAGTCCCTCGTCCCGGTCGAAGTCCGCGTCCTGGCAGGCGTAGAGGATGTCGAAGCCCGCGATATACGTCATGAGCGCCCCGGACAGCAGCAGGATCGCCGGCGAAAAGCCCCCGGCCGCGGCGATCCAGGCGCCGGCCGGCGCCAGGGAGATGGCGAACCCGAGATAGAGATGGGCCAGCCAGGTGAATCGCTTGGTATAGGAATAAAAAAAGAGGGCCCCCAGCACCGGAACCGACAGGTAAAGGCAGAGGCGTCCGAGCATGGCGGCGGACACGATGAACAGTCCCGAGAAAACCGCCACGAAGACGGTCGCCGCCGACAGAGAGAGTTTCCCCGACGGGATCTCCCGCACCGCCGTCCGGGGATTCCGGGCGTCGATGGCCGCGTCGGCGATCCGGTTGAAGCCCATGGCCGCCGACCGGGCCCCCACCATGGCCGCCAGCATCCAGAACAGGTCCCACGGCGTGAAGGGATGCCGCCGCTGGGCCAGCACCACCGCCGACAGGGCGAAGGGGAGGGCGAAAATCGTGTGGGTAAACTTGATCATCCGGCCGTAGGCCAGGATTCGTTCCCCCCACTGCCGACTACCGGATCCCCCGGCCTCGACGCCCTCCGTCATCACAGTCCCACGCCGTCGATGGCCGCGCCGCAGTCCGGACACCGGCCGTCCTCCAGCCGGTTTTCCCGGATGGCGAACCCCCACCGCTCGATCAGGGGCGCCTGGCAGCTGTAGCAGAAGGTGGACTCCCCTTTTTCGCCGGGCACATTGCCGGTATAGACGTACCGCAACCCGGCCTTGATGCCGATGTCCCGGGCCAGGGTCAGGGTCGCCACCGGCGTGGGGGGCGCATCCGTCAGCTTGTAGGTGGGATGAAACCGGCTGATGTGCCAGGGGGTCTCCGGGCCCAGCTCATCGACAATGAATCCGGCCAGGGCCTTGAGTTCCTCCCGGTCGTCGTTGAGGCCCGGAATGATGAGGGTGGTGATCTCCACGAAGACGTTTTTGGCCTTCATCCCCCGCAGGGTCTCCTTGACCGGTTCGAGCTTGGCGCCGCATTGCTTTTTGTAGAAATCGTCGGTAAAGGCCTTGAGATCGACGTTGGCCGCATCCAGATACGGAGCGACCATCTCCAGGGCCTCCGGGGTCATGTAGCCGTTGGTCACGAAGACGTTTTTGATCCCCTTTTCATGGGCCAGCCTGGCGGCGTCCAGCGCGAACTCGAAATAGATGGTTGGCTCGGTGTAGGTGTAAGCGATGCTCTTGCAATTGCGCTTTTCCGCCTCCCTCACCACCGTTTCGGGCGGAAAGTACTCCCCCATGACCATTCCGTCCCGGTCCGAGGGCATATGGGCGATGTCGGCGTTCTGGCAAAACCGGCATTTGAAGTTGCAGCCCACGGTAGCCACGGAAAAGGAAAGGCTGCCGGGATGGAGGTGGAACAGGGGTTTTTTCTCGATGGGATCGACGTTCTGGGCGATCAGCCGGCCGTAAACCAGGGTGTAGAGAGTCCCGCGGCGGTTCTCCCGGACCCCGCAGATGCCCCGTTTGTCCTCTTTGATCACGCAGCGGTGATCGCAGAGGTCGCACTTGACCGTGTTTTCCTTCAACGTCTCGAAAAGCAACGCTTTTTTCATTTCCATCGTTTCTCTCTCCTTACGCTGCCCACCAGCCCCGCCACGACGGCGCCGGTGGAGGGCTTGGGCCGGGCTTTCAATTCCAGGGGACGGGCCCGGAACCGGGGAATCAGGGTGACGGATATGCCGGCGAAGGCGCCGAAAGGGCATTTCTGGACATATTGCGATTTTTCCATGTATCGGGTGATCCGTCCCGGTCTGGAGGGCAATTGCCCGATGGTCCGCCACTGGACGGGCACGTCCCCCACGAGATTCCGGATCATCCCTTTCAATTCCCAGAGGCCGATAAACCGGGCATGCCGATAGACCGTCTCTCCGAACAAGCGCCGGATGCGGAGCCCGCCGCCCCGAAACGAACAGGGGTTGACCATGCCGACGAAGACCCGGTATTTGGCCACCCGGCAGGCCTCCTCCAGCGCTTTTCCCGGATCGTCGACGAACTCCAGGGTTTTAAAAAGGCAGACGTAGTGGAAGGAATTGTCGTCAAAAGGGAGGTCCTCGGCGAATCCCCGGTGAAGATCCGCCCGGTGCGCCACCTTCTGCGAGGCGATGTCGAGGACGGGGGCGGACGGATCCAGCCCGGTCACGTTCATGCCTTTCCGGACAAGGAACGATGTGGTTCCGCCCCCGCCGCACCCGATGTCCAGCACCGTATCCAGCCGCATGGGCTGGATCATGTCCATCATCAGGTCGTGCTCCAGATCCACCGCGAACCGGTTGACGGGCTGTTCGCACCAGGCGTCCCATCGCCGGGCGTCCTCTATGGTGAACACATATCCCATGGGCAATAATATTAATAAAAAAAGCTATTTTGATCAAGGAGAAAAGCGGGGATCACGCCCCATGGCACAGGCGTCAGGGTCTCAACCAGTTCTCGACCGTCAAACCGGGCGCCCTTTTGAATTCTTCCACATTATCGGTCACAATGACGGCGCGGATGCTTCTGGCATGGGCCGCGATCATCATGTCCATGGCGCCGATGACGGCGCCCTTCCGCTCAAGATGCGCGCGGATCAGCCCATATTCGAATGCTGCCGTTTCGTCGAACGGCAGGACTTCAATGGGGGAAAGAAACTGGTATAGCGCGTCCCGATTCCTGTCGGGACAGGCGCTTTTGGCGGCGCCGTACTCCATTTCCGCCACGGTGACGGAGGATACGCAGACCTCATTCGGCGGCTTTCTCCGCATAATTTCTATTAATTTGCGATCCTTTTTTCTGATCATGTGGATCAGGATGCAGGTGTCCAGCATAAAGCTCATTCAAAAAAGTTCCTTTCCTGAAGGTCCGGTTGCTTTCTTTCGCCCATGAAATCATCGCTGAATTTCTCCAGGCTGTCCGCCATTTCCCGCCAGGGGTCGTCTTTCGGGACGAGGAGCACGCTGCGTCCGATCCGCCGGATGTAGACCTCTTGCCCTTCAAATCGAAATTCTTTCGGCAGCCTGACCGCCTGGCTCTGGCCGTTTTTGAACAATTTTGCAGTAACCATGGAAGCCTCCTTTTTCCAATCGAAAATATATATTTTATAATCTATACTCCAGAACCCGTCAAGCACATAGTTCGCATAATCAACTCGTAAACCAGGGACGCCCACAAGAATGCGACGCCCCTTGACAGGGTGGAAACGGTCTCCTATTTTGACGCCATCGCATTATTCCGAATGGCGCTCCCATCATCGTTTAAATCGTCAAAAACAGAGGAGGAACCCATATGACAGCGAGAAAAGCGCTTTCGGGCCTTTTATGCACGGGGATTGCTTTGCTCTTTGCATCCACTTGCCTCGCCGAATCGCCCCAGGACCGAATCCGTGAATCGGTCATTGCGGGAACCTGGTATCCCGGCGATCCGGGAACCCTGAAAAAGGCCCTCCAGGGATATCTCGACGCCGTTCCGGAAACCGAAGACAAGACGCCGTTCGCGGAACCGCCGACAGCTTTGATTGTTCCCCACGCCGGATACCGCTATTCCGGTCAGGTGGCGGCCCATGCCTACAAGCGACTTCAAAACGCCTCATTCGATACGGTCTTCATCATCGCGCCCAGCCACCGGGTTCGGTTTTCGGGGGTCTCCGTCTACGACGGGGCCGGGTACCGGACCCCGCTCGGCGTCGTCCCCATCGACCGGGAGACGACCGCCGCCCTCATGCAATCGGACGACCGCATCCGCTACGTACCCGAAGCCCACGCCCGGGAGCACTCCCTCGAAATCCAGCTGCCGTTTCTCCAGGCGGTTTTGGGAGACTTCGAGCTTGTCCCCCTGCTCATGGGCGACCAGAGCCTTTCAACCTGTCGATGGCTGTCGGAAAAAGCAGCGTCGGCCGCCAGACGAAAATCGGCCCTGATCGTGGCGTCCACGGACCTGTCCCATTATCATTCCTACGAAGCGGCGAAAAAACTCGACAAAGTGGTTCTGGATCGCGTCGCCGCCTTCGACCCCGAAGGACTGAACCGCCGTCTTGCATCCGGAGACTGCGAGGCTTGCGGCGGCGGCCCCATGGTCGCGGCCATGCTGGCGGCCCGGCATTTGGGGGCGGATGCCGCGCGGGTTCTCCACTACGCCAATTCCGGGGATGTCGCCGGCGACAAAAGCCGGGTGGTGGGGTATATGGCGGCGGCCTTCTGGAAGAGCGGCCCCGGCCTCTCCGAAGCCGAAAAAGCCCTGCTCCATAAAATCGTCCGGGAATCCATCGCCGCCCGATTGAAGGGGCAGTCGCCCCCAAATACGACGCGCCGTTCCCGGCCCTCGAAGAGATCCGGGGCGCTTTTGTGACGCTGAAGAAACACGGCCGCCTGCGCGGGTGCATCGGTCACATCGTGGGCCGGCTGCCCCTGGCCGACACCGTCCGCGAAATGGCCGGGGCCGCCGCCTTCGAGGATCCCCGGTTTCCGCCGTTGACCCCATCGGAACCGGACGATCTGGAGATCGAGATCTCCGCCATGACGCCGCTAAAAGAAATTGGTTCCATCGATGAAATTCAGGTGGGGCCTCACGGCATCTACATCACCAACGGCCGGCGTTCCGGGCTGCTCCTTCCCCAAGTGGCCGCGGAATACGGGTGGGACGGCCAAACCTTCCTGGAGCAGACCTGCCGCAAAGCCGGACTGCCCAAAGACGCCTGGAAAGCGTCCGGCACGAAAATTTTCACATTTTCCGCCGACGTGTTCTGACGACGGTTCAATCCCGCCTTTCCATTTGCATTTTCCGCTGTAAATCTCTATCATCGAAGAATGAGTCAACGCTATCTTTATTCAGGTGAATTTTATGAGTGAAAACCCTATCAGCCGCCGCGATTTCATGGCCCGCTGCGGTCGTTGCGCCATAGCCTGCGCCGGCGCCGGCGCGCTGTGGGGCCTGCCCTTCCCCGCTTCGGCGGCGGACCTCAAACAGGGCTATATCGGAAAGAAGCTGTCCCCCTATTACACCCCTTTGGAAAACGACATGATCCGGTGCGATCTCTGCCCCCGGCTCTGCGAGGTCGAACCCGGCGAACGGGGCCGCTGCGAAGTGCGGGAGAACATCGATGGGCAATACTACTCCCTGGTCTACGGCAACCCGTGCGCCGTCCACGCCGATCCCATCGAAAAGAAGCCGTTTTTCCACGTCCTGCCCGCCACCCGGTCCTTCTCCATCGCCACGGCCGGCTGCAATATGGACTGCAAGTTCTGTCAAAACTGGGAAATCTCCCAGGCCCTGCCCGACAACACCTACAACTACGATCTCTCTCCGGAAAAAGTCGTGGCGCTGGCCCAAGGTTACAAATGCAATTCCATCGCCTCCACCTACGTCGAACCCACCATTTTCATGGAGTACATGCTGGACATCGGAAAGCTGGCCAAACAGGCGGGCATCCTCAAGGTGATGCACTCCAACGGCTACATCAATCCGGACCCGCTGGCCGACCTGTGCCGATATTTGGACGCCGCCTGCATCGACCTGAAGGGATTCACCGAGAAATACTACCGGGAGATGACCGGGGCCGACCTCCAGCCGGTGCTGGATACGCTAAAGGCGCTCAAACGGCGGAACATTCACACAGAGCTGGTGACCCTGCTGGTCCCCGGCAAAAACGACGACATGGACATGATCCGGGAGATGAGTCTGTGGATCCGGGACGAACTGGGGGCCGGCACGCCCCTTCATTTCTCCCGGTTCCATCCCATGTACAAGCTCAAAAGCCTGCCCCCCACGCCGGCGGCCACCCTGGAAAAGGCCCGGAAGACCGCCATGGACGCCGGTCTCCACTTCGTCTACATCGGCAACGCGCCGGGAAACGAAGGGGAGCACACCTACTGCCCCAAATGCCGAAAAAAGGTGATCGAACGGGTCGGCTACCGCATCCAGGCCAAATTCCTGAAAGACGGCGGATGCGCCTTTTGCGGGGAGACGATTCCGGGGATTTGGGCGACATGACCAGCGACGCCCCGGGCCGCCTTCAACCGGAAAACATCCTGAAAATCGTTCAATTTTACAAAAAGCAATAGAAAGCGCACAGACCATGACCTCAGCCGTCCGCCCGATCCATTACCACCTGACCCTGGAACCCGACATCGCCGCCTTCACCTTCACCGGCCGCCTTGATCTGACCGTGGAAGCGGCCGAGCCCGTCCGCGAGATCGTCCTCAACATCCTGGAACTGGCCATCCAGCGCTGCGAATTCGACCCGGACGACCGCGCTCACGTCTGCGACTTCACCGCCGACGCCGGAAAAGAGCGGCTGACGGTCATCCTGCCGGACAAAATCTCCGGCGAAATCCGGCTGCGCATCGACTACGCCGGGGAGATCAACAACAAGATGGCCGGCTTCTACCGGAGCCGCCACGCGGTGGACGGCGCCGAGAAATTCATCGCCATCACCCAGTTCCAGGAAAGCGACGCCCGCCGGGCCTTTCCCTGTTTCGACCATCCCCGGATGAAGGCCGAATTCGACATCGAAATCGTGGTGGACGACGCCCTGACGGCCCTTGCCAACACGGCGGTCGCCTCCGAGACGCCCGCCGGAAAGGGCAAGAAACGGGTGGTTTTTCAGCGAACGCCCAAGATGTCCACCTATCTCGTCTTTTTCGGGGTCGGCGACTTCCGGATCGAAACGGACGGCGCGGACCCGCGGGTCCGGATCGTCACCCTGCCGGGCGGACAACGCTACGGCGGGTT
>CAZZBE010000088.1:0-16905 GCA_964652715.1 uncultured Desulfobacteraceae bacterium
AAGGGGGGGTTTGTCCTTACCCCTGAAAACGACCGATTTTAGTTTCTTGAAAGAATATAAGGTTTACGCTTTCCCGCACCGGACCTTTCAGGAATATTTGACAGCGGTCCACATCATGAAGAAAAGCGATTTTCACACTCGTTTGAGGGATCGGGTGAGACGGGATATCGTCTGGTGGCGGGAAGTGTTCCTTTTGGGCGCCGGGATTTATCGGGATGGCCCCATGTACGTTTCTCACCTGGTGGCCGCATTGCTCCCCAACGGTCCTTTGGAATCGGAAAAAGAGCATATTTCTACTGAAAAAGCCCAACATGCCCAACTTTGCGCCCGAGCATTGATCGAAACGGATTTTTTCGGACACGTTGAAAAAGAGCGAGAAGTCGAGGCTGGCTTCTATACGGAAACATTTAAAAGAATTCAGGAGTGGCTCGTCTCCTCCTTGGGCTCTGTTGAGACATTGGTCGCCAAGGAACGGGCGATATTGGGGAGAATTCTTTCTCAACTGGGCGACCCGAGAGCTGAAGCGGCAACATTGGAAAACATGGCATTTTGCCTGATTCCCGATAGCCCCTTCCAAATGGGCGACGGAAAGGAAAAGCATCCAAACGCCCACCTGTCATACGATTACTGGATGGCGAAACATCCCATCACAAACGCCCAATACGCCCGATTTTTAGAAGCAGGCGGATACAGGCAAAACCAATACTGGAAAGAGGCGGAAAAAGCAGGGTGGTGGAAAGACGGGAAAGTAAAATATTGGCGGGATGATCAATTCTACGATAAACCCATCGATCACGGAACACCGTTCAACCTCGCCAACCACCCCGTGGTCGGCGTTACTTGGTACGAGGTCCTTGCATTTACACGTTGGCTGACCGATCTCTGGCGGGAACAGGGCCTCATCGGTCAAGGCTGGCGAATCCGGCTCCCATCCGAGGCCGAATGGGAAAAAGCCGCCCGGGGCGGATTGAAAATTCCGGAAACAGCGATCATTGCCGCGGCTGTCGAAAAGGCATGGGAAAGCAAGGCGACTCTGTTGGTCAATGAAGCGCCCGAAAGGGTTTACCCCTGGGGAGACAAGATCGACAAGGAGAAGGCAAACTTTAGCGATACCGGCATCGGAACAACCAGCGCGTTGGGATGCTTTTGCTCAGGGGCCAGCCCATATGGTTGTCCGGATATGGCGGGCAATGTTTGGGAGTGGACGCGAAGCCTCGAAAAGAAATACCCGTATGATCCAAACGATGGCAGGGAAAACGAAGAAGATGACGGCGCCCGTGTGTTGCGGGGCGGCGCGTTCCTCAACTCCGCGGACCGCGTGCGGTGCGCCCGCCGGTACGGGGACTCCCCGAACTACCGGCTCGCGGACATCGGTTTCCGGTGTGTGTGCGCTCCCAATACCTCTGTACTCTGACTACTCTGGACTCTGTTACTCTGGGGAATCTGTTCTCTGACGCGCGAGCGAAGCGAGCGCTAGCGATTTTTTTCTAGCCTAGTCTGAACCGGGATGGCCGGGATTAAAGGATGCTCAGGATGTTGACCTCATCAATCCCGCCAATCCCTTAATCCCGGCCATCCCGGTTCAGACAGGCGACAACCGACCCAAACCTTTCACACAAAGGAGCCCCCACCATGACCGACCAAAAACCCACAGGCGGCATCCACGCCAAAACCATCAAGGCCGACAACATCGTTAACGGCGTGCTCATGGAAGGCGGCGACGCCGAGACCGCCCAAAGCCTCATCCAGCTCGCCAAGGAACTGGAACGCGGTTCCATCACCGCCGACAGCATGGAGGCCAAAAATATCGTCGCCGGTCTCCACTTCATCAAAGACCCCGCATCCGCCACCGCCGACGACCTCCACAAAGAGATCGCGGCCTTGAAAGCCGACATCCAAAAGGCCGTGGCCGCCGGCGAAGTTCCGGACGAAGACGACGCCCAGGAACTGACCACCGCCGTGGAGAAAACCGAAACCGAACTCGCCAAACCCGACCCCCAGGGCGGCAAAGTCGTCCGCTGGCTCAACAACATCACGACCATCCTCAACGGCTCCGCCGAAACCGCCCAGGCCGCCGGGAAGCTTCAAAACCAGGTCATCAAGCTGGCCCCGGCCGCGGCTGTGGTTTACAGCATCGCCAGGACGGTTTTTGGGGTTTGATTTTATCCTCGCTGTCTTGAGTCGCTTGATTAAATGGAACCTTTTGGAAACCGAACGGGACCCAAAATGAAATGCACCGACCCAATCTTCATCGGAACCTCCGGGTGGCATTACGATCACTGGAAGGGGCCGTTTTATCCGGAGAAAGCGCCCAGCAAGGAGATGCTGAATCACTACATCCGGCATTTCAGAACGACGGAGATCAACAATTCTTTTTACAAACTGCCGTCGGAAAAGACCCTGGTCAACTGGCGGGACTCGACGCCGGAGGGATTTCTGTTTTCGGTCAAGGCGAGCCGGTTCATCACCCACATGAAGAAGCTGAAGGACCCGGAGCTGACCCTGCCGCCTTTTCTGGAGCGGATCGACGTGCTGGGGGACAAGCTGGGGCCGATCCTGTTTCAGTTGCCGCCGAAATGGCGGTTCAACGCGGACCGGTTCCGGCGGTTCGTGGATGAACTGCCCGGGGAATACCGGTATGTGTTCGAGTTCAGGGACGATTCCTGGATCAACGACGAATCCCTGGAGATCATGGGTCGCCGCGGGATCGCCCTGTGCATCTACGACATGGCGGGGGAGACGTCCCCGAAGGAGACGCCGGGGGATTTCGTCTATCTGCGGCTCCACGGTCCGGAGGAGAATTACGGCGGCGGCTATGACGCCCAGACCCTTGCCGGCTGGACCGGGGCTTTCTCTTCATGGGCGGATATGGGAAAGGAGATCTTCTGCTATTTCGACAACGACGAGGCGGGGTATGCGCCGCTGAACGCGGCGCGACTGCGGGAGATGGTGGAAAAATAAAAGGGGGGTAAACCGCCCGGTTCGGGCGATTTACCCCTTTGGATGTCCGATCGGTCGTCGCGCTAGACGACGATTACGTTTTTCGCCGACGGGCCTTTGGGGCCCTGCTCGATTTCGAAGGTCACCCGCGTGCCTTCGGCAAGGCTTTTAAATCCCGAGCCCTCGATGCCTGAAAAATGGACAAACACGTCCGGTCCGTCCTCCTGCTCGATGAACCCATACCCCTTCTTGTCGCTGAACCATTTCACAACACCACTTGCCATACCGGCGTCCTCCTCATTTTTACTGACAACATCTCCGTCTTCCGAACCTCTGGGCGCCGCTTGTCCGGCGACAAAGGGCGGCGCCTTCGGCGGGAATCCGGCCTGCCCGCCATCCGCGACGGCGGGGTCCAATAAATTCGGTCCATATTATGATGGATTTTTTTTCATGTCAAAAACAAAATGACCGTATCCGCAATAAAACGTTCAATTCAGACGGCCATGATCGGTTTCGATCCGCCGTCCATACCCGTCGTGTACAGGGATGACGCTCCATCGAAGATGGAGTATGCCGGTTTCAAAAATGCCAGCGGGTTTCCCGAAACCCATTTTTCCCTTGACACACAGTTACGTTGTAGCTAAATTGTGACCACATGGCGCAGGACAAGGGTGGCGGCCCTTTTGCGTTGAACGGTCGTCCCCTGATCAATGATAAGATACGCCGGGCATCCCGGTGATATAAAAGGGGAAAAAATGCGGTACGCGGAAACAGGGTTTAATCTGGAAATCGATCTGACCCGGGGCAATATCGAGCGGGTCGAGACCGACCCGAAGGATACGGAATTGTACCTGGGCGGGCTGGGCACCAACGCCAAGCTGCTGTGGGACCGGGCGCCGCCCGAAGTCGAGCCTTTCTCCCCCGAGAACCTGCTGATCTTCGGCGCCGGTCTTCTCTGCGGAACCCCCGCCATCGGCTGCAACCGCACCATCGTCTCCACCATCTCCCCCCAGACCCGACTGATGGCCTTTTCCATGATGGGCGGCTTCTGGGCGCCGGAACTCAAACACGCCGGCTACGACAAGGTGGTGCTCCGGGGCAAGTCCCCCGATCTCGTCTACATCCATATCCACAACGACAAGGTGGAAATCCGGGACGCGTCCCACCTCCGCGGAAAGGGGGCGGTGGAGACCCAGGAGCTGATCCGCCGGGAACTGAAGGACCCCAAGTTGCAGGTGTCGGCCATCGGCCTGGCCGGCGAGAACCGGGTCTTTTACGCCTCCATCGAACAGGGCCGGTCCAGCGCCAGCCGCCTCGGCCTCGGCGCGGTCATGGGCGACAAGGGGGTCAAGGCCATCGCGGTGCGGGGCACCCGGGACGTCAACGTGGCCCGGCCGGCTGAATTCTTCCAGCTCTGCCAGGAGGTGTTGAAATACATCCAGCACCGGGAAGAAAACCCCATCCCCGGCGTCATGCCCATCCTGGCCGGGCTCGGGTCGCCCCAGGAGATGAAGGTCCACGACGAGAAGTGGCACACCGAAAACTTCATGTGGGGCAATTCCCGGGAGCGGAAAAAAGGGTTCTGGAACGACGAGATCGCCGAGAGCTGGGCCACCACCATGGATAGCATGCGGACCCGGCTCATCAGTTGCTACAACTGCCCCTTGAAATGCGGGGCCACCATCTCGCCGCCGGGCCAACCCACCTACATGATGAAATGCTTCTCCAAGCTGACCTACACCATGGCGGCCCATTCCGACCTGGACTTCGGGCTCCGCATCGCCCAGAAGGCCACCGAGTACGGCGTGGACGGCTTTTCGACGCCCCAGGTCATGGCCTTCGCCCTGGAACTCTACAAAGACGGCATTCTGACGGATGCGGACATGTCGGGCCTGCCGTCGGACAACGAAGAGCGGTTCCACTGGCTCCTGGACCGGATCGTCCGGCGGGAGGGCATCGGCGACGTGCTGGCCAACGGCACCTACTGGGCCGCCAAAGAGATCGGCAAGGGCGCGGAGGCTTACGCCCACAACAACATCAAGAAGCACGAGCAGCTGCCGCTGAAGCTCTCCATGCTCAATCCCATCTATTTCCTCATGTACAGCACCGGCGAAAAGATCAACATCACCCAGATCGAGGGGCAGTTCCCCCAGGCCCCGTTTCCGAAGCGGGAACAGCGGGAGGAGTTCGTCAAGGACTGGATCCAGGTCCCGGACGAGAAGTTCAAGCAGTACTTCCTGGACTGGGAACTCCGGGGCGAAAACTCCATCCCCTACTACCCGACGCCGGAAATGACCGCCGACATCGTGGACTGGCAGGAGCGGATGCATTACATCGACGACGCGCTGGGCATGTGCGCGGGTTTGTCCTCCTTCCCCCTGAAACCGCCGTATCACATTCACAACTACCCCAAATTCATCTCCGCCGGGGCCGGGTTCGACATGGATGAAGACAGCCTGACGATGGCCGCCAAGCGATACCGGAACCTCGTTCGGGCCGTCAACATCCGCCGGGGCATGCGGCGCAAAGATGAAGCGCCGCCGGCCAACCACTGGAAAAAGCGGTTTCCCGAACTGGAAAAAGAACTCCTGGACACCTACTACGAATACAAGGGATGGAACAACGACGGCATTCCGACGGCGGCCATCCTGAAAGAGCAGGGGCTGGACTATGTGGCCGAGGATTTCATCAGGCGGGGAATCCTGACCGAAGGCGACGACGAGGCGTATTCCGGAACGGCGTCGGCGGAAAGAGAGACCGCATAAAGCGAAGGGTGAGCACCGTGGCGGACGAAAAGAAGAAGAAAACGATCAAGACGTTGAAAATCGACGTGGACAAGTGCAACGGCTGCCGGGCCTGCGAGATGATCTGCTCCGCCTTCCACGCCGAACCCAAATACAGCAGCAACAACCCGGCCCGGTCCCGCATCCGGGTGGTGCGCGACCCGCTCCGGGACGTCTACGTGCCGGTCTACGCGGGCGAGTACGCCGCCGCCGAGTGCGCCGGCCGCGACAAGTACACCATCGACGGCAAGGAATACGACGAGTGTACCTTCTGCCGTGCCTCCTGCCCCTCCCGGGACGAATTCAAAGAGCCCGATACCGGCCTCCCCCTGAAATGCGACATGTGCGAAGGCGAAGACGAACCCCTCTGCGTGCAATGGTGCATCACCGACGCCCTCACCTGCGAAGTGCGGGAAGAAGAGGTGGAGGAAGACGAAGCCGAAGAACAAGAAGAGCTGGAAATCGGTCTGGAATCCCTGGCCGACAAATACGGCATGGAGAAGATTTTGGACGCCATGGCCCGGATGTCGAAAAAGGATTGACGGGTCCGTGTTTCGGCCATTTTGGGGCGAACACAAGGTTCGCCCCTACCGAAATCGCCGGATTGCATCGTAGGGGCGATCCTTGTGATCGCCCTTTAAGGTGCAAAAATCTTTTCCGCATCCGTCAGATGTTTATGGAGATACAGCTCCGCCGGTGAAATTCCGAAACTGTACCCCATGAGCTGGGTAAAATACAGAATCGGCATCCGAGGATGGGCGCCGAATCTCTTTTCCATATCATCCTGCCGCGTATCCAGATTGGCCTGACACAACGGGCATGCCGCGGCAATGGCGTCCGCCCCCGCCGATTTGGCTTCCTGTATCACGTCGTGGCTTAATTTCACCACAATCTCCGGTTTGGAAAGCGCGAATGAAGCGCCGCAGCAGATCGTCTTGTACGGCCAGTCGACGGTGGTCATGCCGGTTGCTCTCAGCACAGTGTCCATGGTCATCGGATCGTCGGCGACATCGAATTCGGTGATTTTCGGAGGCCGGGTTAACAGACACCCATAGTAACAGGCCACTTTGAGTTCTGAAAGATCGCGTTCCACGAGATCCGGAATCCTGGAAACCAGCGGCTCCTGAGAAAAAATCGATAGCGGGTGGGTCACCCTGGCCTCATCGTTGCAGTCCTTATGGATGGCCTCCACCACTTTTCTTCGGATCTCTTTATCCGTTTTTATGCTGTGCTGAGCGATCTTGAACCTGGAAAAACATGCGGCGCAGGGGATGATCACTTCTTCCAGCCCCATCCCGGGCAAAATCGCCAGATTGGCCATCGGCAATGCGATGGCCATCAGTTGGGAAAGGTTATGGGCGGCGCTGGCGCCGCAGCAAACCCATTTGTCCAGCTCGACCAGCTCAACGCCCATCTTGTCGCAAACCGCTTTTAACGATTGATCGAACTCTTGACCCGTCGAATGAAGGGAACATCCCGGATAATACCCATACTTCATTTCTTTTCCTGCTTCTTCACGCGTTTGAATATTTTATTCACCGCTCCGCCGCCTTCGAATCGGGGAAGGAGATTGAACTTGTCTTTCTTGAGCATCTTCATTCCCATCGCCATGTCCTCGGTATATTTCCCTGTCTTCAGTTTGAGCATGCCGACCATCCCCAGTTCGTAAATCCGCCCAAACCACTTCAGGTTCTGAACGAAGTTCTTGTTGAACTTATGCACTTCAGGGAGCCGGGGTTTCCTTCGTTCGCGAACCATCAGAATTTTTATCGCACTCAACGCCTCGGCGATATCGATGTCCTGAGGACAACGGGTCGTACACATCAGGCATGAGGCGCACAGCCACATCGTTTTGCTATTGTAAACGACATCTTCCAATCCCAGCTGAATGGCATGCATGAGCTGCGTCGGCACAAGATCCATTTCATATGCGACCGGACATCCCGTGGCGCATTTGCCGCACTGGTAGCAGTAGCTGACATCCACGCCTCCCGCCGCGGACACGACATCCGTGAACCGGACGCTGTTTTCATTTATTTTGATCGCGGTTTCATTCATGATCTAGGCGGCCTTCTTGTCTTCTCTCTTTTTGGCAATGGCTCTTTTCCCTTCAGGAGGCGGCGGGGGAACGGGCCGACCGACAATTTTCGTTATCGCCGAAAACTTCGTCGGGCAGACGTCGATGCAGGTTCCGCATTTGATACACGCATCCTGGTCAATGACATGGACCTCCCGTTTCGCGCCGGTAATCGCGTCAACGGGGCACCTTCTTGCGCAAATCATACATGCCCCGCACTGATCGGGTTCGATATAATATGACGGCGCTTCCTCAAAGAGCCGGGCGATCTCGTCTTCGGTAAAATACCCTTCATATTCTTCCGGATTCAATCGCCGGTTCAACTTCTCTTTTTTCGCTATCTTGATATAGGGAACCAGTTTTTCAACCTGCGCCAGCTTCGATCGAACCTCGCCGTCGTCCAACCCTTCACTTTGACCGATAGGACCCAAATCCTTGATGGTCTTGATAAAGCTATTTGTTGACTCGACAAACACATTGGCTTCCGCGCCGGACATGAACTGCATTCTTAAGCGATCCGGATTCAGTCCGACGCGCTCCATGATCTTTTGGAACAAAAGCACCATGTTTTTGGTCAGAAAATTGCCATGCGTCGTATAATTGCATTCGTTTAAATGACAGGCGCCGATAAATACGCCGTCCATACCATTTGAGAACGCTCTGAGTACATGCGCCATGTCCACTCTTCCCGAGCACATCACCCGGATAATTCTCATATCCGTTGAATATTGCAGTCTGGAAACTCCAGCCAGGTCAGCAGCGCCGTACGCTCACCAATTGCATGCAAAACCGAGTATTTTCGGCTTGAATTTAAGGCCTTCGCTCATCGTAGGCGCCTTTCCGTGTCTATTGATTAAAATTATGAATTGTTTTAGCCCAACCGCGCGGGAATGAATTCCCACGCTATTATGTGTCGTCCCTACGGGACTGGAATTGCATAAAAATTTTCGGTTAACGCATCAATTTCCGAGATGATCTCTTCATCCGTATAGTGCTTGAGCACAATCGCGCCCGTTGGGCATACGGTATTGCAAAGGCCGTCCCCTTTGCAGAGAACCGGGTTGATGGTCGCCTTTTTACCCTGCTTGGTATCCTTGAGATTCAACGCATCATAACCGCAGACCTCGGCGCATGCCCCGCAACCGATGCACATCTTTTCGTTTATTTCACATACGGACCCGGATGCGGTGACAATATCATTCGATAGCAGCGTCAGCACTCTTCCCGCGGCCCCATAGGCCTGATTGATCGTTTCCGGTATAAACTTGGGATAATGCGCCATGCCGCACAAATAGACGCCATCGGTCGCGAAATCGACCGGACGCAGCTTTACATGCGCCTCTTTGAAATACCCGTCGGGGCTCAGGGCGACTTTGAACAATCCGGCGATTTCCCGGGTTGCCTTCGAGGGAATAACGGCCGCGGCCAGAGAAAGCCCATCCGCATCAATGGACACCTTTTTATTCAAGGTTCTATCCGTCACGGTAATTCTCAGGGATCCCTTGCCGGTTTCTTCAACCGCGGGCGGATCCTCCGGTACGTAACGGATGAACCGTACCGCCTTGCCCCTTGCTTCCCGATAAAAATCCTCGTTGAATCCATACGTCCGAATGTCTCTGTACAGGATATATATATTCAGCTTTGGATTGATCTTCTTCAACTCGAGGGCGTTTTTTACGGATTCACCGCAGCATACGCGACTGCAGTAATCTCTTTCTTCATTTCTGCAACCGACGCACTGAATCATGACCAGATTCCGGGCATCCACAAGCGTTTTATCTCTTTCGGCGATCCTGGCTTCCAGTTGGAGCTGGGTCATGACCCTCTCGTGCCGGCCATGGAGATATTCGGTCGGCGTGTAAACATCGGCCCCGATCGCAATAACCGCCGCCCCATGCGCTATCGTTGTCTCCCCTCTGTCGGATGCAACCGTCGTTTCGAAATTGCCAATGTAGCCATCCGCCTGCGTAATCGTCGCATTATGGTATACATGGATCATCGGATGCGCATAGATTTTCCGGGTCAAATCATGCAGAAAGGCCTGGACATCCATGCCGTCCAGGGTGGAATGAACCTTCCGCGCGGTTCCGCCGAGTTCTTTTTCTTTTTCAATCAGATGAACTTCATGTTTCTGACCGGCGATGGAAAGCGCCGTCGTCATGCCCGCGACACCGCCGCCGACAACCAGCGCCGCTTTGTTCACCGGCAAATCGAATTCCTGCAACGGCGCCAACCGGGCGACCCGGGCCACCGACATCCGGATGATATCCTTTGCCTTGGCCAGCGCCTCTTCCATCTCTTTGGAATGCACCCAGGAAGCGTGCTCCCGGATATTGGCCATTTCGAAATAGTATTGATTGATTCCGGCCTCGCGAAGCGTATCTCTGAACAACGGCTCAAGCGTTCTCGGCGAGCACGCGGCCACGACGACCCGATTCAATCCCTTTTCCTTTATCGTATCCGTTATCTCCCTTGCGGAATTGGTCGCGCAGGAGAAAATCTGCTCCTGGGAATGAACGACATATGGCAATTCCTTACAGTATTCGACGGTGTCGGGAACGTTGACGACCCTGCTGATATTGGCGCCGCAGTGGCAGACAAAAACCCCGATTCTCGGTTCTTCTCCGGATACGTCCTTTTCTTCCGGATAGGTTCTTTCCGTGGAAAGCCTGCCGCGTCTGTAATCCAACAGTTCGCCGATCCGTGAACCGGCGCCGCTGGCGCTGAATACGGATTCCGGAATGTCCAGCGGGCCTTGCAGGGCCCCGCTTACGAATATGCCCGGCCGGGTCGTCCGCATGGGGTTGGCGGGATCCATTTTGGCGAATTGATGATCGCTGAGTTCGATGCCGTATGTATCCGCGATGGTCTTTACATCCGCGGGAGGCGTCAACCCCACGCTCAATACCACCATGTCAAACTCTTCTTCGACGAGTCCCGCTTCAGGCGTCCAGTATTTGATGGCGACATTCCGGGTTTCGGGCATTTCCTTGCCTATGGTCACATAGCTTTTAATGAACCGAACTCCCGGAAGATTTTCAGCCCTCTGGTAAAACCGCTCGAAATCCTTTCCAAAGGAACGAATATCGTTATGGAATACGACGCATTCGGCTTCAGCGTCATGGTCTTTGGTAAGAATCACCTGTTTTTGGGCATACGTACAGCAAACACCGGAGCAATAACTGTTGCCGCCATCCGTCGCCTGCCTGGATCCCACGCATGAAATCCATGCCAGCTTACGCGGATGCTTCAGATCGGATTTACGGAGTATTTCACCACCATACGGACCGGTTGCGCCCAAAATACGCTCATAATCCATGCTGGTAACGACATTGTCATATTGACCGTAACGGTATTCCGCTTTCAGCCTGGCGTCGAATGGCTCAATGCCCTGGGCAAGAATAATAGCGCCTGCTTTTATCTCTATTTTCCCGGCTTCCTGCTTTAAATCGATCGCTTTGTTTTTACATACATTTTCACAAATTTTGCATTTTTTCTCCTTCAAATAGAGGCAGCTCTCGTCAATATAGGCGACCAGGGGAACGGCCTGTGAGAAATAGATGTGAACCGCTTTATTATCCGATATTTCCTGATTATAGGGGTCGGGAACCTTTACAGGACAATATTCCACACACGTATTACACCCCGTGCATTTGTCCTCCCTGATGTATCTGGGTTTCTTGTTCAATGATACCGTAAAGTTCCCCGCCTCCCCCTCAACGCGTTTCACTTCCGTGTAGGAAAGAACTTCAATGTTTGGATGCCGGCCGACCTCGACCAGTTTGGGCGCCAAAATTCACATGGAGCATTCGTTGGTCGGGAAGGTTTTGTCCAGTTGGGCCATGCGGCCGCCGATGCTCGGCGCTTTTTCCACCAAACAGACCTTGAAACCGGCGGTGGCCAGATCCAGGGACGCCTGAATGCCGCTGATCCCGCCGCCGACAACCAGCACATCGGCGAAATTACGGTCTCCCAAGCGGTCTCCCAATGGGTTGAAGCCTCCTTGCAAAACGGGTTCCGGAATCAGTTCGTTTCCCACTTTTCAATCACCTCGTCGTTGGATAGAAGGCCGCCCCACGGATAGAGCGGCCCCCAAAATAGCAATTTCCCAGCCCGTCGGGGCGGGGCTTACCATCCGTCGGAGTCGTTCATAGCTACAAATGAGCTACAAAATGACTATAGTATAGCTTTAGGGATTTTCCCTGGGTTTGTCAAGGAAAAATCTTCGGGAACAAACCAGCGAAAAATAACCCTTGACGCCCGTTCCCGAATTGATTAATGGAACGTCATCCATAGTCCATACCGTCCACTTCGTTCACCGGAACCATGATATCAAGATTCGCCGATGCAGACCTGACCATGCCCAAAACCCACACCACCACCCCCCGCGCCGACGGCTACCGCATGCCCGGCGAGTTCGAGCCCCATGCCGGCTGCTGGATGCTCTGGCCCGAGCGGGGCGACACCTGGCGGCTGGGCGCCGAGCCGGCCCGGGACGCATTCACAGCCGTGGCCGGCGCCATCGCCCGGTTCGAACCGGTAACGGTGGGCGCCTCCCGCGGCCAGTGGGAAATCGCCCGGAACCGGCTTCCGGAGGCCGTTCGGGTGGTGGAGCTGTCGAGCAACGACGCCTGGATGCGCGACTGCGGCCCGACTTTCGTGGTGGACGACCGGGGCGGGGTCCGGGGCGTGGACTGGGAATTCAACGCCTGGGGCGAGCTTTATTTCCCCTGGGACAAGGACGAAATGGTCGCCCGGAAGGTGCTGGAAATGATAGGTTTCGACCGGTACCGGGCCCCGCTGGTGCTGGAGGGCGGCGCCGTCCACGTTGACGGCCAGGGGACCCTGTTGACCACCGAAGAGTGTCTGCTCAACCCCAACCGAAACCCATCCCTGTCCAAGGGTGAAATCGAGGGGTTGTTAAAGGATTACCTGAACCTGGAAAAGGTCGTCTGGCTCCCCAGGGGCGTCCACATGGACGAAACCAGCGGCCACGTGGACAACCTCTGCTGCTTTGTCCGGCCCGGCGTGGCGGCCCTGACCTGGCCCGACGACCCGGCCGACCCCCAGCATGACATTTCCACAGAAGCCTTGCGTGTTCTGGAAACGGAAACCGACGCCCGGGGCCGCCGCTTCGAGGTTCATCGCATCGTCCAGCCCGGCCCCCTGTTCATGACCGGGGAAGAAAGCCGGTCCATCGAGACGCCGGAGAAATCGTTTCCCCGGGAGATTGGAGAGCGGCTGGCCGGCTCGTACATTAATTTCTACATCGCCAACGGCGGAATCGTGGCCCCCCAGTTCGACGACCCCATGGACAAGCCCGCGCTGGAAGCCCTGGGGCGGCTCTTTCCGAACCGGGAAGTGGTGGGTATCCCGTCACGGGAAATTCTTCTGGGCGGGGGGAATATTCATTGCATCACCCAGCAGCAGCCGCCGGGGAATTCAAAGGAAACGCCATGGGAACCGTAACAGTAGCCGCCATCCAGATGGCCTGCGGAACAAATCGCGACGACAACATCGCCAGGGCCGATGATCTGGTCCGCCGGGCCGCGTCGGACGGCGCCCAAATCATTCTGCTCCAGGAACTCTTCGAAACGCCCTATTTCTGCCAGACGGAAAAACCGGAATTCCTCGCATGGGCCGTCGAACTGGAAAACAGCCCGGCGGTGGCGCATTTCGCCGGGGCGGCCAAATCCCTGGGGGTGGCGCTGCCCATCAGCTTCTTCGAAAAACGGAACCAGGCCCGGTACAACTCGGCGGCGGTCATCGACGCCGACGGCGCGGTGATGGGGATCTACCGGAAGACCCACATCCCGGACGGGCCGGGCTATGAGGAGAAGTTCTACTTCAACCCCGGCGACACGGGCTTCAAGGTCTGGAACACCCGGTACGGCCGGATCGGAGTGGGCATCTGCTGGGACCAGTGGTTTCCGGAGGCGGCCCGGAGCATGGCGCTCATGGGCGCCGAGATCCTGTTTTACCCCACCGCCATCGGCTCCGAGCCTCCGGAACCTGAATACGACTCAAAGGAGCACTGGCAACTCTGCATGCGGGGCCATGCCGCCGCCAACCTCATGCCGGTGGTGGCGGCCAACCGGGTGGGGACCGAACCGGCCGACGGGTCGGAGATTACCTTTTACGGATCGTCGTTCATCACCGACCACCAGGGTCGGATTATCGCCGAGGCCGACCGGTCCAGCGAGACCATCATCCAGGCGGAATTCGACCTGAACGCCATGGCGGCGGCCCGGGCCGCCTGGGGCCTCTTCCGGGACCGGAGACCCGAAACCTACGGCGCGCTTTTGACCAGCGACGGCGTGTCGGCCCGGTAAAATGACCGCCCGCAACCCTTCTCATGCCCACCGGAAGCACCCTCCGCGTCCCTGGCATCCAGCTTGACACTTTCGCACCGGATCGATATATTCCCGTGCTGGAAAGCGGCGGGCCTTTCAGGGCCATATCCACCCAAGATCAAAGGCAAAACGGCGGATCATCATGACGAATTTCAATCCGGTCGAGAAAAACATCTTCGTGTCCCTTTACGGGATCGACATCATCGATAAAGAGAACTTTTTCACCCAGTTTTCCCTGGGCAACATCGAAGACATCATCACCTCCTCGGGCGCCCACATCGACGGACGGCTGTCGGATTTCCGGAATCGGGAACCCATGCCGGAGGAAGAGAGCGACTTCGAACGCAAGCGCTACATCGCCATGCTCTCGGAGTCCACGGCGGCCATCGGGATTTTCCCCAGGCATCGGTACGCGTCGTTCCTGCTCTCCACCTGCGGCGGACCGAATCCCCTCAACTCGCTGGAGCCGCTCATCTACCTTTTCCGGCCCATCAAGGCCGAAGTGCGGTATTTTACATCGTCGTCCATCGATCAGGTGATGGGCGCCGATCTGCAGCACGCCGACGAGGACAGCTTCTGGGAGGCCATGAACGAAAAGCAGACCCCCTTTTACTACGATCTCAAAAGCAAGGAAAAAGAGATCAAAGGGATCTACTACGATCTGGTCAGCACCATCCACAATCCGCGCGCCCTGGAAATGCTCCCCCGGGACGAGCGGAATCCGGTGGAGAACAACATGCTGGTCTCCATGTACGGCGTGCCCTTCGAGGTGATCAGATCGCTGGATCAATGCTGTTCCATCCCCATCCTCGAAAAGGTCATCCTGAAGAGCAACACCCGAATCATCGGCCGCATGACCAAGGAGTTCGAGGTGGAGGGTCGCGACGACGTATCGGGCTTCAGCTACGTCGGCCAGCACCTCGACGGGGTCACGGCGTTTCACATCACGCCCGAGAGCAGCTACGTCTCCTTTTTCATCTCCGGTTCGGAAGGCAGCGTTCCCATTCTGAGCCTGAAATCCCTCATTGAGCTGTTCCGGCCCACCAAGGCCGAGGTGCGGTATTTCAGCTCAAGCCCCATCAGCAGCGTGGACGTGATCAAATACAAGAACAAGGCCTTCTGGGACGATTTCGACAAGGCCGAGATCCCGGACGACTACACCACCGCCAACCAGGAGAAGCTCATCAACGAATTTTATTTCGATCTGATCAAATCCGATTCGGAAGAAGAGGTCCCCGGGCAACGAGACGAAGCGACGAACGGAAACGGCGGCTGAAGTCGGCCTGAGCATCGCCGGCCTGGAACTTCCCGACGCCGGCCGGATCCGCATCGGCGCCATCGGCCGGCTACACCCACCCGATCGCCGAAACCAAAACCCTGACCCCGTCGATGACCGTTTCACCGGTGAGCTGTTGTAAAATCGCGTCGTCTTCCACCGGCACAAACACGGCAATGGCGATAGAGGGCATTGTCGCCGACCAAATCCAGCATGAAGGCATGGTAGAGCCGGTGCTGGATAAAAGGGTTGGCGAACCGGCGGATTTCGGTTTTTCTTCCCCCGGCGTCTTCAACGGTTTCGGAATCGATGATCCCGTTTAGATAGGCGAAACTGCGCCATTCCGAATCGATGGTAAACGGAATGTCCGACCGGGAAAACAACTGAAGGATTTGGTCCCGGTGTTCGCCTCTGGCGTTTTTGATAAGATTTAAAATGGTGTTGTTCCATTCCTTGACGCAGGCCAGCCGGAACACGTCGTTCCAGTCGTCCATGCCGATGGGCGTTTCCCGGCCGGAATTGCAGGTTTCCGTCAGCAACTCTCCGAACCAGCAGACCAGCCCCGGCTGCCCCCGGGTGGCTTCAAATACGCTTTGGACCACGCGGGGTTCAACAACCTGTCCGCTTTCCTCCTGATATTGCCGGAACAAGTCCGTCACTTCTTCCTGCGTAAAATTGGGAACATGCAGGGACTGCTGGATGTTGAACGGCGACCCCCGCTCGCTTTCCACGCCCAAAACCGCGCGGACGCCGATCAGTGCCAGGCCGTGGAGGCGGAAATGGTTTCGGTCCAGGTAAATGTCCCTGAAGATGCTCACCAGATTGTCGATCACCAAAGCCGGCAGTTTATCGAATTCATCGATAAACAAGATCAGGGGCTTTTCGAAAAGCCCGGCGTTTTTGTAAAACAGCATGCCCAGTGTTTCCCCCCGTCTTTTGGCTCCTCGACGAATTGATCGAAAAATCGTTGGAACAGCAGAGGGATGCGGGTGAGAAACGCTTCAGAAGGATCGTCTTGTTTCAATATCACCCCCTGCACGGACATCATCTTGACGGCAAACCGATCGCCATGCGGCTTTTCAATCTCTTTTTTTACCTGCTGAACAAGCCACGTTTTCCCGGTCTGGCGAGGGGCCCAAATTGTAAAATAACGGCCGCCTTTTTCAGGGTCGCCGACCAACTGAGTCATGCAACGGTCGACCAGGTCCGTTCGGGCCACGCAGAAATGGGCTTCGCGATCCACGGGGCCTTAGGAATTGAAATGTCTCATGTTGAGAGCCTTTTCTAGTTATTGTCGTCCATCCAAACGCCACGCCCTTCATCATCTTAAGCCGGGGCGGTTGGCGGGTTTCGGTCGGCGAGCCCGGATTTCTCATGAATCCAATTCCGGCAGCCGTCTCAGTCCAACCATTTTTAGCAGTTTGTTCAAATCCTCCCCGTCGGACCAGAGAACGCCGCATTCCCGCATCAACTCCG
>CAZZBE010000089.1:0-16827 GCA_964652715.1 uncultured Desulfobacteraceae bacterium
GGCCTCATCGACCGCGACAGCCATGAAGCCTATATCGGCCGGGTGTTCGAGGAACGTCTTTTTTCTCCAGCCGAACTGAATCTGGCCGCGGCGCGGGCCCGGGCCGCCATCCGCCGGGATCTGGACGCCGTTGAAAACGAACTGGCCGTGGCCTTGGGAAGGGTGCTGGAAACGCCCCCATCGGCCCTCGGCGACATCCGGGCATTCCAGACGGGCGTCGTTCACAGGGTCAACGGGCTCGTGGGCGCGGCTCGCTGGGATTTGACCAAAACCGTCGGCAGGGGCGCGACCATCGAGGCGATCTGCGCTTTGGCCATCAGGGTCTTCGGCGCCAAGCTCTGGCTGTTGTGGGTCGGCGTGAGCGCCGCCGTCGATTTCGCCGTGGAGAAGGCGGATAATCCGGTCGGCGACATCGAACGGGAGATCCGTTTGACGCTGTATAACATCGCCGAAACATGTGAAGCGGCCGTCGAAAAGGAAATGACGGAGGTTTTCCGGCGGCGCCTGATTGTTTGGCGGCGCATCGCCATGGAGGAATTGAAATGAAAAAAATCGTTGTTCTTATGGCTCTGTCTGCCTGCATCGCCGCGGTAACTCCTGCGTTCGTTGAAGCCGCCCCTTGGTCGAAACCGATCCGCGAGGCGGCCGAATCGGTTCTCAAGCGGTTCGGGCGGGGCGCCGCCGGCGAAACCGTGGACGGCGTCGCCCGCTCCATGTCCCGGGCCGTCGCCCGTCACGGCGACGAGGCCCTGCCCCTGCTGCGCAAAACCGGCCACGCCGGGATCCGCGCACTCGAAGAAGCGGGGGACCGGGCGCCGGCGGTGCTGCGGCTCTACGCGCGGAAAGGAGACGACGCCCTCTGGCTGGTGACGGATTCGAAAAAGCTGGCCCTGTTCCTCCGGCACGGCGACGAGGCCGCCGAGGCGATGCTGAAACACCCGGGCATCGCGGACCGGCTGGTGACCCGCTTCGGCGATGACGCGGCCACGGCCCTGACCGGCCTGTCGCGGCCCAACGCCCAGCGACTGGCCATGGCCGCCGGGGAAGGGCTTTTGACCCAAACGAGCCGGTCGGAAAAGCTGCTGGCGGTGATCGCCAAATACGGCGACAAGGCCATGGAGTTCATCTGGAAGCACAAGGGCGCATTGACCGCGGCGACCCTCCTGACGGCCTTCGTCAACGACCCGGAACCCTACATTTCCGGCGGCAAGGAGCTGGTGGTGGAGGCGGTCGCCGAACCGGCGGCCGATGTTTCAAAGCAAATCGTCAAAGAGGTGACGGCGCCGGCGGTCCAGACCGGCGGACTGAACCTGACGCTCATCGCCGCCCTGGCCCTGTGTCTTCTCTTCCTCGCCTGGCTCGTCCGTTTCCTGGTTAAGCGGCGCGACAAAAAGGCGTCGCCTAGGCATGAAAATCCAACTCCCCCCACGAAAAAATCCCCTCATTCATCAACGCATCGCACGCCCCCGCCGTCCCAACCGTTCCCCCGTGAAACACATTGAGCAACGCATAGGTCAACCCCGCCGCCGCCAGCATGGGCAGGTAGGTCCGTTCCAGCAGCCGCTTTTTGTCCGTGGGTCCGCCGCCCGTCGTAAGATTTGAGAGCCCGGCCATGGTTCGCACGGGAAACCCCAAAAGGTCGGGCAGTTGCCGCAGCACGGCCAGGATGTCGCGGTTCTGGGCCGTGCCGTCGGCCCAGACTACCGGGGCGACGATGGGGTCGATGATGAGGCGATCCGGCTCGACGCCCGCCGTCTGGGCCGCCTCGAAAACCTCCACGGCGACGCCCAGTCGGCCATCGGCGTCCGGCGGCACATGCCCGTTTTCGTAGAGCAGATAGCCGACGATGTCCACGTCGTATTCCCGGGCCAGGGGCAAAATTTCCGCCAGCTTGACCGATTCCAGGGAGAACCCGTTGATGATCGCCGTTTTACGGTTGGCCGCCAGTCCGGCGGCCATGGCCCTGGGGTTGGCCGTGTCGATGAAGATCGGCAGGTCCGTGACCGCCTGGACCGTTTCCACGAGAAAGGTCATTTTGGGTTCAGGGTCTTTGGTCAGGGGGCCGGAGTTGATGTCGATGGCCTGGGCCCCGGCGGCTTCGCACCGTCGGACCAGGTCCTGAATGGGCGCCGGCTCCATCTCCCGGACGACCCGGTCGATGGCCGGGTGGGTGATCTGAAGATTGTCAGCCACGATGATCATGGGGCCGCCTCCCTCTCGTCCAGAAACGGCGCCAATGCCTCGACATTGGGGACGATGTGATCGGGATGGATGAAGGATGCGGTTCCCAATCGGAAAGGGTAGCCAAAGTTCCTGAAACTTTTCATGCTTATCGACCATTACTGTTAATTATTGGAGAGTTATCAGCAATAAAACCGTCTGATCAAGCGGTTTTCGCAGCCCCTCAGACGATAAGCGAGGCGATCCACACCCCGAACATCCAAAACGTCGCCGTCAGCATCATGAAATGGCAGGCCTGCCGGATATGATCCGGGTTGACGGGGCCGAACCGGTATCCGATGACCGGTTTGTTGACCACCTGCCCGTGATAGACGTTGGGGCCGCCCAGCCAGACCCCCAGGGCGCCGGCGAAGGCCGCTTCGGGAAAGCCGGCGTTGGGGCTGCTGTGCTTGTCGCCCTCTTTCATGGCCGTGACCAGGGTCCGTTTGCCGTTCCGGGCCAGGAGTTGGGCCGTCAGGGCGATGAAGGGGACGGAGAGGCGGGCCGGGAGGAAATTGGCGGCGTCGTCGATTTTGGCCGCGGCCCGGCCGAACTCCCAGTACCGGGGATTTTTGTATCCCACCATGGAATCGAGGGTGTTGACCATTTTGTAGGCCATGGCCAGGGGCGCGCCGCCGATGGCCGCGAAAAAAAGCGGCGAGACGACGCCGTCCACCAGGTTTTCGGCCACGGTCTCCACCGCGGCCCGGGCCACGCCCGCCTCCGACAGGTCCGTTACATCCCGGCCCACGATCATGGCCACCCGCGCCCTGGCTTCCTCCAGGTCCCCTTTCACCAGCGCGGCGTGGACGGCCATGGCGGCCGATTCCAGGGACCGGGTCGAGAGGGCGAAATAGACCAGCAGGATTTCGAGGATCAGGAAGAGCCCCGGGTGGACGAGGGCCGCCAGCCACAGGACGAGAGAGACCCCGACCCACGTGGCGCCGATCAGGGCGAGGGCGAAAATCATGCCGGACTGGACCAGGGTCAGCCGAAGCCGGCGAAACCGCGGTTCCAGGATTTCGATGGCAATGCCCATCCAGCGGACCGGATGGGGCAGCCATCGGGGGTCGCCGAGGATCAGATCGAGCAGGAATGCGCAGGGCAGGAGGAAGTAGAGCGTGAGATCTTGGGTCATGGATGCTCCTCAATCAAGCGATTGACGCAAAGCGTTGGGCGTTGGGCGGAACCGGATCACGGGCCGGCTTCCTTTCCGAGGACTTCCCGGATTTTGTCCGACAGCCGGTGGATGCTGTAGGGCTTCTGGATGAACCCGTCGCACCCCCGGGACAGGATGTCCGAGGCCTGTCCGTTGACGCTGTAGCCGCTGGACAACAGGATCTTGACTTCCGGGTCGATCGCTTTCAGGGCGTCGAAGGTCTGGGCCCCGGACATGTCGGGCATGATCATGTCCAGGATCACCAAATCCACGGCGGCCGGGGCCTCCCGGAGGGCGGCCGCGGCGTCCCGGCCGGACGCGGCGGGGACGACGTCGTATCCCAGGGTTTCGATCATCTCTTTCCCCACCTCGAGAATCAATTCTTCGTCGTCCACCAATAACACGGTCCCTTTTCCCAGTTCCACCGCGGCGATGTCAACGGGCTTTTCGACCACCGCCTCTTTTTCGGACGCGGGCAGGTAGATGTTGAATGTGGTTCCGATCCCTTCTTCGCTGTAGACCGTGATGTGTCCCCCATGGTTCTTGACGATGCCGTAAACCGAAGAGAGGCCCAGACCCGTCCCCTTTCCGACCTCCTTGGTGGTGAAAAACGGCTCGAAGATCCTGTCCCGGATGGCGGCGGGAATGCCCGTTCCCGTGTCGGTCACCGACACCTTGACGCAGGGTCCCGGCGTCACCTTGAAAGGCTTCACGTAGGTTTCGTCCAGGAACTGATTGGACGTTTTCACGTGGATGGCGCCCCCGTCGGGCATGGCCTGGGAGGCGTTGATGTAAAGGTTCATGAGCACCTGGACGAACTGGCCCTGATCCACCTCCACCGTCCAGGGGTCGTCTGCGAAGTCCTCGTGGAGGACGATCTCCTTGCGGGTCCGGCCGAAGATGTCGTTCTGTTCCCGGATCAGCCCGTTGAGGTCCGAGGGGACCACTTCGTATTTTCCGCCCCGGGCGAATCCCAGGAGCTGGCGGGTCAGTTCCGTGCCCCGTTCCACGGCCCGGGCGATGCGGTGGATCTTCTCCCGGGCCGGGTGGTCGTCGGCCAGGTCCATGAGCACCAGGGCGGCGTAGCCCTCCACGGCGGTGAGCAGGTTGTTGAAGTCGTGGGCGATGCCCCCCGCCAGGGCGCCGACGGCCTCCATCTTCTGGGCCTGTTGCAGCTGGAGTTCCAGTTTTCGCCGTTCCGACACGTCCTCAATGATGCCGATGCCCCCCATCACCCGGCCGGCCGAATCGGAAAACCGCTGGAAAACGGCTTTGAGGGCGATCTTCTTGTCTCCGGTGACGGACCGGTACTCGCCTTCGTATTTGCTGGTTCCCTGCGCCAGGGCCTCCAGCACCGCCTCCCGGACCGGGCCGTCCCGGATCTCGTGGAAGAGGTTGAACCCGATGATCGCCTCCCGCTCGCCGCCGATGATTTCGGCGAATTTGTCGTTGCAGTCGATGATAACGCCGTCCGCATCCACCTGGGCGATGCCCAGGGGCGAGTGTTTGAAGATCATCCGGTAGCGCCCTTCGCTGGCCAGGAGGGCCGCCTCGGCGCGCCGGTGGGCCAGGGCGTTGACGAAGATCTCGCCGACGGTTTGAAGCAGAAATGTCTCGTCCTCTGTCCAGACCCGCCGCTCCCGCACCGCGTCGAACCCGACAAACCCGATCAGCCGTCCCCGGCTGGCCATGGGAACGACGATGAGGGACTGGATGGCTTCTTCCTCGAACAGCATCCGCTCCCGATCCGCTTCCGCCGGCAGGTCGGCCACGTCCGGGACGTGGTAGACCCCGAAACGTCGCAGGACGGCATCGACGCCGGGCAGTTCCGACGGAACGTCGATGCCCTGGAGGTCCGGACGGAAGTGCGGGATCCCCTGGGCGCACCATTCGTGGGTGTTGTCCGCGGTGCGTCCGTCTTCACGGAACAGGAATACATAGGCCCGATCGACCCCGGCGAATGCGCCGATGCGGCTCAGCGCCAGGTCGATCCCCTCGTCCACCTCTTCGGCGGCCAGATTGATGAAATGGGTCGAGATCTGGCTGGTGATCCCCTCGAAGGCCACCCGGTATCGCAATGCGCCTTCCGCCCGTTTTCGCTCGTCCACCTCCTGGATCAGGGCGTCCCTGGACACCGAGGTCTTCCGGAGGGCTTCCAGCATCTGGTTGACGCTGTCGGCGAGCTGGCCCAGTTCGTCGCCGGCGGCGAGATGGAGCCGCCGGTCCCAGTCGCCCCTGGAGATGGCGTGGGTTTCTTCACGGAGACGCCGGATGGGCCCGATTAAAAACCGGTAGCTGAACAGAAGGCCCAGAATCACGGCGGCGGCGGTGGTCAGGAGGATGACGCCCGCGAAGGCCGCGGTGAGCAGGCGGAGAGGGGCGTAGGCCGCCCGGACCGGCGTCTCAACGACGACCCCCCAGCCCGTCTGGGGGATGCGGGAGACGGCGCCGATGACCGGTTCGTCGTGGAGCCCCCGGTATCGGGATACCCCGACCTCGCCGTCCAGGAAGCGGCGCACGACCCGGATGTCCGTCAACCGGCGCTTTTCCAGAACCGACGAGAGGTCCTCGTGGGCGATGAGCCGGCCCTGGGCGTCCACGATATAGGCGTACCGGTCCTGACCGATGCTGTGCCTGGAGATCAACCGCCAGATCCGGGAGATGTCGAGTCCTGCCCGGATGACGCCCGTGACCCGGTCGCCCGGTCCCCTCGCCGGCGCCGATATCCGGATCTGGGGGAATTTGCTGAAGTCGGAGACGAGCACGTCGCTGATGTGGACCCGGCCCGCCAGGGCGGTCTCGAAGGCGACGGATCCGGCGACGTTGGTCAGTTCGGAGGGACGGAAGGTGTAAAACCGGGAGACTTTGCAGATTTCGTCCCCCGTCCCGTCCATGAGGAAGAGATGGTCGAATTCCGTCTCCCGCTCCAGCAGGGCCGATGCGCGGCGGCAGAGACCGGCCCGGGAATCCGACGCCGGGTCCAGGGAGAGGCCGAAGACGGTGATGGTGGAGATGGCCCGGTTCAGGGATGCGGAGATGGCGACGGTGATCCGGTTCCCGATCTCCTGCTGAAGGGTCCGGACGGACGCCTTCTGGGACCGGATGGTCGCGGACAGGAAGACCAGGGCCACGACCACCAGGGGGACGATGCCGAAAGCGAAAAGGAGAATGACGATCTTCCGGGCGATTCCCTTCCGGACGGCCTCCGGGGCCGGCGGCGGGGATTCCGTCGGACCGCCGCGACCAGCCGCGATCAGGCCCGCCGACAGAATCCTATGCCCGATGAGATGGGGCTTCATTGAAAAATCCTTTACAGGATCAGGTTAAAAATAATCGCCGCCGAAAAAATGGTCTTCCTGTGATAGAATGCCTGACTTGATTTTTCAAGAGAAAGAAGCCAGAATGCCCGTCAGTTCCGCCTCGGTGAGCGCGACGGGGTTCCCCTTCATGCTGCTGGCCCGGGCCGCCTTGGCGACGAGATCGGGGATGTGATCGTTTGTCAGCCCGAAGGACGCCAGATCGGGCAGGCCCAAATCGGCGCACATGGCCCCCACCCATTCCGCCCCCGCTTCGGGACCGGCGCTTGAATCGCCGGTGAGGATCCGGGCCGTTTCCGCGTAGCGGTCCAGCGCGTGGCCCCCGGGGTCGCGTTCCCGGAGCGCCCGGATGTTGGCCGCCATGACCGGCGCCAGCAACCGCCCGCAGACCACGCCGTGGGGGATGGAGAGGGCCGCGCCCACCGGCGCGGCGAACCCGTGAACCGCCCCCAGCTTGGCGTTGGCCAGGGCCAGGCCGCCGAAAAGGCTGGCCAGGGCCATGTTCTCCCGGGCCGTCATGTCGTCCCCCGCCTCGCAGGCCCGCCGCAGCCACCCCGCCGCCCGTTGCAGTCCCTCCCGGCAGATGCCGTCCGTCAGCGGATTGGCCCCGACCGAGACGAAAGCCTCCAGGAGCTGGGTCAGGGCGTCCATGCCCGTGGCGGCGGTCACATCCGGGGCCAGATCCCGGGTGAGATCGGGATCGACCACCGCCAGCCGGGGGAGCATCAGGGGGCTCCGCATGGAGACCTTGACCTTGTGTTCGGGCGAATCGATCACCGCGTTCCGGGTGACCTCGGCCCCGGTTCCCGCCGTAGTGGGCACGGCGATGCAGGGGGCCGGCCGCCGCTCCAGGGGCCGCGCCCCGCCGATGACCTCCAGGTAATCCATCAAATCGCCGTCGTTGGTCATCAGGGCGGCGACCACCTTGCCGGTATCCAGCACGCTCCCGCCGCCGATGCCGACGACGACATCGGCGTTGAATTCCCGGGAGGCGGCGACGGCGTCCAGAACCGAATCCGTGGTGGGCTCGCCCCGCACGTTGAAGGTCGCTGCGGCGATTCCGCCGAGCCGGTCGATGAGCGGTTGCGCCCGGTCGTCGGTTTTTCCCGTGACGACGAAGATGCGCTTGCCGAGCGAGCGGGCTTCCCTGGCGGCGGTTTGGATGGTTTCCCGCCCGAAGACGATGCGGGCGGCGGTGGCGAATTCGAATGTCATGGGATATCTTCCTGATTTTTCGGTTTACCGTCGGGAACCCATTCTATCGATTGTGCCCGAGGCGTCAAGAGAATCCACCGAAACCCCCCGAAAACCCATTGACCCATCCCCCGATTCCCATTAATCTGCCGTTCGACACATGGGATGATCCGTCCCCGAACCCGAGAAACGATCCATGGCCATACAGCTCGATCTGATTGAATTCATAAAAGATGCCCAAAAGCCGTCGGCCCCGGCGGACGGCGCGTCCGGCCCGGATCCCGAAGCCCGCCCCGACCACGGCTTCGAGACCGACGTGAGCCGGGCCGTCCATTCGGCCCTGATCATGCGGCCCATTTACGAACTGGACGCCCGACGGTTCCGGCCCGGCGAGGCCGACGACCGGCAGGCGGCGTGGGAGGGGGTGGATGTGCTGTGGGTCGCCTTCGCCGTCCTGGACGTGATTTCGGAGCTGACCGAGTACGGGGCCGGCGCGACCCGGGGGGAGGTGCTGGAAAAGATCCTGCCCCCGGCCCGGCGGCAGGCCGCCGCCCGCGGGGCGGATGTGACCGAAGAAGGGCTCTCCGAGGTGCTCCACAAGGTCTTCGACCACCTGGTTAACCGGGACAACCGATACCTGCCCTTCGAGTACGCCTATTTCGACGGGGCCTCGGGACGATACCGCACCCGGCGGTTCTGGCTCGTCAAGACGGTCTATACCGGCGAGGGGCGCGAGGCCCTGTTCGCCCTCACCGACGAGGGGTACGCCGCCTATTTCGGACTCCACGAGACCGGGGCCCTGGACGCCGCGGCCATCGGCAACCTCCGGATCAAGCTCCTCATCGAACGGGGCAACGTGGACGACGCCATCTCCGTGGCCGACGGCAACCGGAAACAGTGCGCCCGGAAGGCCCAGGAGGTCCGGAATACCCGCCGGGCCATCCAGCGCAACATCCATTCGGTGGATTTCAACCACGTCCACGCCCTGGCCGAGGAGGGCGTCGATCAGGCCACGGACATCCAGAAGGAGGGCGGCCGCCTCCACAACATGGTCATCGAAAACCTCCTGGCCGCCAGGGGCGACCGGAACCGGGCCAAGCTCCACCACCTGGCCGAACTGCTGGAGCGGCTCAACAACGGGCTGATGACGCTCTCCGGCGAACTTCAGCGGCTCCCGGAGGATTACCACAAGCACGGCCACAAGCTTTTCCGCCGCCGCCGCCTCGGGGCCTTTCCCCCCATGGAGGCGGTCATGGCCCGGGTCTGCCGTCTCGAAGAGACCGACGCCGCCGACGTGGGCCGGGAATTCATCGCCCGCATGGACCCGCCGGCGCGGCGGCCCCTGTTCGATCCGGCCGCCGTCATCGAAGCCTGCGACCGGGCCCTGGAGCGCCGGAACGTCCCCGGCGACCGCAAAGGCACGGTGCTGGAGGTGGACGGCCGCCCCATCGACCGGTTCGTCTCCGAACTGGACGACGCCGTCATGCACGCCGCCTTCGAGACGCTCTACGATACGGTTCATCGGAAGGGGGAAATCCGGCTGAGCGACCTCTTGATTCAGGCGGCCGCCGCCGGAAACGGCGACCGGTTCCCCGTTGCCGCGGCCATGGCCGTGTTCCAGTGCCTGGTGGATCGCCGGGTCTCGGAAAAACACCGGGTCCGGATCGATCTGCCCGACCCCGGCGGGCGCATCGCGGTGGACCTGTCGGCGGGGCGGCGATATCGGGGGCATGAGTTGCGGCTGGTTTTTCGGGCTTCAGGGGAGCGGGGTCGATGAGTAATAGCCGTTTCAGTGGACTTAGTGGACTTAGTGGACAGGGTGGACCCGGTGGACCCGGTGGACCCGGTGGCGAACGCGGCGAATGCTTTGCGGAACTGAAGAGGCCCCTTTGTCCACTTCGTCCACAAAGTCCACTTCGTCCACAAGATGTTGACATAAGACATAAATACTCAAAGATTACATCATGACCACCGACACCCTCTACGAAGCCACCCGCCTCATCTACCTGAGCCTGGCCCATTCCAGCGGCAACAAGCGGATCACGGCCCAGAACAGCGCCGAGATGGGCGAGTTGATCCAGCGGTTCCAGGCCGAGGAACCGTTTCGCCGGGCCGTGGACGCGGGGCTCAGGGCCATGGAACTCCGGCTGCTGGCCCTGGAGGATAACGGGCTGCGGCTGTCGGCCCGGGGGGCCGAGGCTTTTTTTTCCGCCACCCTCACGGACTACGGCCGGCTGCTGGCCCGGAGCGATCTCAAGGCCGCGGACCTGCTGCCGGTCCACTGCGCCATCGCCGCCGCGTTTTTTCCCACCGAGGCGGACCTGGACGCGCCGGTGGAGGACCTGGGGGCCATCGTCATGGCGGACGTCATCGAGATCCTCCGGCGGTTCTCCCAGGCCGAGGCGGCCCTGCCCGAGGCGGACGACCGGCTCCACCCCCAGGTGCGGACCGTGGCCCAGCGGTTGCGGGAGATGCCCGAGGAGATCCCGGACCGCCAGCGGGCCGGGGCCGGCAACAGTTGGGCCGACCTGGCCGGGCGGGTCGTCGAGCACATGGTGGAGACCGGGTACCTGCTGGCCTTCCATGAAACCCCCGGCGAAGAGATCGAATACCGACCCACCACGGCCTACCAGACGGCCCTTCGGGAGGGGATCGTCTATTCCTTCCACGCCTTTCGCGACATCCTGACGGAACACGCGGCCCGGGACGCATCCGCCGCGCCGGGAGAGGAGACCGATGTACCGGCTCGGTAAAATTTTCATCAGCGATGTGGCCGCCGGGGAGAACATCCTGCGCAACGGGTTCATCCCGGTTTTCCGGGAAACCGGCCTGGCCGACCACGGGGTGCTCTTCGCCGCCAACGGCACCTGCAAGACCACCCTGCTGTCGTTTATCCTCAATGTTTTCTGCCCGGACCAGCGCCGGTTCGTCCAGAGTCTCCAGTCCGGCGGCGACAAGACTCTGGAGCAGTACCTCATCCCCGGCCGTCCGGCCCTGATCCTGCTGGACCTGGCCCTCACCCTGGCGCCCACCCTCTTCGACGCCGCGCCCGTGGACCATCTGGTCGTCGGCCAGCTCCTCTACCGCCACCGAAGCGCGCCGGACAAACTGGACCGCACCTATTTTATCGCCCGGTCGCCCGACCTTTTCGACCGGCTCCGGGGCGACTGGGACGACCTCCTGCGCCAGGACCAGCCCTACAAGAGCGCCCGGGACCACCTGGCGCCCCTCATCCAGCAGACCACGTCCCAGAAGGAATGGGCCGACATCCTCGAACAGCTGGGCCTCGACCCCTGGCTTATCGACCGGCAGGTGGATTTCGCCCGCACCGAGGGGGGCATCAAGGACACCTTCAAGTTCCGGTCCGAGTCGGATTTTCTGGGATTTTTCCTCGGGTGCGTGGCCGACATGGACGCCGCCGTCACCCTTCGGGAGACCATCGACGCGTCCCTCCGGAAGATGGCGGACCGCCCCCGGAAAAAGCGGCAGCTCCGGGCCGCCCGTGAATTGAAGGGCCGGATTTCGGACTTCGACGCCATTGCCCGAAACTGGCGGGAGGCCCGGGAGGCCGCCGACGCGTGGCGAAACCGAATCGGCGAAGCGGCCCACCTGCTGGCCGGCGCGGAGGCGTCCGCGTCCCGGTCCCTTGAGGCACGGGAGGCGGCCCACGGCGAGGCCGGGGCGGCCCGGACGGCGGCCCACGGCCGGATGGAGACCGCCGCCGCCAACCGGCTGGCCGTCTCCCGGCATCGGACGGGGAAAGAGATCGAATCGGCCGAAGCCGAGATCCGGCGGGCCCAAGGGGAGATCGGCGGCCTCCGGGAGGAGGAGAAGGCCCTGACCGCCGCCGGCCATCTGGCCGGGATCCGGAAGGTCAAGGCCGGGGCGGAGATCAAATCGGCGGCCCTGGACCGGGCCGGGGCCGAACTGACGCCCCTCCGCCGGAAGGTGGACGGGCTGGCGGCCCAATACCACATCCGCCTCGACGCCGACCGGAACCGGGTTCAGGAAGAGATCGCCGGCCTGAACGAGCGCCGGGAAGCGGCCGAGACCGCCCGAACCGAGGCCGAGGCCCGGTTGAAAGACCTGTCCGGCCGGTTCAACGAGACCGATGCCGGTCTGAAGGCGGTCGCCTCCCGCATCGACGGGGCGGCGGAGACCCGGAAGACCCTGCGCCTGGAACCGGAGGAGACCCCGCCCGAAGCCGCCGACCGGCTTGACGGCGAGATCGCGTCGCTCCAAGGCCGGTCCGACGACATCCGCCGCCGGACGGCGGTCCTGGAGGAGGAACGGCGAACCGAAACGGGCCGGTGGAAACGGCTCCAGACCGATCTCTCCGGCCGGGAGTCCGACCTCAAAGCGGCCCGGGAGCGAATGGAAGAGGAACAGCGGATGCGAAGGGAGCTGCTGGCCGACCCCTCCCTCCGCCGGGTCGGCGGCGACGATTTCGAACCCGCGGGCGCGGAACTGATGTCCCGCCTGGACGACGCCCTGGCCCGGGAACGGGACCGGCTGGAAGAAAAACACCGGGAACGGATGGCCCTGAAATCCGAAAGCGACCGTCTCGCCCGCACGCGGACCCTGACCGTGGACGACGGGACCCAGGGGCTGATCGATCACTACCTCGGTCAGGGGCTCACCGCCGGGGAATTGAAGCCGTTCCCGGAATACCTGGCCGCCCTCCACGACGACCCGGCGGAGATCGCCGCCTTCATCGAACGGGACCCCGGCCGCTTCACCGGCATCATGGCCGCCGACGAGTCGGTGATCGAAAAGGTCCTGGCGTTGCCGGTCCCGGACTGGCTCCACCGGCCCGTGGTGGTCTCCCGGCCCTGTCCCATTGAAGAGGCCGCCGGCATCGATCACGCCGTGATCCGGCCCAAAGATCCCGCCGTCTATTCCACCCGCCACATGGAGGGGCTCAGGGCCCGGCTCCGGGAGCGGCTGGACGCCCTCTCCGAAGAGATCCGCGAAATTGAGGCCGACGTGAAGGCCATGGACCGGGCCAGCCGGACGCTCCACGACTACCGGAAGCGTTTTCACGACCGGGCCGCCGTAGCGGGCCTGGCCCATAAGGTCCGGGATTTGGAACGGGCCGCGGCCGATATCGCCGGAGAGATCGCGGCGTCGGAAGCCGGGTTGGAATCCATCGGCGAGCGGAAAGCCGAACTGGACGGGACCGGCCGAACCCTGGCCGAAGCCCTGACCCAGCGGAAGGAATGGAAGGACCAGGTGGACCGGTGGCTGGCCCATAACGCGGACCTGTCCGCCTGGGAAGCGGAGCGGGCGGCCCTGGCGAGCCGGCGAGACGAACTGGCGCGGGGAATCGAGACTGAACGGGCCGGCGTCCGCCGGTTCGACGAGGAGATCATGGGGTTCAAGGGCGACGTCCGGGTCCGGGATGCCCGGCGCCAAAGCCTGGACGAGCGGGCCGGCGACGTGCCCCGGCCCCAAGAGGATGCGGTGTCGGACGCGGATCGCCGGGCCGCCCTGGACATGGACCTGAAGACGATCCGGAATCTTTACGACGGGGCCCGGGACGACCTGCGCCGCATGGCCGGCGAACTGGGGATCGAAACCCTCCAGAAGGAACTGGCCGATCTCCAGGCGGACCTGGGCGACCGGGAAGAACGGCTGTCCGTTTTTCGCCGCGACAATCCCCATGACAACGCCGTCGCCGAAAAATGGGCGACCCGGAGCGCGTCGGAGCGCGAAGCCCGTACCCAGATCCTGACGGAAACGATGGGATCCCTCCGGGACAAACGGGTTCAACTGGAAACCGACCTCCGCCATTTTCGCGCCGAACTGGCGCGGCTGAATGACGCCCTGGCCGAAAGGGCCGCCCAGGGCGTCCATCCGGACATCGACGACGCGGAACTGGCCGGGGCGGACCTCGATGGGCTCCTGCACCGGTTTCAGACTGAAGAGGCCCGCCATCGGGAGGACCATGCGCGGCTGGAGGCGCGTTACCGGGAATTGACCCGGAAGCTGGAGGACCTCCGGCAATGGCGCGGGGAGATCCAACTGGGCATGGCCGAGACCCGAGCCTATCCGCCGGTATGGGATGCGAAATCCCCCCGGATCGACTGGCCCGACCCGCTGGGCGACGACGAGCGGATCGGCGCCGTCCGGATTATCCGCGACCGGGCGGACGAGATGATCACCGCCGAGACCGCCGACCGCGAAACCGTGGAAGAAACCCGCCGCCGCATGAGCCGGGCCTTCGACCGGCTCCACACCGAGCTGAAGGGCGAACATTTCGGCCGGGAGCTGCCCGCCGTGGTCGATGCGCTGAAAAGCCACGACGCCGAATCCCTGGGGGATCAGGCCCGGGACCTGGCCGGCCGGTGCGACGACATCGCCCGGAACATCGAAAGCGACCTGGAGATTTCCCAGCGGATCATGGACAACCTCATCGATATGCTCATCCAGCGGGGCCGGGAATATCACCAGAAGCTCCACGCGGCGGCCCAGGAAAAGCTGCCGGAGGATGTCTTCATCTACGGCGGCAATCCCATTCTGAGGGCCGGCGCGCGCCTCGATTTCAACACCCACGCCGACGTGTTCCGGACGTCGGTGGAAAACTGGCTTCACGAGCTGATCGAACAGGACCGGATCCCCGAGGTCAACCCCCGGGTCGGCAACCGCCTGGGAGCGGAACTCCTCTACAAACTCCTTGCCGCCGCCACGGGAAAAAAGGAGTTCGGCATCCGGCTGCTCAAATGCGACGACACCGGCCGCAACTACGAACCCGTGGGAAAAGACCTGGGCTCCGGCGGCGAGGCCCTCACCACCGCCGTGCTCCTTTATGCCCTGCTCATCTCCATGCGGAAAAAACGGCGCAACCAGCCCGACCCGAAGATCCCCGCCTTCCTGGTGCTCGACAACCCCCTGGGCGTCTGCAACCGGTCCGACTTCCTCGACGCCCAGCTCAAGGTGGCCCGGGCCATGGGCATCCAGTGCGTCTACCTCACCGGCATCAACGACCGGGAATCCCTCGACCTGTTCGACCTCCGGGTGGCCATCCGGAAAAGCGACCGGCAACTCACCATCGACGGGCAGACATTGCATTGTCTGGAGGTGGCGGAATTGAATGTGGAGCGGAAGAATGGATGAGTTGATTCGCGGGGCGGTGATGGCGGAGATCGGGAAAACGAAAAAGAAGCGACTGAAGATGGACGCCGTTTGGGGGGCCGTTCAAAAACAGCCGATGGGTCCCCGAAGCGATTTCGAGATCCAGAAGCGAATAAAAGAATCCCTCGAAGCCATGGCCGGGGACGGGCTGATTCGCCTGCCGTCATCGAAAAAGTCCTGGGACCGGCTGACGGGGCTCCCGAATTTCGTCGACGTGAACCGCTCCGAAGAGGACACGAAAAATCAACAACGAAGGGAACGGATCCGGCGACTCCGGGATGAGACCGCCTGGGAACCCACCCGGATGGTGGAATTCGCATATAAGCTCAGCAAGCTCTCGGAACTGAAAACGGCGGTGGCGGTGAATCACTATCTGAAACAACGTCGGGCGGATGCCGAATCAATACCCCATCGGGAGCGCGCCCTGGAGATCTTTGGCGACGAAAAGGCCCTCGATCACAATGTCCGGAAAGGCCTGCTTGGGGGGCGCATCTCCCTGGCCGACCTGGACTGCTTCTATTGCCCGGAACCGCTGCCTTTCCATTCGTTTTCCCTGAACGTCCAGGAAACCCGGGGGCTTCCGCTCCTGGTGGTGGAAAACGGATGCACCTACTGGAGCTGTTGCCGGGCCAACGATTCGCTGCGACGCTATGCCGCGGTGGTCTACGGAAAGGGGTTCGAGGCATGCGCTTCGGACCAGGGGACCGCCGTGGAGCGGGCCAGCGACGGGCTGCGGGGCATCGAGGCGCAGGTCGGCGCCGCCGGCATCCGCTACTTCGGCGACCTGGACCCGACCGGTCTGGTCATCCCCCGTCGGATCAACCGGTATCGCGAAAAAGAAGGGCTGCCGCCGATGTCGCCGGAGATTCGCCTTTACAAAGCGTTGCTGGAAAAGGACCGCGCAACGCCCTGTATTCCTGCCCAGGCGAAAGACCATGATCCGGACTGGGCCCGGGAATGGCTTGGTGAAGCGCTGGCCGGAATTTACCTGGCGCGGATTGCGGATGTACGATGGCCGCAGGAGGGGGTGACGGCGAAGGGCGTCGTGGATATCCTGGACAACTTCTCTTGCTAATCTTGGGAAACGCTGTTGGCAGACGATTCGATCATTTTTCGGGCGCTGGAAGTGGCGGTAGGCCGAGTTCCTTAAGAAACGTGTTGTGCTTTGCCGCTGCCGCCTGGATATCATTCTCGATCGACACCAAGTCTCGATGCACCTCCGACAGATCGATCTCCGGTTCCGGCTTGGCTGTGCTGACGTAGCGCGAGATGTTCAGGTTGTAGTCGTTCTCTTCGATCTCTTCCATCCCGACCCGCCGGGCGTACCGCTCCTCTTCCTTGCGGTGCTGGTAGGTGTCGACGATCTTCTTGATGTGCTCGGGGTTCAGATAGTTCTGCCGCTTGCCTTTCTCGAAGTTGCCTTCCGCGCTGGCGTTGATGATCAGCACGTCATCCGGCTTCTTGCACTTCTTGAGCACGAGAATGCACACCGGAATACCCGTCGAGTAGAACAGGTTCGCCGGCAGTCCGATTACCGTGTCGATGTGCCCGTCGTCGAGCAGCTTCCGGCGGATCACCGCTTCCTTGCCGCCGCGGAACAGCACGCCGTGGGGCAGGATGATCGCCATCACGCCCTCATCCTTGAGGTAGTGAAACCCGTGCAGCAGAAAGGCGAAGTCGGCCGCGCTCTTGGGCGCCAGCCCGTGGTTCGTAAACCGCATGTCTTCGCCGAGGGCTTCGTTCGGCTCCCAGCGGTAGCTGAACGGCGGATTGGCGACGACCGCGTCGAACGTCGGCTTCTTT
>CAZZBE010000090.1:0-16753 GCA_964652715.1 uncultured Desulfobacteraceae bacterium
TTCAAGAGAAATCGCGTTCGCCATTCGATAAATTTCATTCATTTCCTTGACATGGTTTACTTTTTCGGTTAATATTTGTCCGATTTTTCTTAAATCACTGTTTTGAAAGGAGGCATGAATGAAGGTAACGCGCAGGAAATTCATCCAGGTGTCGGGCGCGGCCGCCGCCGGGTTGGCGGTCGGCGGCCTGGGCTTCGACCTCAAACCGGTCAGGGCCCATGCCCAGATGCTCAAGACCCGGTACGCCAAGGAGACCACCACCATCTGCTGTTATTGCGCGGTGGGCTGCGGCGCCATCGTCCATACCAGCAAGCGGGGCGACGGACGGGTCATCAACATCGAAGGCGACCCGGATCATGTCGTCAACCGGGGGACCCTTTGCGCCAAGGGCGCGGCGCTCTCCCAGCTGGTGGAAAACGAAAACCGGCTCACCCAGCCCCAGTACCGGGCGCCCTATTCGGGCGAATGGCGCACCGTCTCGTGGGACTGGGCCCTGACCCAGATCGCCCAGCGGGTCAAGGAGACCCGGGACGCCGCCTTCCAGCGGAAAAACGACAAGGGACAGACCGTCAACCGCGCCATGGGCATCGCCTCGGTGGGCAGCGCGGCCCTGGACAACGAAGAATGCTGGATCTATCAGGCGCTCATGCGCGCCATCGGCCTGGTGTACATCGAACACCAGGCAAGGATCTGACACAGCGCTACGGTCGCGGCTCTGGCAGAGTCGTTCGGACGCGGCGCGATGACCAATCACTGGATCGACATAAAGAACAGCGATTGCATTCTGATCATGGGCAGCAACGCCGCCGAAAACCATCCCATCTCCTTTAAGTACGTCAACAAGGCCATGGAAAAGGGCGCCAAGCTCATTTCCGTGGATCCCCGGTTCACCCGCACCTCCGCCAAGGCGGACATCTACGCCCCCCTGCGCTCCGGCACGGACATCGCATTCCTGGGGGGGATGATCAAGTACATCCTGGACAACAATCTGATCCACAAGGACTACGTGGCCCAGTACACCAACGGGCCGTTCCTGGTGAACGAGAACCTCAGGTTCGAGGACGGCGTCTTTTCCGGATACAATCCCGAGACCCGCTCCTACGACAAATCCACCTGGGCCTTCCAGACCGACGACAAGGGCGTTCCCAAAACGGACCGGTCCCTGGAAGACCCCAACTGCGTGTTCCAGCTCCTGAAAAAACACTTTTCCCGGTACACGCCCGACGTGGTCTCCGAGATCACCGGCACCCCGGAAAAAAGCCTCCTGGAGATTTACAAAACCTACGGGGCCACCGGCGCGACGGGCAAGGCGGGCACCATCATGTACGCCATGGGCTGGACCCAGCACACCGTGGGCGTGCAAAACATCCGGACCATGGCCATCATCCAGCTCCTGCTGGGCAACATGGGCGTGGCCGGGGGCGGGGTCAACGCGCTTCGGGGGGAGTCCAACGTCCAGGGGTCCACGGACCACTGCCTTCTCTGGCACATCTGGCCCGGCTACCTCAAGACGCCCCGGTCTTCCGATACGTCCCTGTCGGCTTACAACGAACACTACACCCCGGTGAGCCAGGATCCCAAGAGCGCCAACTGGTGGGCCAACTATCCCAAGTATTCGGTCTCCCTGCTCAAGTCCTTTTTCGGCGACGCCGCCACAAAAGAGAACGACTTCGGCTACGACTGGCTGCCCAGGGTGGACGACGGCAAGCACTATTCCTGGCTGGACCTTTTCGACGAAATGTACAAGGGGAATTTCAAGGGGTTTTTCGCCTGGGGCCAGAACCCGGCCTGTTCCGGGGCCAATTCCGGCAAAACCCGCCAGGCCCTTTCCAGGCTCGACTGGATGGTCAACGTCAACCTCTTCGACAACGAGACCGGTTCCTTCTGGAAAGGCCCCGGCGTCGATCCCAAGGCGACCAAGACCGAGGTTTTCATGCTGCCCGCCGCCGCATTCGTGGAGAAAGAAGGCAGCATCACCAACAGCGGCCGGTGGATGCAGTGGCGGTACCGGGGCCCCAAACCCCTGGGCAACAGCCGCCCCGACGGCGACATCATCCTGGAGCTGGGCCGGAAGATCAAAGCGATCTACGAACCCGGCGGCGAGTTCGCCGAACCCATCCGCAACCTGAAGTGGGATTACGAAACGGACGGCGAATACGACGCCCACAAGGTGGCCAAAGAGGTCAACGGCTATTTCCTCAGGGACGTCGAGATCAAGGGAAAGACCTACAAGAAGGGAACCCTGGTGCCCAGCTTCGCCTTCCTCCAGGACGACGGGTCCACCTCCTCGGCCAACTGGCTCTACTGCAACTCCTACACGGAAAAGGGGAACATGGCGGCCCGCCGCGGCCAGGAAGACGCCCCCAACAAAATCGGCCTCTACCCCGAATTCTCCTGGTGCTGGCCGGTCAACCGGCGGATCATCTACAACCGGGCGTCGGTGGATCCTTACGGGAAACCCTGGGACGAGAAGGACCCGGTCATCTCCTGGAACGGATCCAAATGGGTGGGCGACGTGCCCGACGGCGGATGGCCGCCCCTGCTCAACGCGGACGGCACGCCCAACCCCAAGAGCAAGCACCCGTTCATTATGAGAAAGCACGGCCACGGCCAGATCTTCGGGCCGGGGCGGGCGGACGGGCCCTTCCCCGAACACTACGAGCCCCTGGAGTGCCCGCTGGAGAAGAACTTTCTCAACGCCAAGCTCATCAACCCCGTAGCGCCGCTATACGAGACGAAAATGGACCTCCACGCCTCCTGCGACCCCCGGTTCCCCTACGTGGGCACCACCTACCGGGTGGTGGAGCACTGGCAGACGGGCCTCATGACCCGCACTCAGCCCTGGCTCATGGAGATGCAGCCCCAGGTCTTCGTGGAGATGAGCGAGCAACTGGCTGGACTGAAGGGGATCCAAAACGGCGAGCGGGTGAAGGTGTCGTCGGCCCGGGGCGGACTGGAGGCCACGGCCATCGTGACCAAACGGTTCCAGCCCTTTAAAATGGGCGACGCCGTCGTCCACCAGGTGGGCCTGCCCTGGCATTACGGATGGCGATGGCCGGAGAGCGGCGCCGAAGACAGCGCCAACCTGCTGACCCCGTCCACGGGCGATCCCAATACCCGGATCCCCGAGACCAAGGCCTTCATGGTCAACGTGGTCAAACTGTAGAGAGGAGGAGATCCCATGAGCAAATCATTCCTGATCGATACCACCCGCTGCACGGCGTGCCGGGGGTGCCAGGTCGCCTGCAAGCAATGGCACGACCTGCCCGCCGAGCACACGACCAACCGCGGCGGCTACCAGAACCCGCCGGATCTCTCCTTCGACACCTACAAACTGGTGCGGATGAAAGAAGAGGTCGTCGGCGACCGGCTGCGATGGCTCTTTTTTCCGGACCAGTGCCGCCACTGCATCGACGCGCCCTGCCAGGGAACCGCCAATGCGCCGGACGCCATCTATACCGATGAAATGACCGGTGCGGTCCTGTATACTCTCCGGACCCACACGCTCTTTCCCGAAGAGATCCTCGCCTCCTGTCCCTACAACATCCCAAGGACGGCTCAGGACGGAACCATCGCCAAGTGCGACATGTGCAACGACCGGGTCCACAACGGGCTGGAACCGGCCTGCGTCAAAACCTGCCCCACCGGGGCCATGGCCTTCGGGGACCGGAACGAGATCCTCGATCTGGCCGAGCGACGGCTGAAGACGGTGCAGAAGAAGTACCCCGGCGCCGCGCTCCTGGACCCGGACGCGGTGCGGGTGATCTTTCTGGTGGCCTTCGATCCGCTCCTGTATCATGAATCGGCCATCGCCTCGCTCGGTCCGGTGGGGATGACCCGGGCCATGGCCCTGCGCCGGATGGCCAAACCGTTTACAAACCTGATGCGGCTGTAACGCGTTGACGCGATTCGCATCGTGACGATTAAAAAAGGGGAGGGCCGGAGGGCGCTCCCCTTTTTTGTTTACGCACCTCTGTAATCTTGCATATATCGATATCCCGCACGTAGGGGCGAAAAATTTTTCGCCCCTACAGATCCTGAATCCCTGTCTCTTGTTGAAAGGACGTTAAGAAACACCATGACCCAGCCCCGCTCGACGCCAACCCCGGAAGAAATCGAAACCGCGGTTTCCCGGCTCAAATCCGCTCGCCCCGCGTACAAAGCCTTGCTCGAATTTTACGGCAACGTCTTCATCGCCCAGGAAAAATCGACCCCGGCCATCGACCCCGTCGCCATCCCCGACGACATCCTTTCCGCCAAGCGGCGGGAAGGATTGCCGCTGATCGACAAAACCGAATTCCGGATCGATCCGGCCGCGGCCCGGGATCTCTTCCTGATCCTTTGCGACATCGCCGCTTTGCCTGAAGGGGGCCTGCCCGTCGACGTCGCGCCGTTGAAAAACGCGGCCCTCGAAGGCGACATCGACCTGGAACCGCTCTTCTCCGCCGTTCTCCGGGACGATGAGGCGCCCTTCGCCGAGGCGGCCCGGAAGGCCGGGGTGGAAACGTCCCTCCTGGAATTCCTGGTCTACAACAGCGTCAAGCCCTCCCTGACCGCCCGCCGGGACGGCCTGACCGCCCATCTCGACCCGGACGGCCGATGGGACAAAGGCTACTGCCCGGTCTGCGGCGGCCTGCCGGTCCTCTCGTCCCTTTCGGGCGACGCGGGCGGGCGACGCCTCTTCTGCGCCGTCTGCTGGCACGATTGGCCCGTGCCGCGAATGATGTGTCCGTCCTGCGGACAGACCGATTCCAAAGATCACCCCTACCTGCACGCGGAAGGGGAGCCGGAGTACCGGGTGGACCTCTGCGATGGATGCGAGTCCTATATCAAGACGGTGGATCTCCGGCAGTTGAACCGCCCTTTCCATCCCCCCCTGGAGGCCCTGGCGACCCTCCACCTGGACATGACGGCCCGGGAGAAGGGATACGGGAGCGGCGTCTCGCCGGACATCGATTCCTGATCCATAATTACTCGGAAAGACACCGTTTGACCGTCTCAATCGCGGAGAGTCCCCATAAAATAAATTTTATTTATTTTATGATATCCATTATTCAATTAGGTCTTTATCAAATCATTCGAATCTGCTATAAATGGATGCAAATCGCCCGGCATCCCCGCATGGGCGGCAAGGACCCGGAACCATTCAGAGGAGGTGTCAATGGAAAAAGAACAAAAAGAGTTTTATGAAAGGCTAGAGAGAAAAGGGGTATCGCGCCGGGCGTTCATGAAATACTGCACATTCGTGACCGCGACCCTGGGGCTGTCCTCCTCCTTTGTCCCGAAAGTGGCGGAGGTGTTCGCCGCCCCCGGTAAACGGCCGGCCGTGGTCTGGCTCCATTTCGGCGAGTGCACCGGCTGCTCCGAAGCGATGCTGCGCTCCACCTACCCCTACCCCGACGACCTGGTGCTGGAGATCCTTTCGGTGGAGTACCACGAAACCATCATGGCCGCCGCCGGACAGCAGGCCGAAGACAATCTCCACGCCGCGGTCAAAAAGTACAAGAACAAGTTCGTCTGCGTCGTGGAAGGGGCCATCGCCACCAAGGACAACGGCATTTACGGCCGCATCGGCGGCAGAACTTTCCTGGAGATCGCCCGGGAGGTCTTGCCCAAAGCAGCGGCGGTGATCGCCATCGGCAACTGCGCCACCTTCGGCGGCATCCAGGCGGCCAAGCCGAACCCCGGCGGCTACAAGGGCGTCTCCGACGCCGTCGGGGTCCAGCCGGTCAACCTTCCCGGATGCCCTTACAACCCCATCAACCTGGTGGGAACGGTGGTCAACTACATCCTGATGGGCAAAATTCCCGCCCTGGACGCCTACGGCCGCCCCCTTTTCGCCTACGGAAAGACCATCCACGACCAGTGCCCCCGTCGCTCCCACTTCGAGCTGGGCGAATTCGTCACCGAATTCGGTTCCGAAGAAGCCGCGCTGGGCTACTGCCTCTACGAAATGGGCTGCAAGGGGCCCGAGACCTACAACAACTGCCCGGTGGCCAAATACAACGACGGCACCAACTGGCCGGTGGAAGCGGGACATCCCTGCATCGGGTGCAGCGAACCGGGCTTCTGGGACAACATGACGCCCTTTTTCGAACCGCTTTAAGCATCCCTGAACGACCGGAGCGGGCTCATGCATCCAAAGAAAAGACCTTATCCTTAAGGAGAGAATCATATGGGGAATCGCATTATTGTCGACCCGATCACAAGAATAGAAGGCCACCTTCGCATCGAGGTGGAAGTGGAAGGGGGCAAGGTTAAAAACGCCTGGAGTTCGGCCAACATGTTCCGCGGCATCGAACTCATCCTCCAGGGCCGGGACCCCCGGGACGCGCCGCTGTTTACCCAGCGGTCCTGCGGCGTCTGCACCTATGTTCATTACCTGTCCTCGGTGAGGGCCGTGGAAGCCGCCATCGGCGTTCAGGTCCCGGACAATGCCCGGCTCATCCGAAACATCCTTCACGGCGCCCAGTTCCAGCACGATCACATCGTCCATTTCTACCACCTCCACGCGCTGGACTGGGTGGACATCGTCAGCGCCCTGAAAGCCGATCCCAAGAAGACCGCCACCCTGTCGGAGAACAGCAACAACGGCGAGTGGGGCGGATCGGCCTATTTCAAAGGGGTCCAGGAGCGCCTTCAGACCTTCGTGGACAGCGGACAATTGGGGCCCATCAACAACGCCTACTGGGGCCATTCGGCCTACAAGCTGCCGCCAGAAGGCAATCTCATGGCTTCAGCCCACTACATCGAGGCCCTGCGGCTCCAGTCCCGCACCGCCCGGATGCATGCGCTGTTCGGCGCCAAGAATCCCCATCTGCAATCCCTGGTGGCGGGGGGCGTCACCTGCGTCCGGAGCCTCACCGCGGACAAACTGACCGAATTTCTCCACCTCTGGAAAGAGACCCAGGCGTTCATCGAAAACGTCTACATCCCCGATCTCATCACCGTCGCCTCGTTTTACAAGGACTGGGGGGCCATCGGCGGCGCCACCAATTTCCTCTGCTGGGGCGACCTGCCCCAGAGCGAAAAAGAACCCGAAGACCTCTTTCTCCCCAGGGGCTGGATATCCAAACGGGATTTCCAGAACGTCCGGATGCCCGATCAGGAGAAGGTCACCGAGCACGTGGTCCACGCCTGGTACGAGGACGGCTCGCCCAAACACCCCTACCAGGGCGAGACCAAACCCCGGCCCGGCGACTACGAGACCGGCGGCGACAAGTCGACCTGGAAGTTCGGCAAGCCCCAGACCGGGAAATACTCCTGGTTCAAGGCGCCGCGCTACGACGGCGAGCCCTGCGAGGTGGGCCCCCTGGCGCGGGTTTTGGTCGGCTACGGGCTGGGCAAAAAGGAATTCAAGGATGTGGTGGACAGCACCCTGAAAAAGCTCGACATCCCGGCCGCCGCCCTCTTTTCGACGCTGGGCCGGACCGCCGCCCGGGGGCTGGAGACCCAGGTGATCGGCGCCGCCATGGAAGGCTGGATCATGGAACTGGTGGAAAACGTCAAGAACGGCGACACCAAGACCTACGAGCCCTGGGAGATGCCCGACAAGGGCATGGGCCACGGCCTCAACGACGTGGCCCGGGGGGCCCTGGGCCACTGGATCGAGATCGAGAACAAGAAGATCAAGAACTACCAGATGGTGGTCCCCTCCACCTGGAACCTCGGGCCCCGCTGCGAAGGGGGCAAACCGGGGCCGGTGGAGGAGGCCCTCATCGGCACTCCCATCGCCGACCCCAAACGGCCCCTGGAGATCCTGCGGACCGTCCATTCCTTCGACCCCTGCATCGCCTGCGGGGTTCATGTGATCGACCCGGAATCCAATCAGGTGTACGACATCAAGGTCTTGTAAGACAACATGGCGTAGGGGCGAAAAATCTTTCGCCCCTACCGACAACCCCGACACCCCGACCCGGCGACGGAGGCCCGATGCCCGGCCCTTTTTCCATCTCTTCCCTCTACCGCGCGCTGCTGAGATGGATCATCCGCCGCCCCCGCGCGGCCATCCTCCTCGTCGCCCTCGTTTCCCTTTTTTTCGCCGCTTACCTCCCCCGCCTCTTCTTCCAGTCCGCCATCACCGACTTCACGATCGAAGATCTCCCGGAAACCCGCCAGTACCGGGCGTTCCAGAAGCTGTTCGGCTCCGACGACCTGATCCGGGTCGTCCTGAAGGCCGACGACATCTTCGACCCCGTCGCCTTTGAGCAGGTTCGAAGGGTGGCCGAGGGGGCCGCCGATCTGCCGGGAGTGGAACGGGTGATCGGCCTGCCGGCGATCCGGGAAACCGTCGAACTCGGCGGCGATGAAGACCTGGAAACCTTCGCCGAGCTGATCGAGCCGGTGGCCTTGTTCCGGCAAAATCTCATCTCCGAGGACCGGCGGACCACCGCCCTCAACCTGGTGCTCGATCCCGCCGCCGACCACGAAACCGTCATCCGGGAGGTGTCGCGCCTGATCGCCGACGCGGCCCCGTTATCGGGATACCAGATCGGGATGCCGGTGGTCTCCAAGGCGCTGGAAGCCTTTTCCAGAAGCGATGTCCTCCGGCTGACGCCCGTCTGCTTTTTCGTGATCGCCCTTCTCCTCTACGGGCTGTTCCGTAATCCGGTCTGCCTTCTCCTGCCGGTCCTCTGCGTGGCCCTGTCCCTGGTCTGGACCTTCGGGGCCATGGGCATGTCCGGGATGCCGCTGTCCATGCTCACCATGATCGTTCCGGTCTTCCTGATCGCCGTGGGCGCCGCCTACTCCCTTTACATCCTCTCCGAATACCTTCGCCAGGCCCGAACCGCCCCCTCCCCCGCCGAATGCGCCTTTTCCACGTTCATGGTCATGGCCCTGCCGACGGCTTTAGCAATCTTCACCACCGCCGCGGGCGTCTGTTCCCTTCTGGTGAACCGGATTCCAGCCATCCAGGCGTTCGCCGTTTTTTCCTGCGTCGGGATCGTCAGCCTGCTGATCCTCCTGCTGACCCTGTTTCCCGCCGCCCTGGCGTTGGCGCCCCTGCCCGCCGGCCGGCGGAACGCCGCTTCATTCGCCGCGGCCGACCGGATCCTGAAAAGACTCGTCCGTCTCAACCTCTACGGACAGCGGGCGGCCCTGCCGGCGCTTCTGGTTCTCGTCGTTTTCTGCGGGGCCGGCGTCTTTTGGCTCCAGGCGGAGACCAACCCCGTCGATTATTTCAAGCCGGACACCGCGGTCCGCCGGCATTTCCAGGAAATCCACAAGGACTTGTCGGGCAGTTTCCCCCTCAACGTGGCCGTCAACAGCGACAGATTCGATTATTTTTTCGACAGCCCGGACCCCCTGGAGGAGATCGTCCGCTTGGCGCGGTTTCTGGAGACGCTGCCCGGGGTGGACAAGGCCGTCTCCTACCCGGACTACCTGAAGCTGGTCAACTACACCTTAAACGACTTCGACCCGGCGGCCTACGCCATCCCCGAAGAGGGATATGAACTCCGCATGGCCGTCAACAACGCCAAAACCCTGCTGGGGGAGGACCTTCTTTCCCGGTTCGTCTCCCCCGATTTTTCCCAAACCGCCGTGCTCCTGTTCACCCATATCGCCAGTTCCCGCAAATTCCTGGAGACCCGGGAAGCGATCCTCGCCGATCTGAAGCATCGGTTTCCCCCGTCCATGACGTATGACGTCACCGGCATCGGAATCGCCGTCTCCGCCAGCAGCGAGGTGCTGGTCTCCGGACAGGTCCGGAGCCTGGGGCTGACCCTGTCGGCGATCTTCGTCATCATGTTCTTCCTCTTTCTGTCGGGACGGGTGGGCCTGGTGGGGGTCATCACCTGCGCCTTTCCCATCGTAATCAACTTCGGGCTCATGGGCTGGCTGGGCATCCGGCTCTCCATGGCCACTTCCCTCATCGCCAGCATCGCCACCGGCATCGCCGTGGACGACATCATACACTACCTGGTCCGGTACAACCGGGAATTCAAAAAAGACCTGGACAAGGACCGGGCCCTGACCGACACGGTCCGGCGCACCGGGGTTCCCATCCTCTTCACTTCCCTGATCATCAGCGTCGGCTTTTCCATCCTCCTCTTTTCCAATTTCACCCCCACCTCGGTCTTCGGCGGCCTCATGGTGATCACCATGATCTCGGCCCTGATCGGCGACCTGATCCTTCTGCCCTCCATCATGCGCCATGTGGAACTGGTCACCGTCTGGGACATCCTCCGCATGGTGCCGATGCTGGAAGGCATTTCCGCGAGCGCCGCCGACGAATTGAACGGCCCGCTCAACGCCATCAAAAAGGAATCGGAATATCTGAGGATGATGGCCGAAAGGCGGGGCGGCTTCGGAGAAGAAGAATTGCGTGGATTCGCGGAAAACATCCGCGGCCATGCGGATCGGACCCTCGAGGTGGTCCGGCGCCTCGCCTACGCCGGCCGTCCGAACGACGGAGAGAAACTCCTGGTGGCCATAAACGACGTGATCGCCGACGTGGAATCGGCCGCCCGGGAAGGACTGCGGTTCGACGATATCCAACTGGACCTCCGCCTGACCGACCCCATCCCCATGATCCTGGCCCACCGGACCCGGCTGAACCAGATCCTTTTCAACCTGGTGGCCAATGCACGGGAGGCAATCAAAGAAGGGGGCCATTCCCTCGACGAAGACCGGAACCGCCGGATCGCCATCCGCTCCTTCACCGAAGGCCGGCAGGTGGTGGTCGCCGTGGCCGACACCGGCCCCGGCATCCCCGTCCCCATCAAAGACCGGATCTTCGAACCCTTCTTCACCACCCGCGGCCATGGCCGGGGCAAAGGCCTGGGACTGACCGTCTGCCGGGAAATCGTCCGGTCTTATGGCGGGTCCATCCGTTTCTCATCACACCCCGGAAAGGGCGCCGAGTTTCGCCTGGCGTTTCCGGCCCACACACCGGTGGACGGGAAACAGGCGGAGTGGCCGTTTTCGATTGGGTAAGATCGAGATGAAAGCTCGCGCCAAACCTCTTGACTGTGGTACTGTGGGCTGTGATTATGATGATAACGAAAAGGAGCTATAAATGTCTGATCGGATACAGCTAAACCCAAACATTTGCCATGGCAAACCGGTCATCAAAGGGACCAGAATCCTCGTGTCTACGATTCTGGGCGCGCTCGCGGGCGGAGATGATATCGAGACGATTCTTGAAGATTACCCTCCCCTGTCAAAAGAAGACATACTGGCGGCACTAAAGTTTGCCAGCGAGTTGAGCCAATTCGAAGAGTTGCCCTATGAGGCCAATGCCTCATGAACTTCCTTCTGGATGAGAACTTTCCGAAATCCGCCAAAAAGTTTCTTGATGAGCGAGGACACAATGTTACGGATGTCCGAGATGCCCTTGACGAAGGCGCCGATGATGTTCGGGTCTTTGAGCTGGCTCAACAGCGCCATGCGATACTGCTGACAACCGACCGCGATTTCTACCACACCATTCCCTGGCTTTACGACCAACATTTCGGGGTTGTGGTCATCGCCCTTCGGCAGCCAAATCGTAAGGCTATCTTGGATAGAATGGAATGGCTTATCGCCCAAGAGGATCTATTTCCTCTGACAAACAAGGTCATTCAATTGAGGGACAGTACTTTCAGATTACATCAGTCTGATTATTAAACCTTGCCTTTTCCCACAATCATGATATGGAAACCGATATACCCTTAGAACGATGGTACACCCAAAAACAACCGGCGGGAACCACCCCCGATAAGGCGCGAGACCATGCCATCTTCCCTGCACCATCACTACCAGAATTTGCTGCTGAGGTTGCTGCACCGGCCCAAGACGGCCCTTCTGGTCTTGCTTGCCCTGCCCCTCTCATCGTCGTGGGCGCCGCCTACCGCCTCCACATCGCCTTCCCTTACCTTTGAAAACCAGGCCCAGCGCCTCCGAACGCCCGAAAAAGCCGTTCTGGCGACATTCTCCCATGTCGCGTTCCCGACGGTAGTGGCCGTCTGCACCACCGTCTTCGGGCTGGGATCCCTGCTGGTCGCCGTGGCCGACACCGGCCCCGGCATCCCCGCCCGCATAAAAACCCGGATCTTCGAGCCCTTTTTCACCACCCGCGGCCATGGCCGCGGCAAAGGCCTGGGACTGACCGTCTGCCGGGAGATCGTCCGGTCTTATGGCGGGTCCATCCGTTTCTCATCACAACCCGGAAAGGGCGCTGAGTTTCGCCTGGCGCTTCCGGCCCACACACCGGTGGACGGGAAACAGGCGGAGTGGCCGTTTTCGATTGGGTGAACACCCATCCTGACGTTCAAACACGGCTTTTTGTATTATTATTTAAAAGGTGTAATAACACCTGCTCTTCCAATGCGTGGAAACCTTCTTATATATTTTTTAGAATTTAATCATGCGTTTATAGTAAAACGACGCGGAATTTAAAAAATTCTTGCCATTTTATATGGAATGATGTACTTAACTTTTACATGGTACAAATATAATCCTATAGTCACTATTGGATAGGATACTTAGGTATTACACTCTTAGCCACAAACCAATTTCCGAATAAGAAAACTTTGTTGGCGCGTTAATTTAATAAATAATAGAGATCCATCGATCACCATTAATGATTTGTATCCGCATGCGGCGTCTTCAAGGCTGAACGTGTCGTCGTCGGTTCCAACAACCCATTCGCCGTCGTATTTCTCGTCATCCTTGGTCTTCTGTATATCGGCCCGCACACGTCCTGTTTTGGTGATCGTCAGGTAGCGCTTGTATCGTTTGGAGGCTAACAGATCGATGGCCCAGCGGCGGTCGCTTTGATTTCGCTATGAGACGAGACTCCTTTTTTGCGCGAATACGCCCCCAGAAAGATTCCACGTTCCTCCCCGTTGACGGATCCCGCACGCATGAAAACATTTCAGAGCAAACAATTGTCGGGGATCGATACCTCGGCCAGGTGATGACGAAAAGAGGAGTTCACCGGATGTTCCCGATCCGCCCGAGGGGATGTTGGGCTATCATTCTATTCCTGTTGTTGTCGACGCTTGGCCGACCAAACGGTCTGTTCGCCGAAACGCGGCACATCCGTTTTGATCACATCTCCATCGATCAGGGGCTCTCCCAGAGTTCGGTCCATGCTATCCTGCAGGACGACCGGGGCTTTATGTGGTTCGCCACCCAGGACGGCCTCAATAAGTACGACGGCTACGACTTCACGATTTACCGGCACGAGACCGGGAATGCCGCATCCCTGCCTGGGAATCATGTCATTTCCTTGTTCAAAGACAGTAGCGGCGTCCTGTGGATCGGCGCCAATACCGGCGGCCTCAACCGGTATCATCCGGAAACGGACAGCTTCTCCCATTACATCCATGACCCCGAGAACCCGCAAAGCATCAGCGACAATCGCGTCACGTCCATCTGTGAAGATCGTTCAGGGTATCTGTGGATCGGAACCGAGAAAGGGGTAAACCGGCTGGACCGGAAAACAGGGACCTTTCACCGTTTCACACAGGATTCGGACGATCCGAAAAGCCTGAGCCACGATAATGTCACGGCGGTGTATGAGGATACCCGGGGAGTTTTGTGGGTCGGTACAAAAAACGGTCTCAACCGGTATGATCCTTCCACCGGAGGGTTCGTGCGGTACCTGCACGATCCCGAAAACCCGGGAAGCATCGGCCGATCCTTGGTCTGGCATATTTTCGACGACGGAGAATCCCTCTGGATCAGCACTTGGGGCGGCGGTCTGAACCGGTTTGACCGGAGTGAACAACGCTTCACGAGATTCAGACATGATCCGACAGATCCGGCGACCATTACCAGCGATTATGTGTCATCCGCTTTCCGGGACAGGGAAGGCGTTTTCTGGATCGCCACAAAGGAAGGCCTCAACCGGTTCGATCCGGTCTCGGAAACATTTCAGGGGTACCGGCATGATTCCCGTGATGAGAGGAGTCTGAGCCACGATTATCTCACCTGCGTTTTTCAAGACCGAAGCGGCGTGATATGGGTCGGAACCCTTGCCGGCGGGATCAACAAGTTCAGCAAATACGCCCTGAAAAATTCCATCGAGCATTATACGGAGACGGAACATGACCCCAATGGCCTGAACAACCGGAATATCTGGTCGATCGTCGAGGATAAGGCGGGGATTGTCTGGGTGGGGACCGACAAGGGACTCAGTCGGTTTGATCGTTCGACGAAAACCTTCACGCCCTGTCTGACCTGGCTGACCGGCGTCCGTTCCATCGTCGGGGCCGCGGACGGCGTCTTGTGGTTGGGAACCATCAGCGACGGCCTGGTCCGATATGATCCGATGACCAAAAGCTATCGGCAGTTCAAACGGGATCCCGATGATCCGTCCGGATTGAGCGACAATTCGGCCATGACCCTTTTTATAGACAGCTCCGGCCTTCTCTGGGTGGGGACATGGGACGGCGGACTCAATGCCCATAAGGGCGGCGGGGTTTTCCGGCATTACAAACACGACGCCCGTGATCCCCAAAGCCTGAGCAATAACATCGTCAGATGCGTATACGAAGATCGACAAGGCGTGCTGTGGGTCGGCACAAATGACGGTTTGAACCGATTCCACCGGGATACGGGACGGTTTGACGCGTATCGGCGCCTGCCCGGAGAACCGGAGGGCTTGAGCAATAATACGGTGAGGTGCATCCATCAGGGAAGGACCGGCGATATCTGGATCGGCACCAACGGCGGCTTAAACCGCTTCAACAAAAAGACCGGAAAATTCGTTTCCTACCGTGAATCCGATGGTCTTTCCAACGACACGATCTACGGGATCCTGGAGGATGATGCGGGCCATCTCTGGCTGACGACCAACCGAGGGCTTTCGGTGTTTGATCCGAAATCCCAACGATTTCGAATCTATAATCATCGAGACGGACTTCAGAGCGATGAATTCAACGCCGGCGCCTACCATAAAAACGGGAAAGGGGAACTCTTTGTCGGGGGAATCAACGGGTTCAATATCTTCGATCCCGACGCCGCCGGCGGGAAGAGGGAGTACGTTCCCGGAGTCATCCTGACGAAATTTCAGAAATTCCACACGGACGTGAACTTGAAACCGCCGATTTATGACGCCGAGGAGATCGTCCTTACCGGGGAGGAGAATATTTTTTCCTTCCAGTTCGCCGCACTGGATTACACGGCTCCGCAAAAAAGCCGGTACCGCTACATGCTGGAACCCTTTGACGGCGAATGGGTCGATGCGGGAAACCGGCGTCTGGCGACCTACACCAATCTCGACCCAGGGGATTACACCTTCCGGGTGAAAGCCTGCAACGCCTTTGGGGTATGGAGCCCGGAGACCGCGATATCCGTCGTTATCCAGCCGAGGTGGTGGCAGACATGGATGTTCAAAACCCTGATGGCCGTCATTTTCGGGATCTTTGTCTATGCGGCTCTGACCGTTTACAGGGCCAGGGAACGCTTTGACAGCCTCGCGTTTGTCGGCGGGTATATCGCCCACGAAATCAACAGTCCCCTGGCCTCCCTCCGGATGAATTCCGATCTCCTGAGAAAGCTCCGCCCCGAGCAGGACATACGGATCCGCCGAATCGCCGGAAACATCCAAAACGACATTGTTCAGATTCAAGAAGGCATCAACGCCTTTCGGGACCTGGAGCCGATTTTCAGACGCAGGGGAAAGGGGTTGGCCTATGATTCCGTGGATATCGTTCCCTTGATCGATGACCATCTGGCCAGAATCCGGAAAGAGACGGATCGCCATCGGATCCGCATTACGGTGGATTGCGACCCGTGCCTGAAGATGGAAATCGATCCTATGGATTTCAAGGTGATCCTCAAGAATCTACTTTCCAACGCCGTTCGCGCCGTCAACCTGAAACAGGGGGACAATTACGAAAAAAAGATCCGGATCAGCGCCGCTTATTCCGGGGACGGAAGATTCATTGTTCTGGAAGTCAGGGACAATGGCGTGGGGATGAATCGGAAAAGTCTGATGGCGTGCAGGAGGCCCTATTTTTCAACCAGGGACCAGGTGAAGAACCTGGAAGCATCCGGTTCAACCCCCCATTTCGAACCCGCCACGACCATCCGGGGCGTCGGTCTGGCCATTGTCCAAAACAAAATCGACAAATACGGGATGAAAATCGAGATCGAGAGCAGCCTCTCCGAAGGGAGCGCGTTCCGGATCCTGATGCCCGTGAAACCCCGAGCGAAACCGGCCTGAAACAATGAGTACAAAGGGAAGTTTGTTGATCGTCGATGACAGTGTTTCTCTGCTGGAAGCCTGTCAGACATGGTTCGAACTGGAAAACTTCGAGGTTCATATAAGTGTTTCCGGTGAACAGGCCCTTGAAATCTTTCGGAAACACCGCATCGATATCCTGATTACCGATTATAACATGCCCGGCATGAACGGCGTGGAACTAATCCGGGAAGTCGTAAAATCCGATCCGGATATGCCGGTGATCCTGATCACCGAGTTCGGCAATATGGAAAGCGCCAAGGAATGCATCCGACTGGGGGTGACCGACTATCTGGAAAAGCAGAAAGAACTCAAATGCATCCAGAAAAATGGCGCCATCGATCTGAACAAATTGCAGGAATCTATTGAAAAATCGATAAAGGAAGCGTTGCGGCTGAAGATCGTTAAAGCCATGAACAAATCCCTGCTATTGTGGCAGCGGATCATCGACAAACCGATCCGTCCCTCATACAAGTCCGATTTTGCGGAAAAGTCGGGCCTGTGGACCGTCCAGAACGACGACGGTATTCTTCGGACCCGAGGGCTGGACCGATACCTTTCCCTGAAGACCCTTCC
>CAZZBE010000091.1:0-11800 GCA_964652715.1 uncultured Desulfobacteraceae bacterium
TCCACCAGGCAAGCAATTCCCTGGCGTTGGACACCGCGTGGGCGCCGTCCGGCTTGAAAGCGAAGACCACCCGCCCGGGCCGGCATTCCAGGCGGGTGGCGCGGATGGAGGTCAGCACCGTATCCAGCAGGCGGCCGTGGCCGTCGAGATCCAGGGTGACGACGCCGCCTCCGGCCTCTTCACGAATTCGTCCGCCGACCACGTCCCAGCCGAACAGCCCGGAGGCCACCTTGGATCCCAGGCCCGCCAGGAGGCCGCCGACGTTGCGGTCGAAATCGACGTCCTGATCCACGATGTTGAGCCGGATCGCATGGCGGTCCTCCTCCCAGATGGGCTCGCCGGGTTTCATGCGGACCCGGAAACCGCCGGACACCCCCTTTTTCCTGAACCGCCCCCGGACCACGATCCCCTCGTCCTCCACCGCCAGTTCAACGTCGTCCACCCCGGCTTCATCGAGTTTTTTCCGCACCGTTTCGTCCTCTTTGGCCATGCGGTTCAGCCGCTCTTCCGAAACGGAGATCTCGTGCTCCCCGGCCGCGAACTCCTTGACGTTCACCAGGCCCTTTCGGGCCTTTTCCACCATTTTGTCCAGCATATCCTCCTCCTTTGCGCGGCGCGCCCCGATCCGCGTCCGTTTCGCCCTAATAGTGGAACCATTATGGCATGAAGCGGAAACCGGCGCAAGACGGGGCCGCGCGCCGGGCGGGAAGCTGCCGGAACGATGCGGGGCCGGTTTTTTTTAGGGGCGCTAACACGCTCCTAACAAATGCCTGTCATAGGACGGGTTAGCGTCGATTAAGGCGGCGTTCGATCGCCGCCGTATAGTTGACCGGCGCATGACTGGAGAGAAATTCCGGCGGGTCCGAGAACCGCCGATGGGCGGTGGCGCGTTCTTCCGGCGGAAAGGGGTCCGGGATCACCGGCGTTCCCGGATGATCGAAGTGGAAGGGGATGACCGACGGCGGCACGGTCGGGACGATGTCCTTTGGGAGTTCGAGTCGGTAGACCGGGACCCGGCGCAGGCCGTGGGCGAAAACAGCGTCTCCGGGGCGGGGCGCGCCGAAGCTGTAGACGGCCAGAGGCGGCAGAACCGAGGCCGCCAGCGCCGCCAGGGCCCCGCCCAGGCTGTGGCCGGTGTAAAACAGGGGCAGGTCCAGAGACATCAGGGCGTCCGCCGTTTCCTCCCACAAGCCCAGGAAGTCGGCCTTGAAGCCGCTGTGGACCGCGCCGCCTCGGGGCCAACCGATTTGCGCGGTGTTGAGGTTGGAAAACCATCCCTCGAAGCCGCAGGTGCCCCGGAACGCCAGGACGGCGAACGGGTCGCCCCGGTGGTCGTCTCCTGCCGTGATGGCGCAGAAATTGGCGCCGTTCCGGCGGGCGAAGATCTCCCGCAGACCGACCCGGCTCAAAAACGCATCCCGGGCCGGCTGCGCCGCCTCGGAACCGATCTCCGTTTCATCCTGACGGTAGATCAGCCGGGACAGCTCGCACAACCACCAGGCGGTTTCCCAGGAAAACCCCTGTCCCTTGCACCGGAAAGGCGGCAGGGGCGACCGGTCGAAAAACCGGTCCGCCCACCCCGGACGCAGGAGGGCGGACCAAGACGAATCGGGCGCCATGACGGGGCTATTTCAGAACGAGTTTGATGGAGGGCTTGTCCTGATACCGGACCCGGGTCATTTTGATCTTCAGTTCGAAGAAGGCGCCTTTAAGGTTCTGGAAGGCGACGCCCTTGATTTTCTCCTTCTCGCCGTTGAGGAAGGCCTTGTCGATCTTATCTTTGAGCTTGAGCGCATCCTTGTAGGCGAAGAAATCAAAGATCCGGCGGCCCACGATGATGTAGGGATCGGGAAGGCGAAGGGCGGAAGCGGCGGACCGGTTGACGTACCGGATGGTGTACGCGGCGTCGATGAGAACGACCTCCTGGTCGTCCCGGTCCACGAAGCTCTTGAAGAGTTCATAGCCGGTATTGAGGTTGGCCTCTTTCTGCTTCATCCGCTTCCGGGCCGCCTCTTGCTCGGCCAGAAGGGTCTCGTGCCGGGCGGCCAGATCGTCGTATCGCTCCTGCAGTCGGGCGATTTCCCGGTGCAGGCGGTCGTTTTCCCGCATCAGATCGGCGTTTGCCTTCCGGATCTGCTGGAGGTCCGACGGAGCGGGGTCTTCTTGGGCCATGGGCGGGTCATAGAGATCGATGTTGGGTGTTCGCATGGGATTGGACATGGGACTCCTGGTTCGATAGGCGATTCAAATCTTGTGAAAGGAGAAGTGTTATGAAAAAAAATGAGGTGAAGGTCAAGCGGAAAATGGATGCCGAGGCGGTCGGCGCGCTGCTTTCGGATCTGGTGAACAGCTTCAAACAGGGAACGGTCTGCATCCAGGAAGGGCCGGCCTTCGTCACCCTGAAACCGGCCGGCGAAATCGAGATGGAAATCGGCGCCGCCGAGAAAAAGGGGAAAGCGAAGATCGAGATCGAACTGAGCTGGAAAGAAGCGGCGCCGGTATCCGAAGACGACGAGGCAGCGGTTCGGATTACTTCCGAGGAACCGGAGTTCACCGCGCCCCTTCCGGATGAAGGGGACGCGGCGCCCGAATAGCCGCGGAACCGAAAGGGGCTAAAACCGCCGGAGCCGATCCGGCTTCGGCGGCATCCGGCCGTCGAAAAAGTCGCACGCGCGGTAATATCGCAGATCCTCAATCCAGAGCCGACGGTAACCGGCGTCCCTTGCCATTCGGGAAAGAACCGCCTCCGGCCGTCGGATGCCTTCCAAAAGGGGACCCATCAATTCCGACGGGTCCCGGAAACATTCCCAGTCGCAGGCCCGGCAGCCTTCTCCGGATCCGTTCCCGTTGGGGTGGATCAGGGCCGGATAAAACGCCTCCATCGGGCCGAAATTGTCCGCTCCCCGGTACCCGCAGGGGTAGGCGTTGCCGCCCAGGGCGTCGATGAAAAAGAAGTCGATGCCGCCCCGGCAGGGGTAGGCGCCGACCCTGTGGCCGTTGCCGTTTCCGCTGTACTGCGTCCACAGGGCGTAAAGGGAGATCCGGGGGGTGAAAATCCGGATGCGGGAGCGAAATTCGGGGATGGTTTCCATAAGCGCCCTGAACAGCAGCCCCTTTTCGGCCGGGGTATATTTCACCACCGCATCGGGGGACGTGGCGGCATAGATGGGCGACAATCCCTTTCGATCTCCGTCCGCCGCGTCGATGCTCATGGGATAACAGCAGTTGACCACGGTGAAGCCCATGTCGATGACGACGCTGTAAAACCGGCGGAAGGCGGATCGGCAATAACAGGAAAACGCCTCTGGTTCGGCGCCGCCGACCCGGCTGTCCGGTCCGTTTCCGGCCATATCCCGGTTGATGCCCAGGTTGGCGGAGGGGTAGAGCCCGCGTTCGTGGAAGATGGGCAGGGCCTTCCGGATCCCCTCGATCACGCCGGGAAACCCCCGCATCCGTTCGTGGACGTCGGGGTCGGCGGAGTCGATGCTGATCCAGAAATTTCGCAGGGGCGTATCCGCCAGTGTCTTCGCGATCCGTTCCATCCGCTTTTCGAAGTCGGGCCGGTCGGCGCCCATGAAAATGAAGCCGTTGGTGCCGGTGCGGATGTAGGGGATCCCCGCCCGCCCGGCATGGCGGATCAGCTCCGTCAGCTCGTCCAGCCACAGCAGGGGCTCGCCGCCGGTAAAGGAGATGGCCTGGAACCCCCGGTCGGCCGCCGCGTCGATGATCCGCTTCACCCGGTCCACCGGGAGCTTGGATCGCGGGAACCGTTCGGTTTTCCGCATGCCGCACTGGGGGCACCGGGCGTTGCAGTGGTCGCTGAGCTGGACCACTAGCTGACCGGGAATCCGGTTTTTCCGGAACGCCCGCACCGTCGGGAGAATCCGCCGGGCCGTTGAAGCGAACGCCATGGCTAAACCGCCCGGGCCATCCGGGGGCCTTCCTGGGGATGGCGGTACATCCGCCAGGTCTGATCGAAGGCTTTTTCAAAGGAGCGTTCTTCCATGTAGTTTCGCGCTTCCCGGCCCATTTCCGCCAGCAGATCCGGGTTGGATGTCAGTTTCCGGACCGCCGCCAGAAAGGCCCGGGGATCGTCTCCCCGGACAACGAATCCGGTCCGGCCGGGGTCCAGGTTCTCCTGGGGGCCGCCCATGTCGGTGACGATGACCGGCAGTCCCGAGGCCTGGGCCTCCAGCACCACGTTGCCGAAGGTGTCGGTGGTGCTGGGGAAGACGAAGGCGTCGCTGGAGGCATAAATGGCCGCCAGGTCCTCGCCGCTCTTGTAGCCGGTGAAAGTGACGGGGAAGCCCGCCAGATCGGCCTTCATCTCCGGCAGGTAGGGCCCGTCCCCCACCACCAGGAGGTGGGCGTCGGCCCCCTCCCCCGCCAGCGCTTTGAAGACCTCGCTCAGGAGCGGCAGGTTCTTCTCCCGCGAGACCCGGCCCACGTAGAGGAGTTTGGTCGGCCCCTCCTTCAGGGCATAATGCTTTTTGAGGTAACCGTTCCGTTTGGTGGGGTGGAAGAGCCGGGTGTCGATGCCCCTGGGAAAAAGGCGGATCTTCTCCGGCGCCAGCCCCCTGGAGACCAGTTCGTCTCCGGTCGACCGGGAGGGGACGTAGACCGCGTCCATCCGGCTGTAATACCAGAGGGCGTATTTCCAGGTGAGGTCCTCGATGGCGGCGTCGCCGGTGAGGTGCCGCGCGTACTGGGGCAGGGCCGTGTGATAGGTGCCGCTGATGGGCAGTTTCAGGATGTGGGCGATGGCCAGGGCCGCCAGACCGATGGGGCCGGGGGTGGCGGAATGGATGTGGGTGAAATTTTGCTCGCAGCAGTAATTGAGCATCTCCAGGAAGGGCGGATAAAAGATCTTCTGCTCCGGGTATTCGGGCAGCTCCCGGACCCCGACGGCCTCGAAATTTTTGACCCCCTCCCGCCGGGGGCGATCCCCGGCGCCGCAGGTGACGACGGTCAGGTTCTTGCGGCTTTTCCGGGCGACGTCCACCTGCTGGTTCAGGGTCCGGGCCACGCCGTTGACCTCGTAGAAGGTGTCGGTGAAATGGGCCACCCGCACTTCCCCGGATCCGGCGGCGCCGGCGCCGCGCTTCCCTGCGAACCGGTCGGCGACATCGTCGATAAAGGCCCGGTCCCGGGTGAAATGGGAAAAAGCCACAAAATACGGGGCCAGCAGGGTGTAGAGTCCGCCCGCCGATCCGATGGTGTGAAAAAGGTTGAAGACGTTGGCGCCCGACAGATGCCCCATCAAATGGTCGGCGAATCCCCGCATGACCTTGTTGCAGAGCTGGTTGACGAAATCGAACCACCGCCGCTCCTGGTCCTCGAACCGGCCCGATGGATCATTGTCCGGGTTAAGCAGGGACGGGTTCTCGTGGATCAGGTTCCGGGTCTCCTGGCGGATGGCGTCCATGAGGCTCTGGGGAACGGTCGTCTCCACTTTGGGCGGTTTCCGGTAGCTCCACATGAAATAAAGCTTGGAAAAAAGCCCCGAATCGGTCTCCGACGCCGGGCTGAGGGAGCGGTCCAGAAACCGCATGAGCACGTCCCGGTTGGCGTACCGGCCCAGGTCGAACTTGTTCCGGTAGAACTGGTAGGCGATGCCGTAGAGGTTGTGGGCCAGGGTCAGGGGCGTGGCCGACTGGCGCACCACCCTCGCCCGTCCCCCGGCGACGGCGGTCAAGAGGTTGCCGACCGTGGCCGGCCCCGGCGCCGCGGTATGGGTCCGGCCGATGTTGAGCCCGCTGTGGTCGTCGGATCCGCCGGCGAGGTTTTTACGCCAGGGCTCGGGAAAGGCCGGGACGATGCCGTGTTTGTCCGCCAGTTTTTCCATGATGTCCGGGGTCAGGGCCGCCAATACCTGCTGGAGACACCGGCTCTGCCGGTCGTCCCGGGCGCCGTTCATTTCGAAGTTCTGGAAGAGCAAAAGGAGCTGTTCGAAATGGTCCATGGTGAGCCGGTCGTTGACGCTGTAAAGGGGGTGGGCCAGGATGTGGAAGATCCCCTCTCCCTGAAGATACGCCGTCAGGTCGTGGATGTTCTCCCGGAGTTTCCGGATCTCCTGATGATGGGTTTCGTCGATGTCGTAGACCAGCACATGGACCTTGCACCCGTTGTTTGTAAAATAAGAGGTGACCTCCTCGCTGACGAAGGTCCCCGGCAGGTGGGCGATTTCCAGGGCCCCCGCGATGGTGTTGTGGTCCGTGATGGTCACCAGGTCCATGGACCGTTGCTTTGCGATGTCGTAGACCTGCCGCGGTTCCGTAAAGCTCTCCGGACACCCCAGCTTCTGGAGCACCCACTGGGAGGGCCGTTTGGAGAATTTGGAATGGACGTGCAGATCGATTTTGACCGTGGGAAAGGCGATGGGATGTTCCATTGGAGCGGCTCCGTTTTGTTCAGTATTGCGCGCCATGGCGTTTCGCATGGCGCTTCCTTCAACCATAAGGGCCGCATCGGCGGCCTTTAGACGGAGTTAATAGCTACCCAATGTTAGGAGAGTGTCAGGGTTTTGTTAAATTTTGGTAAGCAAAAGGGGCTGGATGGCGACGCGGAGGAGGATTTCCTTTTGACATCCCATATGAATAAAGGGTAAGAAATAACTCTGAATTTGGGAATCGTTGACGCAACGGGCGGATGGAATTTTTGAAAAGGGCCTGAAACCGGAAGGAGACCACCATGGACACCCCTCAGCTCAGCCGGGAAATCGTGGAAAACCGACGCGCCAAGGCGCCGATGCTCAAATCCGTGACGGCGGCCTGCGAGTCGCTCCGGGACCGGCTGGCGGCGGTCCGGACCGCCCTCCGGGATCTGGAGGAGACCGACACCCCGGAGATGAAGAGCCATCTGGCCGAACTGGACCGGACGGTGGACGATTTGGAGGTCCTCCGGAATCGGGCCGAACTGCGCCACGCCCGGTTCAGCCGGGGGCTGGTGACCATCTCCATCGCCGGGCTTGAAAAGGCGGGGAAGACCACCTTTCTCCGGTCCCTCACCGGCATCGGGGCCCTGCCCGCCTTTGACGAGCGCTGCACGGCCGTGCTCTGCGAGATCCACTACGACGCCAAACGGTCCGATTTCGACCTGGCGTTTTACACCGAGGACGATTTTTACGACCGGGTGCTCCGGCCGGCCCTGGAGACGGCGGTCTCCGGCCTGCCCGAAGACCAGCGGGCCGGCCTGCGCCCGCCCGAATCCGCCGCCGGGTTCGCGAATTTCCCCCTCCCCTCCCCCGACGCCGTGCCCGGCGGCACCACCGCCTACAAGCTGCTGAAGGACCTCCGCGGACTCCAGGCCCGTTTCGACGAATGCCGGAATCATCTGGGCCGGCCGCCGCTGCTCCATCAGCCCCTGTCGGAGCTGGGGGGATGGGTCTCCCACCGCCCCTCCGGCGCCGACCCGGCCGCCCACCTGGCCCGGGTCTCGGCGGTGAGGGTCTGCCGCATTCACACGCCGTTTAGGGGCGGGTCGGACCAACTGCGGTGGATCGACACGCCGGGCGTGGACGATCCCAACCGCCGGGCCCGGGACCTGACCCTGTCGGCCATCGCCGAAAAGACCGACCTGCTGGTGGTGGCCAGCCGTCCCGGGGCCGCGCCGTCGGCCGGGGAGAGCTTTCACCGGTTCTGGGATTCGGTCTCCCGGCAGCCCGACGAGATCGACCTCATGAGCCGGCTCCTGTTCGCCCTCAACTGGGACAAGCGGGTGGACCCGGACGGCGAGAACATCAAGATCCACCGCCGGTATCTCATCGACGCCGGGGTCCCGGCCCAGCTCTTCATCGGCCCCTTCGAGGCCACGAACCCCGAGGACGCCGCCGGCCTCATGGACCGGGCCAACGCCCATTTGGCCCGGCACCTGCCCGACCAGGACGACAAAGCCGTCTCCCGCCTGGAGAGCGGGCTGAAGCACCTGACGGCCCGGGTCCGCCTGCTCCACGACGCCCTGGCCAAGACCCGGCCATCCGACGCCGGGCAGCAGGATCTGGAGACCGAGGAGTTCCACCGCTGGTTCCACTGGTACCGCGGCGACGAGGACAGCGGGTTCTGGGCCGACCTGGTGACCCTGCTGGACCGATCCGCCCGGACCATCGCCGACTCCCCCCGGATCCGGGAGTCCGAAGAGGCCTTGAACGCCATCTTCGCCGAAGAGGCCTCCGCCATCCAGGAGGCCATCCCCACGGCCCAGGCCCTGGAGGAGTTTGTCGTCCGGCATCGCGGCGAAAGCCCCATCCCCCACGGCATGCGCACCATCTCCACGAGCTTTTCCCGGATGATCAACCGGCTGGCCGACGAGGTCCAGGAGTTCGGTCCCTTCATGCAGGAGGAACTGATCAAGGTGTTGACGGAAGCGGGGCTGAAGCCGCTTTTGTCCGGGGAATCCAGCGCCGAACGGCTGGCGGGCCTGCTGGAGAATTTCGAGGGCCGCCGGGCCGACAGCCCGGTGATCGAGGTGCTCCGGGAGACCCTGGAACTGCCCCGGAACCTGAAATACGTCCTCCGGTACGAACTCCGGGGGGCGGTGGATTTCTGCGACCCCACCCTCTGGGACGAAAGCGAGACGGCCTGGAACCGGCTCCGGGACATGATCACGGCCAACAACGGCGAGCCCGACCGGCTGGCCGGGTTCCCCACTTTCCGCCATCCGCCGGTGACCGATTCCCGGGACCAGGACAGCGAGATCCTCAAGCGGATCGCCGGCAACGCCATGCTGGGGATCCACGCGGTGCTCAACAACGAGCGGTACCTCCCCCGCCGGATCGCCGACGATTTCATGCGCGACTGCCGGGTGCGGCTGGTCTTCGCCCCGGAATCGGAGCAGGAATGGCGCAGCCTCCTCTACCGGAACCGGTCCGCCCTGCTGGCCCAGACCATCGGCCGGATCCGGTCCAAATCCGACCGGATCCAGGCCTTCCACGGGGCCCTGGACCGGCTGGAGGCCGGGCTGGACTGATAACCTAACCCCCCCAGCCCCCCTTCCCTGAAAGGGAAGGGGGGAGTTTGATAATGAAGCGTTTCGCCAGCAACCGAAGCGCTGAAAAACCAACCTCCCCCTCTCCTCTCAGGGGAGGGGGCCGGGGGGAGGGGTTTTTTAAAGGAAACCAATGCAGCCTATGGAACGCCGATTCAACGACGCCATCGACCTGGCGGAACGGGCCGGGTACCGGGACATCCGGGACCGGCTGGAGGCCGGGCTGGACTGATAACCTAACCCCCCCAGCCCCCCTTCCCTGAAAGGGAAGGGGGGAGTTTGATAATGAAGCGTTTCGCCAGCAACCGAAGCGCTGAAAAACCAACCTCCCCCTCTCCTCTCAGGGGAGGGGGCCGGGGGGAGGGGTTTTTTAAAGGAAACCAATGCAGCCTATGGAACGCCGATTCAACGACGCCATCGACCTGGCGGAACGGGCCGGGTACCGGGACATCCGGGACCGGCTGGAGCGGGCCCTTTCGGAAATGCGGGCCGAGACCTACCGGATCGCGGTGGTGGGGGAATTCAAGACCGGCAAATCGACCCTCATCAACCGGGTCTTTCTCAAGGACGACCTTCTGTTCACCGACATCCTGGAGGCCACCGCCGTGCCCACGGAGATCCGGCACGGCCGGGAACCGATGCTGGAGGTGGTCCCCTATGTCCGGGGCGACGAGGGGGAGGAGGGCGAACCGGTCCGGATTCCCAACCCGAGCCGGGAGGCCATCAGGACCCACACCGCCGCCGATACGCCCGAGGGCCGCGCCGACCTGTCGGCCCTCACGGCCCGGGTCCGCCTTTACTGGCCGTCGGAGAACCTGATCGGCCTCACCCTTTTCGACACGCCCGGCATCAATTCCGTGAACGAGGCGGTGGTGGCGACCACCTACCGGATCATCCCCGAGGCCGATGTGGTCCTGTTCGTCACCAACGCGCGGCAGCTCTCCTCCACCGAGATGGATTTCCTCTCCGGCCGGGTCTTCAGCCAGGGGATCACCCGGGTGATGGTGGTGGCCACCTACGACCCGGCGGCGGGCGACCTGCCGCCGGAGGGACGGGAGCGGATAATCGCCGCCATCCGGGCCCAGTTGGCGGGCCTGGGCCGCGACGACGCGCCCGCGGCCCTGGTGGACCTCCGGACCGACTGGGAGAAGCCCTATGAGTGGCCGGTTTCCATCCGCCAGCGCATCGACGCGGCCCCCGCCGGAAAACCGTCCCGAAAACCGGCCCGGAAAAGGGAAGACGACGGCCGGCCCTCCGCGGACGCGGTCATCGACACCCTTCTGGGGCCGTCGGCCCCGCCGGCGTCGGAATCCGCCCCACCCGCCGCGCCCGACGCCGGCGGCGACCCGGCCCGGGGCATCGGCATCCCCTCCCTTGAAAAGCGCTTGATCGCCTTCATCCGGGACAACGTCCGGCCGGCCCGCCAGGAAAAATCGGTCCGGTTTCTCATGTCCCAGCTCCGGCTGGCCCGGGTGCGGGCCGCCACGGAACTGGCCGCCATGGACCGTTCCGAATCGGAGCGACGACAGGCCCTGGACGACCTCCGGGCGCGGGAGGCGGCCATCCGGGCGGAACACGAGTCCCTGACGGCCCGGTTCCGGGAGGAACTCAACCTCGTCCGGCGGCGGTTCACCCTGGAGATCCTCCAGGGGATCGACCGGATCACCGAGGATTTCATCGCCGGTTTCGACGCCTGCGAAGAGATCGGCGACGTCCAGGCCCGGATCCACATGGCCGAGGTCGAGTTGAAGCGGGAGATCGAAGCCCTCTTCCACCGGGAATCCGAGGCGGTGAAATCCGAAATCGAGCGGCTTTCGGGCGACTTCCGGGACCGGGGCCAGGTGCTCTTCGCCCCGTGGCAGGAGATGATCCAGAAGGACCTGGCCATCAGGGGCGGCGTCCTGGCCAACGTCCCGCCGTCGGCCATCTTCGCCCTGGATTTCTCCATCTTCGTGCTGTTTGGCCCCTTCCGGCCCGTGGCCCGCATCCTCATCCGGCTCCTGGCCAGCGAAGTCCCCTTTCTCAACAAGATTCTGCCCGCCAACGTGGCCGCCGGCGTTTTGCGCCGGAAGGTGAAGTCGTCCCTGAAAGAGCAGTTCAAGACCACCAAGGCGGAACTCCCCCAACGCATCGAATCGGCCTTCCGGGCCGTGGAAGACACCCTCATGGACCAGTGGAAAACCGCCGCCGAAGAGGAGCTGGCCGCGGTGCGGAAAGGGGTGACGGCGGCGCTGGAGGGGCCGGTGGACGAGGGACGGCGTGAAGTGTTGATAAGGATACAGGAGGAAATCGACGGCTTTGCAAGCCGGCTGAACGTATGATACGGAAACGGAAGATCCGGAATAACGAACACATCGGGAGAACGAGGATGGAGTGGTCGGAAGTGATGGAAATGAAATTTTTGGAGGATATCCCTTTTAAAATCGAACTCAATGAGTGGGGCAATATCGTGATGAGTCCGGCGACGAATCGTCACGGCTTTTTCCAGGGCGCGATCGTAAACCTGTTGAATGAGCGGAAAGCGGATGGCGCGGCTTTCCCGGAGTGCAGCATCGAAACCTCCAAGGGCGTCAAGGTGGCCGACGTCATTTGGGGATCGACGCGATTTTTTAAAGAACATCAGCTCGAGACCCCCTACATCGTCGCGCCTGAATTATGCGTTGAAATCCGGTCTCCCTCCAACGCCATGGGCGAACTGATCGAGAAAAAGGACCTTTACCTGGCGAAAGGGGCCAGGGAATTCTGGATTTGCGACCACGAGGGGTCCGTTTTGTTCTACGGTCATGCCGGCCTTATGGAATCGTCCACTCTTTTTCCA
>CAZZBE010000091.1:11900-14894 GCA_964652715.1 uncultured Desulfobacteraceae bacterium
CGGGGAACCCGGGAGGCCCGGCTCGTCAACGAAGTCGGCCAAAACATCGCGGATGCGGTGGAGCGCTATCTCCGGCGACAGGGCAAAGCCGAAGCGGTATCGGGATATGCCTGGGAGTTCACCCTGGTCCGGGACGATCAGATCAACGCATTCGCCGTGCCCGGCGGCAAGGTGGCGGTATTTTCGGGCATGATGCCGGTGGCCAAAAACGCCGCGGGGCTCGCCGCGGTGGTCTCCCACGAGATCGCCCACGTCGTGGCCCGGCACGGCAACGAACGGCTCAGCCAGCAATTAGTGTCCCAGATGGGCGCCCAGGCCCTGGACGTCGCCCTCCAGAAACAGCCCACCCGGACCCGCCAGCTCTTCATGGCGGCCTTCGGACTCGGAACCCAGGTGGGCGTGCTGCTGCCCTACAGTCGGCTCCAGGAGAGCGAGGCGGACAAATTGGGGTTGATCTTCATGGCCATGGCCGGCTACAACCCCAAGGCGGCCATCGACTTTTGGCGGCGGATGGCGTCCGCCAACGAAGGCAAAGCCCCGCCGCGGTTTTTGAGCACCCACCCCTCCCATGGCTCCAGAATCGACGGCATTCGGGACTATATGCCCAAAGCCATGCGATATTATCAGCGTTAGGCGAGGAGAGAATGCCGTGACCCGCAGGATTCGCACCATCGAAATCAGTAAGATCGAACCCAATTGCCGGTTCGTTTTCGAAAAAGAGACCATTGAAGAACTGGTCCGCAGCCTCCGGGAGGAGGGCCAGATCGAGCCCATCCGGGTCTGGTTCACCGGCGAGTGCTTCCGCATCGCCGACGGAGAGAAACGCTGGCGCGCGGGCCGGAAGCTGGGCGTCTCCACCCTCCATGCGATCATCGAGGAAAACGACCCCGACAGCGAAACCGACCCCGGGGAAGGATCATGAACATCGTCTGTTGTCTCAAGCAGGTGCCGGATACGGCCCAGGTCAAGATCGACCCGGAAACCAACACCCTCATCCGGGAAGGCGTGGAATCGATCCTCAACCCCTACGATCTGGTGGCCGTGGAAGCCGCCGTCCGCATCCGCGGGGAACACGGCGGAAAGGTCTTCGCCATCTGCATGGGGCCGCCCCAGGCCAAGTCGATTCTGCGCCAGGCCGTCTCCATGGGCGCCGACGAGGCGATCCTCCTGTCGGACCGGGCCTTTGCCGGCGCCGACACCCTGGCCACCTCCTACACCCTGGCCAAAGCCATCGAAACGATCGGAACCGAAAACCCGGTGGACCTGGTGATCTGCGGCAAACAGGCCATCGACGGCGACACGGCCCAGACCGGCCCCGGCATCGCCACCCGCCTGAAATACGCCCAACTGACCTATGTCGTCCGGGTGGACGGCGTCGATCCGGACGCCGGGACCATCGACGCGGTCCGGAAGCTGGAGGGGGCGACGGAGACGGTGCGCGGCAACCTGCCGGCCCTCCTGACGGTGGAACTGGAACTGGCCCAACCCCACCGGGCGCCTCTTCCCGACCTCATCGCCTCCCTCAAGGCGCCGGTGACGGTGTGGGACGCGGCGGCCATCGACGCGGTCCGGAAGATGGTCGGCATCAAGGGCTCGCCCACCTGGGTCCGGAAGATTTCATCTCCGCCGCCAAGGGAGGGCGGCCCCCGGTTCACCGCCAAACCCGACCCCGGCAAAGCGGTGACCGGGATGCTGGACGTTCTGCTGGCCGACGAATCCTTCGAAACCGAACTCCTCAACCGGTGGGAGGCGTAATCCCCTATGGCGCGAAACTCCAAAGGCGTCGAAGTCGCCGAGATCATCCCCGACAAGTGCATCGCCTGCGGGATCTGCATCGGCGAATGTCCGGCGGGGGCCATCGACCTGTCCCCGGAGGGCACGGCCCACATCGATCCGGAAACCTGCATCGGGTGCGGAAAGTGCGCCGAGGTCTGCCCCGTTGAAGCGGTCGATTTTGAACGGAAGAAACGGCGGAAGATCACCAAAAAAGAGCGGGGGGCCGCCAAAGCCGCCGGCCTCGAATACCAGGGCGTGGGCGTCTTCATTGAAGTGGCGAACGGCAAGGCCGCCGACGTCTCCTGGGAACTCATGGGGAAGGCCCGACAGCTGGCGGAAAAGCGGGAAAGCAAGGTGCTGGGATTCCTCCTGGGCCATGACGTGGCGGCCATCGCCGATGAGGCGGTCCGGTACGGGTGCGACGCGGTCCACGTGACGGATCATGCGGATTTGGCGGACTACCGGTCCCGGCCCTACGGCAAGGCCCTGGCCGATCTGTGCAAGAGGATCCGTCCCGAGATCCTCCTCGTGGGCGCCACCCATCTGGGGCGGGATCTGGCGGGCGTGGCGGCCACCCGGCTGGGAACCGGCCTCACCGCCGACTGCACCGGTCTGGACATCGAAGAGGATACCGGTCTCCTCCTCATGACCCGGCCCACCTTCGGCGGCAACATCATGGCCACCATCTTCTGCGAACACCGGCGGCCCCAGATGAGCACCGTCCGGCCCAAGGTGATGCGGATGCCCCGGCGGGACGACGAGCGGGAGGGAACGATCACCCATCACGACTGGACCCCGATGTCCGATCCCCTGGCCGAGATTCTCTCCGTTGAAAAGGAGGCCGGCGTGGGCGAAGGGGCCGACATCGCCGAGGCGCCGGTTTTGGTGGTGGCCGGCAAGGGCGCCTGCGAGGCGTCGGCCCTGCCCCTGCTCCAGGAACTGGCCGATCTTCTGGGCGGGACCATCGCCTGCTCCCGGCCGGTGGTGGAAGCGGGCCTCATGCCCTACGAGCGGCAGGTGGGCCAGACCGGGAAAACGGTCGCGCCCAAGCTCTACGTGGCCGTTGGGGTGTCGGGCGCCATCCAGCACTTCGTGGCCATCCAGGGCGCTGAAAAGATCGTGGTCATCAACAGCGATCCCAACGCCCCGATCTTCGAGGCGGCGGATGTGGGCATAGTGGGGGATTACACGGAGGTGGTGCCGATATTGATTCAGCAG
>CAZZBE010000091.1:14994-16675 GCA_964652715.1 uncultured Desulfobacteraceae bacterium
AGGGACCTCTTAATAATGCAGCGATTTGAAGTGGCCATCGTGGGCGCCGGCCCCGCCGGCATTTCCGCCGCCTGCACCCTGGCGGACGAGGGGGTGAGCGTGGTGGTCCTGGAGCGTGGCGAGTTTCCCGGGGCCAAGAACATCTCCGGCGGGGTGCTCTACGGGCACGACCTGGCCCGGATCATCCCCGATTTCGCCGACCGGAACCCGCCCATCGAGCGGAACATCGTCGAATCCCGGATCTGGTATCTGACCGAAGACGGCGGCTACAATGTTTCATACCGCGACCGGATCTTCGAATCGGAGCGCCGCCACAACGTCTTCACGGTGGGCCGGGCCAAGTTCGACCGGTGGTTCGCCGACCAGGCGTCGGAAAAAGGGGCCTATGTGGTTCCCTCCACGGTGGTGACGGATTTGCTGCGGGACGAAACAGGAAAGGTGACCGGGGTCCGGACCGACCGGCCCGACGGCGACCTGGAGGCCGACGCGGTGATCCTGGCCGACGGCGTCAACTCGCCCCTGGCGGCCAAGACCGGATTCCGGCCGGAGCCCGCCCCCGAGCACGTGGCCCTGGCGGTCAAAGAGGTCATCGAACTGGACGAAGAGACCATCCGGGAGCGGTTCAACGTCGGCGAAGGGGACGGCGTCACCACCGAGATCCTGGGGTCCGTCACCGAGGGAATGAACGGCGTGGCGGTCATCTATACCAACAAAAAATCCCTGTCGCTGTGCATCGGCGCCAACCTGGCCGATTTCGCCCAAAAAAAGATCAAGCCCTACGAGATGATGGAGCGGTTCAAGGCCCATCCCATGGTGGCGCCCCTCATCCGGGACGGCAAGCCCCGGGAGTACATGGCCCACTGGCTGGCCGAGGCCGGCTTCGACCACATCCCGCCCCTTTACGGAGACGGGTATCTCATCGCCGGCGATTCGGGCATGCTGTTCAATACGCTGCACAGGGAAGGCTCCAACATGGCCATGGTGTCGGGAAAGGCGGCGGCCGAAACCATCCTGGAGGCCCGGAAAGCGGGCGACTTCAGCCGGTCGTCCCTCCGGGAATACCCCCGGCGGCTGGAAGCGGATTTCATCATGAAGGACCTGAAAAAATACCGCCGGTTCAACGGCCTCCTCCACCATCACAAAGAGATCTTCACCACCCTGCCCCCGGCCCTGGGCTTCGCGGCCCGGGAGATGCTCACCGTGGACGGGGTCCCCAAAAAGGAAAAACAGTCCGCCATCTGGCGGAATCTGCGGAAGGACCACTCCCTGCTGGGGCTCATGCGCCTCCTCCGGGATGCGGTAAGGAGCGTGTAATGGGCGCGACCATCGAAGACAAGCTGTTCCTGGACCGGTTCAACGTGGCCGACGACTCCCACCTGAAGATCAAAGACGACGCGACCTGCGCCGACGACTGCGAGGACAAGCCCTGCCTCTATCTGTGCCCCGCCAACGTCTACCGGCTGGAAAACGACCGGATCAGCGTCAACTACGAAGGCTGCCTGGAGTGCGGCTCCTGCCGCATCGGCTGCCCCCACCTGAATATTGAATGGCGGTTTCCCACGGGCGGATATGGGATTCGGCACAAGTTCGGGTGAAACCTAACCCCCCCGGCCCCCCTTCCCTACAAGGGAAGGGGGGAGGTTCTCCATCGATCCTCTCATCGATAGCCAGAGCGTCGCAT
>CAZZBE010000092.1:0-16657 GCA_964652715.1 uncultured Desulfobacteraceae bacterium
GGGGCGGTTCGTAGGGGGGGCGGTGGGGGGGCGAAATGGAGACGTCCAGGTTTCGCTGCACATCGTCGCTCATCGGGCCGCCCGCCTCTGCGCCAGGCAATCTTCCAAACCCCGCCCCGTCGGAATTATTGTCTGTAACGGAAATGGTGATGTCGCGGGAGCCCTGATCCGGCGATCCGCTGGTATTCTGGTAAGTCACCGTCCGCAGAGCAGCCTGGAATGCTTCAATGTCCGCCGCTCCACCATTGGCCGTCAAGGTCAGGGTCCCTGTATCCGCGTCCCAGACGCCGGTAATTCCGTCCGCGGCGGCGAAACTGAGCACATCCTCGCCGGGACGGTAAGTCCCGTCGGCAATGGTGATGACGGCCTGAGTCATTTCCTGATCGTCCACGTCCGTCAGGGTGATCTCCGGGGCCACGGAGACGATCTCGCCCGTCTGCGTGTAAAGGATCGTTCGGGTCTCCGGCTCAAGATCCGGGGCGTCGTTGATGGCGTCCACATCCACGATGAACCGAATCGCCGGATCGTCGGCGGAGCTAAATGTTCCGCCTGCGGCGTCGGTCAGGGTGTAAGTCAGCTCACGCTGCCCATCCACCGGGTCTTCTCCGGTGTGGACGTAGCGAATGGACCGCAGCGCAGTCTCGTATTCGGCCGCCGTAGCGGTTCCATCAAGCGTAAGAGTTCCGTTCGCAGCATCCCAGACGCCGGTGATGGCATTGCCCGTAGCATCAAAGGTCATGGTGAACTGGCTGTCGTCAACCTCCATGCCCCCGAACAGCAGCTTGTCGGCGCTTTCGGAGTCCATCTGATACCCTTCGGAGATCTGAACGGTAGATCCGGTGAGGTTGGCTCCGGCGCCGTCAACGGTAATCAGGTCATGAACGAATTCGGGAGCGTCGTTCTCAACATAGTCGATGCTGTTGCCCGGCCCCAGATTGGGGCCGCCCATGAGCACGTCAAGGGTATAGGTTAATTCAGCTTGCGCTCCATCCGCGTCGATGACCGTGATCGTGATAGGGTAGCTCGCAACAACCGGACCGCCGGTGTTGACGAGGAATTCGGTTCCAAGGGTTTCCATGGTCGGGGCGCCGGTGATTTCACCTGTTTCTGGATCGAATTCCGCCCAAGGCATGCCGGGTATCTGCAAATCATCTCCGCTGGCGCGAGGTCCAAGTCCGTCCCCGACTTCCTCCATGCCCTCCAGTTGAATCGTAAAGCGCAGGTCTTCGTCGGGATCGATCACCCCTGGAACGTCGCCGCCTTTCTGATTCAGGTCGATGTCGAATCCAGTGGGAATAAAACTGTATTCGTTGCCGAGTCGGATCTTTCCTTGGGGCACGCCCTTAATCCCAGGCTCATCATTCACATTGACCACTTCAAGGTCGAAGGGATCCAGCGAATCGCTCAGACCGCCTGTATCGGTAACCGTAATGACGATATTCGTGTAAGTCCCGACATCATCATTGGTGGGGTTGCCGGTGAGTTCTCCGGTCTCCGGATTGAATTCAGCCCACGCCGGCTGATTGGAAATGCTGAACGTCAAATTATCAATTGAGTCTTCCAAATCGGAGACCCCTTCGGGGATAAAGCGGTAATCGCCCCCCTGGAGAACCGTGGTGTCCGGCGTGCCTTCGATGGTCGGCGGCGTGTTCAGGGGCACGACATCGATGCGGAAGGTCAGCTGGTCCATCGCTCCCGCCTTGTCTTGAACGGTGATGGTTATCGGGTCAGTGAGTCCCTGATCAGTCGGCGTCGGCGTTCCTGAAAGGGTGCCGTCAGTCTCGTCGAAACTCAGCCAGGCGGGCAACGAGGCCTCGTCCACTGAAAAGGTCAGCTCTTCCTGGTAGAAGGCGGGATCGACCTGCATGTCGATATCCCTCACCGTCGGCGTGAAGCTGTAGGCGGTGTTCTCCTGGACGGTCTGGGTCGAGGTGCCCGAAATGTTAGGATCGTCGTTTACATTGTCGACCATGATGGAAAACGACGACAGGGTGGCGCTCAATCCGGTCTCATCGGTCACCGTGATGGTGATGTTCTCATACAATCCCACATCGCTGTTCCCCGGCGTACCCGAAAGCGCACCGTCCGTTGCATCGAAATCCGCCCATGCCGGCAGGTTGGAGATGCTGAACTCAAGGGCATCGTCATCCAGATCAGTGGCGACGGGGGTGAAACTATAGCCCTCATCCTGATCGACGTTCGTATCCGGCGTACCGCTGATGGTGGGGGTGTTGTTTTTGTCCACGACATTGAGGTCGAACGCCATCGAATCGGTCAATCCGTCTCTGTCCGTCACGGTAATTTCAATATCATTGTACTGGCCGGTATCGGCGCCCGTCGGCGTGCCGCTGATGGCGCCGGTGTCCGGATTGAACGTCACCCAGGCGGGCGGGGCTGGGTCCGATCCCCATCGCAGGGAAAAATCGAACGCTTCATTTGCATCCGGATCAGTGATCGTGGGAGTAAAGCTGAAGTCGGTCGCTTCCTGAATCGTTTGCGCGGGGGTGCCGCTGATGGTTGGCGCATCCGGGTCATTGGCCACCGTGATGTCGAAGGGCGTCAACGACGAGTTTAGCCCTCCGGAATCCACGACAGTAATGACGATGTTGTTGTAATCGCCTACATCGCTGTTGTCCGGCGTCCCGGATAGTTGTCCGGTCAATTCGTTGAAATTCGCCCAGCCCGGCTGATTGGAAATGCTGAATCTCAAGGAGCTGTCCGGGTCCTCCGCATCGTCCGCGAGGGGAGTGAAGGAATAGAGGCTGTCTTCCGTGGCGGTTGTCGGATCGCTCCCCGCAGGGATCGATATGGTGGGCTCGGTATTGAGCTGCGTCACCGTAATGTCGAAGGCGCTCAAAGAAGCGGATGCGCCGGCCGCATCCGTGACCGTGATGACGATATTGGAATAGGTCGTATCCGCCAGACCCACCGGCGGCGTCCCCTCCAACCGGCCCGTGGCGGCGTCGAAAGCCAGCCAGGCGGGCAGCGCGCCCGCGTCCAGGTCGATGCCGAAGGTCAGCTCCTCGCCGGGGTCCACCTTGAAATCGGGATCAGCGGCGTTGGGCGTGAAGGCGTAGAGTTGTCCCTCCTGAACGTTTTCCGCGGGCGTGCCGCTGATGGTGGGCTCGTCATTGACGTTGGTTACTGTGATCGAAAAGGGATCAAGCCGGGCGACGTTCCCCTCGCTGTCCACCACGCCGATGCGGATATCCGAATAGTCCTGCCCCACATCATCGTTCCCGGGCGTGCCGGACAGGGTTCCCGTCTGGGGATCGAAATCCGCCCAGGACGGTGGATTGGAAATGGTGAACTGGTCGATATCGCCATCCGCATCGTCTGCGGTGGGCGTGAAGCTATAGACCTCGCCCTGTTGGACAACCGTGGGAGGCGCGCCGCCGATGGTGGGAGAAGCCAGGGTTCCCGTGTAGCCGGCCAGTGCCGCGATATCGATCGGTGCGTCGGCGCCTGTGCTGTTCCCGGTTCCGACCTCCAACTGCCAGTCCCCGCCCGCGCCGGTCACGTCGTCGGAAGCGTACACGCTGGCGCCGGTGGCGTCGGCCAGGGAGGTCAGCAGGTCATGGCCGGACCCGGAAACGCTGCACCCATAAATATAGATCTGCCCTTCCTCCGCCAGCACCGAGCCCAACTGTCGCCATGACCCTTCAGCGTCTCCGAAGGTGTCCGCCGAGATATCGTCGGACCCCAGCCGGAACATCCCGTCGCCGCCGTGGGAGAGGATGGTGACGGATTCTATGGGGCGACCCAATTGCTCCGAAAGGGCGGTCACCCGGCCGAGGACGTCCTCGGCGGTCTCACCGTCGGCGTCATAGACGATCACTTCGGCATCCGGATCGACGGCGTCCACCAGGGCGTCCACATCCGAGAGGTTATCGGAAACCAGGACGACCTCCACCGGCTCCGCCGCGGGTTCGGGGTCGGCCAGAAGCGCCGCGGCGCCGGCGGCCGCATCGGCGAACCGGTTCGCATCATGGCTGTCATCCGGAACGAACGACGCATCGGTCGTCTGCGCGTCGGCCTGAACCGCATCGTGGTCGATGGCGTGATCGATGGCCTCGCCGACCGCGGCCCCGTCCAGCACGATCCTGTCTTCCAGTTTCATCAGATGCAACATGGCGACTCCTTCCTTCCCATTGGGCTATCTTATGTGTGGCGCGTTTCCTGGCGTTTAGATGATCTTGGCCGGCTGCTTATCAAACAGCCGGCTTTCTGCTTCCGGGCGGACGTGCGGCCCGAACCGCCTACCAGTGCTTGCTGTCCGGCGGGATGACCCAGTATTCCATCCCCTTTTGCTGCAAGTCCCTGGCAAGGGTTTTCGCCTGGGGTTCGGTCAACCCCATCACCCGGACCCGGTTGAACAGGCTGGGGCCGAGGCGCTTGGTGGTGATTCGGGCGTCCCGGTTGTCCAGGAGCCGAAGGTCTAGGTTTTGAACCTGATCGATCCGTTTTCCGGGGCCGCCGGGCTGGGTGAAGGACCCCATCTGGACCTTCCACAGAAACCGGTCCGACGCGCCGCTGGCCCAGCCTTCGTCGCCCATGCCCGCCGATCTCGTTCCGCCTGCCGCCGCCTCTCCGGCGCCGGAGGAGGATTCCCATTCCGCCGGCGGCAGATCGCTGCCGAACTCGGAGGCGTCCGACCACCCCCCCGCGTCCGTGCCCGCGGAGGTATTGACGGCCGTGCCGATGGCGTCGCCGCCCAGGTCGGCGCTGTTGAACCCGCCGGTCAGATCCGATGCGCCGCCGCTCATGTCGCCGGCCAGGGTCGTGTCGAATGCAGTGGGTTCCGCCCCACCGACGAGAACCGCGCTGTCGCAGTCCTGGGGGGCCATGCCGATGCTAACGCAGAGCCGCTTATGGGCCACCAGCATGTCGACGACCGCCTCGTCCCGTCTGAGCTTGGAAGCCATCTCTTCCAGGTATCGCTGGGTCACCGCCAGGTCGGGAAGGCGTCCCGCGCTGTTTTTCGTCTGTGCCATATCCAGCAGATCGGCGGCCAGCAGATACGTTTCTTCCAGCAGCCGGAAGCGGTCCACTTTGATGGCGTAGTCCAGCAGCGCGATGTGAACCTGGGTGATCACGCCCACGGTCATCATGAGGCGCTGGGCTTCGGCCATGTCGATGGATTTCTCCTGGCCCTTCAACCGGGCCAGATTGGCGGGGATGTCCAGAAGATTCCATCCGACGCCGGCCCCCACCGTATTCCATGTGTTGGAGAGGAGCAGCCGGTTGTCATCGTAATGCGTAGCGGCGAAAAAGCTGACGCCCGGAAAGAGATTGAGGAAGGCCCGCTTGGCCTCCTCTTTCTGGATCATCACCTGGATGTCGCTCTGATAAAGCTCCGGCCGATGGAGCAGCGCGTATTCCTCCAGGGAATCGATGTCCAGCTCCTTGGTGTGGGGCATGGCCGCCACGATGGGCTTGATGGGGGGTCGGGCCAGGGTGTACTGGACGTTCTGATTGAAGCCCAAAAGCCGGGAGAGTTCCAGCCGGGACGAAGAAAGGTTGGCCTGGAGCTGCCGGATGGTCAGTTCCAGCTCCTTGAGCCGAAGCTCCGACTCCGCGGCGTCCATGCGGTCGAGATCCCGGGCGTCCACCGCGCTGTCGATTTTCCGCTTCACGGCCTTGAGCCGTTTCTCCACGGCGTGGACGTAGTCGAGGGCGTCTTCAAGGGCCGCCGCCTGCCAGTAGGCCTCTGTGATGTCCAGGGCCAGTTGCTGGGCCTGCCGCCTCCGCTTCCGCTCCAGCACCTGCTCCTGCATCTCCATGGCGTTGGACCGGACGTAGGCCACGACCGTGTCCAGGACGTTCCAGGTCAGGGAGAGATTCCCCCGCAGGGTGTCCTTGAGTTCGGAGACGGTGTAATCGCGATCATCCCTGTCGTCTTTCCAGTTGTAGACGTCGCTTTTCCGGAGCAGGTCCCGATACTCGAACCGGGCGTCCGCCGTCAGGCCGGGCAGCATCCGGAGCCGTTGCGCCAGGGTCTCCTTGTTGGAGATCTCCTGGTTCAGCTTGGAGATGCGGACCTCCAAGTTGTTGTGCAGTCCGATCTGGATGAGATCATCAAGGGTCAGGGGCTGCTCGAAATTGATGTCCATGGGCGGCTTGAGGACTTCCAGGTCGTTTCTGGCCTGCCGCTCCCGATGATCCGCGAGTTCCGCGTCATTGAGAATCTTGGTGCAGCCGCCGACGAGCAGCAGCGCGCAGGAGAAAACCAGCAGCTTTTTCCATGCCGACCGCGACACCCTTCCACCGGAATGTTTTTCTCTCTTAACCATAAGAACCCTCTCCATTTTCTACGCTGGCGTTTTTGTTGTCATGTCGTGGCACTACAAACCGCCCCTCGATTTCCGTTATATTACTACTTCATTATTGAAAAGCCTCTTGATTGTCAAGCGATTTTGCTTATGACGCGTTTCTTGCGCCCATATCCCGTGTCTCAGAAACCCTCCGTTTCGGCAATGGGTGAATGCTCGTATTCAACGGTAGGATTTCTCTACTTTAATTTTGTAACAGCCCCGTTTCGATTAATAGATCCCCCAGGCGCCCTCCCGGTAATACCGGAAGAGCACCGGCGTGATTTTCGTATTGACGGCGACCGCTTCCATAAGTTCCGGCTCCAATACGCCTTTTCCGAAATGGAGCATGCCCACCACCGCCTCCCGGTTCAGAAACCGGGTGTCGATCCCGCCGTAATCGCTTGTCATGAGCCGTCGCTTCAGAAGGGCCGGGTCGGCCTCGTCGGCGTCGACGCCGAGGGCCCATCCCCATTCCCCCATGGTCGGCACCTGGTTGTGGTAGGGGACGACGGAAAAGCCGGCGGCGGCCATGGTCTTCAGAATGCAGCGAAATGCCTTGTTCGAAAAATAGGGGCTGGTCGCCTGGGTCACAGCGACGCCCCCCCGGATCAGGTGGCGGCGCGCCATCTCATAGAAGCTGGCGGAATAGACGTGCATCAGATCGACGGTGTCGGGATCGGGCAAATCGATGAGGATCACCCCGTAAAGATCCTCGCTCTTTTCCAGGAACCGGTAGGCATCGTCGTTGACCACCGTGACCCGGGGATCCTTCATGGCCCCGTCGTTGATGGTCAAAAGGATCGGGTGGCCGGCGGCCAGTTCGGTCATGGCCGGATCCAGATCCACCAGCGTGACCGCGGTTACCTCCGGGTATTTGAGCACCTCCCGGAGAGCCAGCCCGTCGCCCCCGCCCAGGATCAGCACCCGGGACGGGTCGCCGGACAGGACCATGGCCGGATGGACCAGGGGTTCGTGATAGCGCGCCTCGTCGTAGGTGGAGAACTGCTCCTGCCCGTTGATGTAGAGCCAGTAGTGGGACTTCCACTGGGTCATGACGATTTTCTGGTAGGCGGTCTGCCGGGCGTAGACGATCTTGTCGACGTATTTGCGCTGTTCGCCGTAGGTCATCACCGGCTCCGCGAACACCCCCAGCAGGATCAGGATCGTCAGGGCGCCGCCGAAGGCCGACACCAGCGCCTTCCTCAGCTCCAGCAGGTTGAAAAACCGCCACAGGATGACCGAGGCCACCAGAAAATTGATGGACCCCAGGACGATGGGAGTGTAGGTCAGGCCCAGATTGGGCAGGGCGAAAAAGGCGAAGAGCAGCCCGCCCGCCAGGGCCCCGTAGTAATCCTTCTCCATGATGCCGGAGATGTTGACCCGCAGCACTTCGTAAGCCTCGTTCATCCGGGTCGCGAGTGGGATCTCCAGCCCGATGAGCACCCCGATGGCGAAGGCCTGGCCATAGAGGATCAGATCGTAGTATTCCACAAAGGGCGCCAGGGTGTAGGCGAGGATGGCCGAAACGGCGCACAGAATGGAAAGACCGAACTCGATGGCCACGAAGGCGTCCAGCAGACGGGTATGGAAAAACCGGCTGACGCGGCTGCCGACGCCCATGGCGAAAAGCATCAGCGACATGACGAGGGTCCACTGGACGATGGCGTTGCCCAGCAGGTAGGTGGCCAGGGTGGACAGGACGAATTCCGCGACGATGCCCGCGCAGCCGGTGGCGAAAAGCGCGACCTTCAGTACGAAACCGAAGTTCCGGGAATCAGATGCACCAGAGAAGGACAAGGGACGCCGCGATATAGGAAAAAGCCTCGATGTACGCCGCCCCCACGTTGGGGGTTTCCTGGCTGGCGATCTCGTCGGTCAGCTTGACGTTGGGGATCAGCACCAGGTCGGTGAGAAACCGGATGGCCGGCAGCAGGATCAGCCCCGCCAGGGCGATAACGACATAAGCCCCCAGGCTCTCGGCCCAGGACTGGAACTCGTGCTGGGCCGCCAGCCCCACCACGATGCCGATGCCGATGAGGGCGCCGGCGAACCCCACCCCGGCGGCGACGTTGTCCTTCTCGATTTCGGCGTGAACGTCGTAGGGGATGATGGCGGCGTAGACCCGGGCGGCCACCACCAGGATGAACTGGCCCACGGCCCAAAAGGCCAGGGCGCTGAGCATCCCCCCCCCCTCGCCGGACATGGAGCCGAAGATGATGAGGCCCGAAGCCAGGCTCATGCCGAAGGAGATCACGGCCGTGCCGCAGTTCCGGTCCCGGATCAGTTCATCGCTGATCTTGAAGCGGTTGAGGATCGCCAGATCGCAGAGGAACCAGGAGATGTTGAGCAGGACTATCCCCACGAGGCCGTAGATCCCCAGATAGATCATGTCCATGACCAGGCCGTAGCTGGGCCCCACGATGGCGCCGCCGATGGCGAAGACCATGCCGATGTAGTAGCCGGTCAGCGCGATGGCCACGGCCGGGTTGTCCTTCTCCACCAGTTCCACGCTCAGATCGTATTCCCGGTGAAGTAGCCGATGGACCAGTTTGCCGATGAAGAAAAGCACGTAAAACAGAATAAGGTAGATGATTGCCGTCAGCAGTCTGTCAAGAACGATCATGGCTATTTCCCCCTGCTCCCGGACCGGCCCCTGAATCCAGACCGGGACCGGCCGATGCTTTTGCTAACCTTATCGGAAAAGGACGCATTCTTCATGCTCGCTTTGGCCTTTTGTCGCTGAAAAAATGTGGGTTTGGCTTTTTTGGTGTAGGACCCCCGGGTCCCGAACTGTTTCTTGCCGCCGAAATACGGGACCCCTTTGGAATGGGAAGACCGGTATTTCCGGTAGTCGCTTCGGTAGATATGGGGAAAATCGATATCGATCTCGATTTCGTCGTACAGGGGGGTGTTGCGGCTAAACGCCCAGTATTCGCCGCCGGGGCCCGACCGCCAGCGGCCGTACCGGGAGTCCCCGACGTACTGATAACCGGGCGGGGCCGCCGCCATCAGCGGCTCGCCATCCTTCATGCCGGCGACAGTCATGCCCAGGTACATGGCGTACCGCTGATAAAATTCCTTGGGGACTTCCAGCCACCCGGTGGCCCTTGTCTTTTCCGGGGTGGCGATCTGGTACTGGTGAAAATAGTTCTTGAAAAAGGTCCCCTCCTGCTTCATGTTCTCCAAAACGATGGAATAAGTCTGTTTGTCCGCCAGTTTCCGCCGAATCTCCGTCAGGGGCGGCCGGCCCGGTCCGCACCCCCACAAAACCGACAGCAGAACGACCACCGTTAGGGTCAGGCGGGTCCGCGGCTGAAATGTATGATGTCGTTCCATGGATGCTCCCCTCGGTTGGTGAGGAACTTTTCAATTTATAATTACAGTTTAATATCAGAAAACCCGCCGCCGGTCAAGCCGAAAGGCGCTTTTATCCTCCCTTGACTCGATCGCCGGAGTGATGTAGAGGAGGGCGCCCATGGCATCACATCTGAAGAAAGGACGGCATGAACACAACGCACATCGAAAAGATTTCCGGGGAACAGGGGCTGGACGCGGCCCGAATCAAGGCCGTTGCCGACCTCCTGTCGGACGGCGCGACGGTCCCTTTCATCGCCCGCTACCGCAAGGAAGCCACCGGCGGCCTGGACGAAGTCGCGATCACGGCCATCCGGGACCGGTTGAACGGCCTGGCCGAACTGGACGCCCGCCGGGAGGCCATCCTCAAATCCCTCGAGACCCACGGCCATCTCACCGAGACCCTCAAAGAGAAGGTCATGGCGGCCGATACAATGGCGGTTCTGGAAGACATCTACCTCCCCTACCGCCCCAAGCGCCGCACCCGGGCCGCCATGGCCAGGGAAAAGGGGCTGGAACCCCTTGCCCAAACCCTGTTCGGGCAAACGGGCGTCGATCCCGGGACCGCCGCCGAAGCGTTCGCGGACCCCGAAAACGGCGTGGAAACCGTCGAATCGGCACTGGCCGGGGCCCGGGACATCATCGCCGAGTGGGTCAGCGAGGACGAGACGGCCCGGGGCTCCCTCCGCCGCCTCTATGCGGAGGAAGGGACCATCCGGTCGGCCCGGGCCGGGGGCCACGAATCGGAGGGCGCCAAATACAAGGATTACTTCGACTGGGAAGAACCCGTCAAATCGGCCCCCTCCCACCGGATCCTGGCCATGCGCCGGGGCGAAAAGGAAGACGTCCTCAACCTGACCCTCGCGCCGGACGAGGAGGTCGCCATCGGGATGCTCAATCATCTCTTCATCAAAGGGACCGGACCCGACGCCGGCCAGGTGGCCCTGGCCGTGGAGGACGGGTACCGGCGACTCCTTTCCCGATCCATGGAGACCGAAATCCGCCTGGCGACCAAGGAACGGGCCGACGCCGAGGCGATCCGGGTATTCGCCGAAAATCTCCGGCAGCTCCTGCTGGCCCCGCCCCTGGGCGCCAAACGGGTCATGGGGGTCGATCCGGGCTTCCGCACCGGGTGCAAGGTCGTCTGCCTGGACCGCCAGGGCAAGCTCCTTCACCACGATGTGTTCTACCTCCATGCGCCGGACAAGGCGTCCCGCCTGATTTCCCGCCTGGTGGAGACCTACGGGACAGAGGCCGCGGCCATCGGCAACGGGACCGCCGGCCGGGAAACCGAAGCCTTCATAAAATCAATCACCTTTCCCCATCCCGTCCAGGTGGTCATGGTCAACGAAAGCGGGGCCTCCATCTATTCGGCCTCGGAGGCGGCACGGGAGGAATTCCCCGACCTCGACCTGACGGTCCGGGGCGCGGTCTCCATCGGCCGGCGGCTCATGGATCCCCTGTCGGAACTGGTCAAGATCGACCCCAAGTCCATCGGCGTGGGCCAGTACCAGCACGACGTGAATCCATCGGCCCTGAAGGGATCCCTGGACGACGTGGTCGTCAGCTGCGTCAACAACGTGGGGGTGGATGTGAACCGGGCCAGCGCCCAGCTCCTTTCCTACGTCTCCGGCCTGGGTCCGGCCCTGGCCAAAAACATCGTGACCCACCGGGACGAAAACGGCCCCTTCGGCGCCCGGACGGAATTGAAAAAGGTCAAACGGCTGGGCCCCAAGGCCTTCGAACAGTGCGCCGGCTTTTTGCGGATCCGGGACGGGAAAAATCCCCTGGACGCCAGCGCCGTCCATCCCGAAAGCTATCCGGTGGTGGAACGGATGGCCAAATCCCTGGACCGCGCCGTCTCCGACCTGATGAAGGAGGAAGCCCTCCGGAAGCGGATTCAGCTCTCGGATTACGTCGCCGACGCCGTGGGCCTGCCGACCCTCCGGGACATCATGGCGGAGCTGGCCAAGCCGGGCCGGGATCCCCGGGAGCGGTTCGAGGCCTTCGCCTTCGACAGCGGGGTTCAGAAGATGGCGGATCTGGAACCGGGCATGCGGCTGCCGGGGATCGTCACCAACGTGACGGCCTTCGGCGCCTTCGTGGACATCGGGGTCCACCAGGACGGCCTGGTCCACATCAGCCAGCTGGCGGACCGGTTCGTCAAGGACCCGGCCCAGGTCGTCCAGGTCCACCAGAAAGTCTCGGTCGCCGTCCTGTCGGTGGATCCGGACCGGAAACGGATCTCCCTTTCCATGAAATCCGGTCCCGACCCGGGCGATGTATCGCCCGGGGAAAAGGGCCGGGAGGCCGCCTTCAACAACCCCTTCGCCGACGCCTTCGGAAAAGCCAACCCCCGCAAGAAAGGAGGCCGGTCATGATCGCCGTGGTGCAACGGGTGTCGGAAGCCGCCGTAACCGTCGAGGGCGAGACCGTCGGCCGCATCGACCAGGGGCTTCTGGTTCTTTTAGGCGTCGGCAGGGGGGATATCGAAACGGATGCCGACTACCTGGTGGAGAAAGTCGCCGGCCTCCGGATCTTCGAGGACGAAAACGGCAAAATGAACCGGTCGCTTTCGGATGTCGGCGGCCGGATGCTCGCGGTCTCCCAGTTCACCCTGCTGGGGGACTGCCGAAAAGGCCGGCGCCCTTCTTTCGGCAACGCCGCCGATCCGGCAACCGCCAACCGGCTCTATGACTATTTCGCCCGCCGGGTCGCGGAAAAAGGCATCGGCGTGGAGACGGGCCGGTTCGGCGCCCTGATGGCCGTCTCCCTGGTCAACGACGGGCCGGTCACCCTCATCGTGGAGAGTCCATGACCGCCGCGCCATTCCGCCGAAAGACCGCGGCATTCTTTCTGGCCCTGATCCTGCCGATACTCTGGACCGCCCCATCGCCGGCCGCCGATCCCTTTGCCGCGCTCCGCGGCCGGATCGGTCCCAAAGACGGCGTCCTTCTGGCCGACGAAACAGGAAAAGCGGTGTTTTCCCAAAACGGGGATAAACCCCTCATCCCCGCCTCCACCCTCAAAATCTTCACCGCCCTGGCGGCCCTCCATTACCTGGGGCCGGATTATCGCTTCGTCACCGACCTCTACATGGACGCGGACCGGAATCTGAAGATCAAGGGATACGGCGATCCGTTGCTCATATCCGAGGTCATCGCCGACCTGGCCCAACGCGCGGCGGCGGAGGCGGCGGGGTACCGGGACCTGGTGCTGGACAATTCCTATTTTTCAGACATCGAGATCCCGGGCGTCGCCAGTACCCTCAACCCCTACGACGCCCCCAACGGGGCCCTCTGCGCCAACTTCAACACGGTCTACTTCCGCTGGTCGGGGGGCCGGCTGGTCAGCGCCGAACCCCAGACGCCCCTCCTGGACTTCGCGGCGGAACGGATCAGGGCCCGGCGGTCGAAGGGCGGCCGGATCATCCTCTCCCGGGAAGCGGACGAGACGGCGCTTTATGCCGGCCACCTGATCCGGCATTTTCTGGAAAAATCCGGGGTCCGGGGCGGAGACGCCATCCGCATGGGCCGGGTCGATCCAGAACACGACCGGCTGGTGCTGCGATACGTCTCCCCGTACACCCTGACGGATGTCCTTTCCAAGCTCCTGGCGCATTCCAACAATTTCATCGCCAATCAGGTGCTGGCGACCGCCGGGATCGCGGCCTTCGGCCCGCCGGGAACCCTTGAAAAAGGCCTCCGGGCGGCCCGGCGATACAGCAGCGACGTTTTGAAATTAAAGGGGCTTCAACTGGCGGAGGGGTCGGGGATATCGAGATCCAACCGGATCACGGCCCGGGCCATGGGGCGGGTTCTGGGGGCCTTTGCCCCCCATTACCGGCTCATGCGCCGGGACGGGAATATCTATTACAAGACGGGAACGTTGAGCGGCATCAACACCCTGGCGGGATACATCGTGTCGGCAAAGGGGACGCGCTACCGCTTCGCGGCCCTGGTCAACACGCCGGGCCGGTCAGCCCGACGCCTCGCCGCCGGCCTCGCAAAAATCGTAGACGTCCTGGATTAGCACCTTCCCTTTCATATTCCCGCCGCTGGTGATGGAGGCGTAGGCGCTGTGGTTGTGGATCGATTCGAAGTTCTCGGCGCTGACGGTGAACCAGGTGATGTTGTCGTCGGCCTTGAGGCGGGTGGCGATGTCCCGGACGATGTCCTCGACGAACTTGGGGTTTTCGAAGCCCCGTTCCGTCACGCACTTCTCGTCCACCCGCTTTAAAATGGAGTAGACCTCGCAGGAAGCGCACCGCTCCACCAGCTCGATCATGTCCTCCATCCAGATGAACCGGTTGAACCGGATGGACAACCGGACCTCCCCCCGCTGGTTATGGGCCCCGCCTTCGCTGATCTCCTTGGAACAGGGGCAGACCGACGAAATGGGCACCACCACCTCGGAGATGAGATCGACGTTGCCGGCGGCGTCGCTGGACCCGATGATGGCGCAGGTGTAGTCCATCAGCCCCGGCGCCTCGCTGACGGGGGCCCGCTTTTCCATGAAATAGGGGAAGGTCACCTCGATGTGGGCCGATTCGGCGTTGAGGTGGGACTTCATCTGGTCCAGAATCATGGCGAACTTCTTCAGAGAGACCTCCTGGCGGAAGAGATGGAGCATCTCCACGAAGCGGCTCATGTGGGTCCCCTTGTATTTGTCGGGGAGGTCCACGTACATGTTGATGGTGGCGACGGTGTGCTGCGACCCTTTGGCGCGGTCGAGCACCGTGATGGGATAGCGGAGGTTCTTGATGCCGACCTTGTCGATGGGCAGGTTCCGGTGGTCCGGCAGGCTCTGGATATCGATCATGGCTTTAGCAGGTATTCCGGCTTGACATGGCGCATGGCCCTGAAGATGTTCCCCTTGATTTTTCGGTTTCTCCGGTAGAGACCGTTCAGCAACGCCTTGATTTCGCTTCTCTTTGAAACATCGGCACTGGGGCAGGGGTTTTGGAACGCGGGAAAGCCTTCGCCCCGGGCAAAGCGCTTTATAGCATCTTCGTCGCAAAAAGCCAATGGCCGGATGACGGTAAACCGCCCTTTGAAAAAGGATTGGGCCGGCAGCATGGTGGAGACTTCACCGGCATAGAGGATGTTGATGAAAAAGGTCTCGATCAGGTCGTCCTTGTGGTGACCCAGGGCCACCTTGCCGCACCCCAACCCGTCGGCGATCTCGAAAAGCCGCCGCCGGCGACGCCGGGCGCACAAAAAACAGGGATTTTCCCGGTTCGCTTCGCCGTGGGCCACGACCCCGAAATCCGTGGCCTCGACCCGGAGGTCGAAGCCGAGTGCTTCCCGGACAAACCGGGACAACGGCTCGCCGTAGCCGCCGCTGAACCCCGGGTCGATATAGACCGGGAAGATCTCGTAATCGATGGGCGCCCGGGCCCGCCGTTCGGCCAGCATCCACAAAAGCGTGAGGCTGTCCTTGCCCCCGGACAGCCCCACCACGATCCGATCGCCGTGGACGATCATGTCATACTGGTGAATCGCCTTGCCCACGGACCGGTTCAATGCTTTGAACGCCGCGCCCGACATGAAGGATTTCCGGTCAGGCGTCTTTTTCGTCTCTGATCTTGACCTTGCCGGCCGCGATCTCCCGCAACGCGACCACGATGTCTTCGTTTTTCGGGGAACTGACCAGGTATTCCGAGCCTTCCCGGATCTGCCGGACCCGCTTGGCCACCATATGGACCAGCATGAACCGGTTTTCCACCTGCTGGAGGCAGTCTTCTACAGTGATCCGCGCCATGGCGCTTTCTCCTTTTTATATTGGGTCATTGGATCTCGACCAGTTCGTAGGACCGGCGCCCGCCCGGCGCCTGGAGGACCACCTCGGCCCCCTCGCCCTTGCCGAGAATGGCTTTGCCCAGGGGGGAGGAGACGGAGATCCGTCCCTGTTCGATGCTCGATTCCTCCGGTCCCACCAATTGGTACCGAACCTCTTCGCCGGTGTCGATGTTTTCCAGCACCACCCGGCACCCGAAGACCGCCTTGTCCTTGGGGGTGGAATCGGGATCGATGATGTCGGCGTTGGCCAGCTTGAACTCCAGCTCGCCGATGCGGCCCTCCAGGAATCCCTGCCGGTCCTTGGCCGCGTCGAATTCCGCGTTCTCCGAAAGGTCTCCGTGGGCCCGGGCCTCCTCGATGGCCTTGATGTTTTCGGGTCGGGCCACGGTCTTCAGATGGACCAGTTCCTGTTTGAGTTGATCATATCCCTGTCTCGTGATGGGTACGCGTTGCAATGGTTCGACTCCTGGTTTATTTTTTTTGGGTTTCTTTCTTGGGGTTACAGATAATCAGAGGCGAGCAGTTGGGCGATCTGGACGGCGTTCGTGGCCGCCCCTTTGCGGATGTTGTCCGCCACCACCCACATGTCGAGGCCGTTTTCAATGGAAATGTCCTTCCGGAGGCGGCCCACCAGGGTCAGATCCTGGCCGGCCCCGTCGATGGCCATGGGGTAGACGTTGTTGGCCGGGTCGTCCACCACTTTGACGCCGGGGGCGTTTTCCAGCAACGCCCGGGCCGCTTCGGCCGAGAGCGGGTCCCGGGTCTCCACGTTGACGGCCTCGGAATGACCGTAGAAAACCGGCACCCGGACGGTGGTGGCGGTGACGGCGATGCTCTCGTCCTCCAGGATCTTCCGGGTTTCGTTGACCATCTTCATCTCCTCCCCGGTATAGCCGTTCTCCTGGAACTTGTCGATGTGGGGAAGGCAGTTGAAGGCGATCCGGTGGGGGTAGACCTTCTCCTTGTAATCGATAAAGTTGATCATGGCCCGGGTCCCGTCGAAGAGTTCGTCCACCGCCTTTTTGCCGGTGCCCGAAACCGCCTGGTAGGTGGCCACCACGATCCGCTTGATGCCGGCTTTCCGGTAGATCGGATTGAGGGCCACCACCATCTGGATGGTGGAGCAGTTGGGATTGGCGATGATCCCTTTTTGGGTGTAGCCGGCGATGGCGTGGGGGTTGACCTCGG
>CAZZBE010000093.1:0-13072 GCA_964652715.1 uncultured Desulfobacteraceae bacterium
TCGGCCACGTCGTCCACCACCAGGATCGTCTGGCCCGACCCCCGGCACGCCGACAGGTCCGACGGGCCGCCCGCCGGGGCGAGGGCATCGCCGGTGGCCGGCAGATAGACGGCGATGGCGGTTCCCCGGTTTTCGGCGCTGTCGATGTGGATGAAGCCGTCGTGGTCCTGGACCGTGCCCCACACCACCGCCATGCCCAGGCCGGTGCCGCTGCGGCCCATGACCTTTTTGGTGTAAAAGGGCTCGAAGATCCGTTTTAAATCCTCTTCGGAGATGCCCGTGCCTTCGTCGGTCACCTGGAGCAGGACGAACGCCCCGGTCCGGGCCGCGTCGCACCCCTCGATGGGGCGGTCCACCCGCCGGTTCCGGGTCTTAATCCGGACGACGCCCGCATCCGGATGGGCCTCGGCGGCGTTGGAGACCAGGTTCATCACGGTCTTTTTGAGATGGACCGACGATCCCTGGATGTTGTCGAGACCGGCCTGGAGATCCGTCGCCACCGCCACCGCCGGGTGGTGTTGCCTGAGCTGTTCGTGCTCCGGCGAGGCCAGGTACTCGGAGACGATGTCGTTCAGGTTCACCACCTCCCGGTGGACCACGCCCCGCCGGGCCAGGGTGAGCAGATCCTGGACGATGGCGGCGGCCTTGACGCCGGACTTCCGGATGATGTCCAGGGGCTTGCGGAGGGGGCTGTCCTCCGGAAGATCCATCAGGATCAGCTCGGGATAGGAGACGATCCCCGACAGCACGTTGTTGAGGTCGTGGGCCACGCCGCCGGCCAGAAGCCCCAGGGCCTCCATCTTCCGGGACCGGCTGAGCTGCTCCTGGAGGGCTTCCCGCTCCGCCTCCGCCTCTTTCCGGGCGGTGATGTCGATGTAGGTGCCCACCGCGCGGAGGGCCCGGCCCTTTTCATCCCGCTCGATGACCCGGCCCTGGTCGAGGATCCACTTCCACGCCCCGGATTTCGATTGGAGCCGGAACTCGGCCCGGTGCTTGTCGGTATGGCCCTTGAGGTGGGCCTTCATGGACTCGGCGGTCTTTTTCCGGTCCTCGGGGTGGACGAGGTCGAACCAGGTGTCGATGACCGGCCGCACGTCGGAGAGGCTGTACCCGACGATGCGGACCAGCCGTTCGTCCCAGATCACCTCGCCGGTCTGGATGTTCCAGTCCCACAGGCCCTGTTCCGTCGAGGCCAGGGCCAGATCAAGGCGCTCCTGATTCTCCTTGAGTTCGGCTACGGCCTGGTTCCGCTCCGCCACCATCCGGTTGGCGGAATCGGCCAGGGTCTTGAATTCGGCCAGGTCGAGGCGGCGGTCGTCGATGGGGGTGGAGAAAATGGCCGACCGCTGGAAAAAGGCCATGAACTCCCGGAGATTGGAAAAGGTGCGCCGGGAGATGGTCCGGGCCAGGAGGATGGCGATCATCAGCACGCCGATGAGCAGGCCGCCGATGACGATCAAATGGCTTTCGATCCGGTTCCTCAGCGCGTGCTTTTTGACGGCCAGGAGCCGCTCGATGTCGTCGAGGTAGACCCCGGCGCCGATCATCCACTCCCATTCCGGGATGGACTGGACGTAGCTGATCTTCTTCGACGGCTCGCCGGTGCTGGGTTTGAGGGAGGCGACGTAGGTCAGGTAACCGCCGTCGGGCGGCCGGGAGGCCGCGATAAGATCCTGGACGATCTTGCGGCCGGCGGCGTCGGTCAATTCCCAACGGTTTTTGCCGATATGGCCCTGATTGTAGTGAGAAAGGGTCACGCCCTCGAAGGTGTAGGCGAAGATATAGCCTTCGTCGCCGAAACGGATTTTGTTGATCCAGTCCAGGGTCTCCGCCTGGATGTCCGCTTCCACGTCCTGCACGTACTCTCCGGTGCCGATCCACCAGTCCAGGGGTTTGAAATGTTTGGCGAATCCGATCTTGTCCGACATGTGGTCGGTGATGCCCGGCTTGTACCAGTGCCACCGGAGAAAGCCCTCCCCTTCGGTTTCGATGAGCCGGACGAACCGACGGATGGTGAACCCGCCTTTGCTGTCCACGAGGTTCCACAGATTCGTCCCCTCCAGATGGGGGGTATGGGGCAGCAGGATGTTGTTGCCGTCCATGTCGTAGACGAAGTAGTAGCCGCGCCCTTCCTGGAAGCGGATGGGCCGGAGGGCCTCCCGGATGACGGCGGCGATCTCGTCTTCGGATTTTTGGTCCTTGTAAACGGCGTACAGGTTTTCGGCCACGGCCACGGCTTCGTAGACCCGGGACCGGATGGTTTCCTTCAGTTTCTTTTCGGTCCGGGCCCGCTGGTGATCGATGTAGTTGATGACGTGCTCGACCTCGTTTTGGACCATGGCCTTCTGGGTTTCGGTGAAGGTTCCTTGCAACTGGCGGGATTCTTCGTTGAATTGCCGGATTTCGTACGAAATCCATAGATACCCGATGATCCCGACGCAGAGCAGCACGACGGCGAACAGGCTGTACAGAAAGGTGCGGTGGAGGCTTCGGGCGGCTTTCATGGTCGGCATCGGACGCGGGGCATGGCGGTTCAGACCCAGTCCGGCACGACGACGGTCGCGGATTCGAGGCGGTCCAGGGGGATGTGGGGCTTGATGTCGATGAGGGGCGTGCCGTCGATGGCGTCGATTTTATCGAGGTGGACGACGGCGCCGGTCCGGGACGTCTGCCGGCAGAAGGTGAGCCCGATGAGGTTGGGACGGAGGGGCGAATGGGTGGCGAAGACGCCGGTGAGGGGGTTTTCGGGGTTTTTCCGGGGGTGGACCCGGAGACAGGCCCGCCCTTCGGGGGTGTCGTTGTGGTGGAACCAGAAAAAGACCATGAGGTGGGAAAACCCGTCGATGCCGAGCAGGGCGTCGGCGTATTCGTCGTAGACCTCGATCCATGCGCCGTCGTCGGTGTTCCGGATCACGCCGACGGGGGAGATGTGGTAGTGGGGGTTCATTGGGGGCCGGGTCCTTTGGGTTAAGGTTTATGTTTTTTGATTTTTAGCACGATTTGGGGATTTAGGCAATCGGGGGATGTGGGGCTTTGTGAGGGGGGCGGATGGGTGGGGCGTCAAAAATTTTGAACCCGGTTCCCGGTATTGCCGGCTTGAACAACACCTTGGATGTCTTTGGCATTTATGGAAAATTTGGATGATCCACCGGTCTGCTTTTTAACGCTCCGAGGCGCATATTCCTCTTCAACGGAGTCCCCTTCTGATTGGAATACCCGCAAGATCTTTTTCAACCCGTCTTTGTACGACGGAAAAAGATCCACCCAGTGGAGGCCTTCCAGTCGCTCATCAACCGGCTTGCATTCATCAATCCGTACCGGGATCACAAAGATATTATCAGGTGGGAATTCGTCGAGCACATCCAGCGCGGTCTTCAATTCTTTCTGGACATACCCGCGCTTGGACAAGGATTTCGAGGATAGCAGGGTCAAGACATAACGGCTCTCTTTGATGATCTTGTTGATCGTTTCTCGCCATTTCTGACCGGGCACCAAGTCCTCATCGTCGATCCATGGTTCGAGACCAGCGCCTTTGAGGTCGTTGTAGAGCCTTTTGGCTGTCTCCAGGTTCTCTCTGCCGTAACTGATGAATATCCGCGATGCCATACAGGGTCCTTTTTTGCTGGATCAGATCATGATTCCGGACACTGCCCGTCGGGCCAATGAAGTTGAGTAAAATCCACCGGATTCTGATTTTTATATTTGAATTGCCTCGCATCTTCCGCGGCGAGCATCTTTTTCAGCGTCTTCAGGTTGCCTCAACTATCGTTTGCGAACCGCCAACGCCCGGCCGCCGTCTGGATGCGGACGCCCGCTCCATCCTTCGCCGCCATAGCTGAATCTGAACAACCATTTGGATGCGGCATCCCGGGTGGAACCCGCCCATATCCAATATCCGGAATTGTCGAAAACCGGAGCAATGTTCCTTGCTCCATCAGCAATTCGATGCAAGGTGTCAAGTTCATCTTCGGTGGGCATCCGCCATCTCCCGCCTTCCAGGCTTTTCACCCAATCTCTTGCCTCTTCCCAACTCATCGCCCGGTCGGGTCCTGGATGCCACTCAAACCCGGTGCAGGCATCGAAAATGACGCCGTCACGGTACTTTTGAAAGCACCCGTGTTTTTCGAAAATTCGGAGATTTTCCGCCAATGATGGAGAAGTGACTGCAACCGTGAGGATTAAAATAAGCCATAAAAATCTGGGTATTTGCATGACAGCCCCCTATGGTTTCGATGTCTGATCTCAAGATGCGTTTGAGATCCGGCGTATGCAACCTATCCGCAACCAAAGAAAAAGGGGCTAACCGTGACCCCGGTTAACCCCTTGATTATATTGGTACGCCCGGAGGGATTCGAACCCCCGGCCTACGGATTCGAAGTCCGGCGCTCTATCCAGCTGAGCTACGGGCGCTAAAGAATTTTGGATGGGGTGAGTGATGGGGCTTGAACCCACGACAACCGGGGCCACAACCCGGTGCTCTACCAGCTGAGCTACACCCACCGTAAGCAAAAGCTTATGTATCAAACCCGACGTCTTTTTACAAGCGTTTTTTTATCTCCTTTCAATTTTTCGGGCCTTGTGGTACAGAAACTGGAACCAAACATGAACGATTTGCCGGAAAGGGGTTTCCTTCTTGAATCCATTCTATGTTTTTCTCATAAGGGCCGTTCTGGGCGGCCTCTTCGCCGTCCTGATCAGCCGGTTTTTCTACCCCGACGCGAACCCGGCCTACATGGCGGGACTGGGCATTTTCCTGGTGGGCATGGCCTATGTTCTGGAAGCCATCCGGAAATCCAAAACCAAAGAGTAGTCCGTCCGACGGCGGAACCTGAACGAACGCAGGGAGGAGCGATCCACCATTGAAAGAGATCATTCTGGGCACAGCAGGTCATATCGACCACGGGAAGACGAGTCTGATCAGACGCGTGACCGGGACCAACACCGACCGGTTGAAGGAAGAGCAGCGGCGGGGCATCACCATCGAACTGGGGTTCGCCTCCCTGGGCCTTCCCGGCGGCGTTCAGGTGGGCATCGTGGATGTCCCGGGCCATGAGAAATTCGTCAAAAACATGGTGGCCGGCGCCTCGGGCATCGACCTGGTGGCCATGGTCATCGCCGCGGACGAAGGGGTCATGCCCCAGACCGTCGAGCATCTGGAGATCTGCTCGCTGCTGGGCATCCGCCACGGCATGGTGGTGCTGACCAAGATCGACATGGTGGATGAGGAGTGGCTGGAGCTGGTTCAGGAAGACATCGCCGAATTCCTGGAGGGGACCTTTCTGGAAGACAGCCCCATGGTGGCGGTGTCCTCCGCCACCGGCGAGGGGATCGACGATTTTCTTAAAGCTCTGGCCGAGACGGCGGCCCAGGCGCCGGAGCGCGCCCCCATCAACATCTTGCGCCTCCCCGTGGACCGGGTCTTCACCATGCGGGGGTTCGGCACGGTCATCACCGGCGCCCTCATCTCGGGTCAGGTGCGGGTGGGCGACACCATCATGATCTATCCGTCCAAATCGACCTCCAAGGTGCGGGGGGTCCAGGTCCACAACGCCGGCGTGGAAGAGGCCCGCCACGGCATGCGCACGGCCATCAACTTCCAGGGCCTCGACAAGGCCGCCGTCCAGCGGGGCGACACCGTCTCCACCCCCGACGCCCTGACGCCCAGCTACATGGTGGACGCGACGGTTCATTACCTGAAAAGCAATAAAAAACCCATCAAAAACCGGACCCGGGTCCGGTTCCACTCCGGAACCAGCGAGATCCTGGGCAACCTCATCCTGCTGGAAAGCGACGATCTTCCGCCGGGCGAGACCGCCATCGCCCAGTTGCGGCTGGACAGCCCCGTCACCCTGGTGCGGGACGACCGGTTCGTCCTCCGGAGCTATTCGCCGGTGCGGACCATCGCCGGGGGCCGGGTCCTCGATCCGGCGCCGGCCAAGCACAAACGGCTGCGCCCGGAGGTGGTGGACGGCCTGCGCGGTCTTCTGGACGCCGAGCCCGCCGCCATCATCTCCCATCACGTCGGCGGGGCCGGGTATCGCGGCGTCTCCTTTTCGGAACTGAAGGTCGTCGCCAATCTGTCGGACAAGCCCCTCAACGGGGTCCTTCAGGGGCTGCTGACGGACCGCGCCATCATCCAGACCGACAAGGAGAACCGCATCTTCATCCACCGGAACACCTTCGAGAAACTCAAATCGGAGATCCGGAACCTCCTGGAGACCTACCACCGGAACAATCCCCTGAAAACCGGCATGTCCAAAGAGGAGATCAAATCGAAACTCCCGCCGGTGCTCAGCGCCAAGCTGTTCAACATGGTGCTCCAGGGGATGGCCAGGGAGGGCGAAATCGTCCAGGAAGAGCGGACCGTCCGGTCCGCCTCCCACGCCGTCTCTTTGGGCATCGACCAGGAGGCGGTCAAGGAGAAGATCCTGACGGCCTACCGGGAGGGCGGGCTCCGGCCGCCCTATTTCAAGGAATTGCAGCGGGAACTGGATCTGGACGGCGGCCGGTCCCGGGACGTCCTCGACATGCTGGTGGAAGAAGGAAAGCTGGTCAAGGCCAAGGAGGACCTCTTCTTCGACGCCGGCGCCATCCAGGACCTGAGGCGGCGGCTGGCGGACTATTTCGCCGAGCATACCGACCTGAGCGCCCCCGATTTCAAAGAGATGACCGGTCTTTCCCGCAAATACCTGATCCCGCTTCTGGAATACTTCGACGCCCAGAACGTGACCATCCGGGTGGGCGATGTCCGGAAGCTGCGACGGGGATAGGGCGAAGGAGGCGTATGGACGACTTCGAGGAGGGATTCAGCCGGATGGATGCGGACGCCGTCCGGTCCCATCTGCTGTCCCTGACCTCGCCCTGCTACGAAAGCGGGCTCCTGCGGAGCGCCTTCCCGGACCTGACGGTCCACCGGGCGGATTCCCTCACCCTCTACCGCCATCATTTCCTGCTGTTCCACCTGCTCTATCGCCTCCAGGACCGGTTTTACCGGCAAGGCAAACACCTGTACGTTCATTTCATGCGGACGTTTCTGACCGACTGCCCGCCGCCCGGCCGGTGCCGGTTCTACCACCCCCACGACGGCCGGTTTTGCGCCGACGCCGCGGACGACGCCGATTACTGCCGGTTCCACCGGGACAAGGTCGGAGACGACGCCCTGGCCCATCTGTCGGTCCGGAGCTTCTACCTCGACACGGCCAACTACGACGCCCTGGACGCCCGGACCATCGACGCCTTCATGAACGGCACATGGGAGATCCTGACCCACTACGCCGACTACGAGAACAGCTTCGCCGCGCTGGATCTGCCCCTGTCCGCCGACATTCCCATGGTCAAGAAACGGTTCCGCCGACTGGCCAAACAGCATCACCCCGATCGCGGCGACGGGGCCGCGGACCGGTTCCTTGAAATCAATCGCGCCTACCACGTGCTGATGCGGCTGCTCCCGCTGAGACCCGACAACCGGATCGCCGGCGGCGAAAACGCCCGCTGACCCCAAGGGAAGAGAATCGCCATGGCCTATCCCTACAAGATCGAATTCCAAAAGCCCGACCTGGACGCCCTGACCGCCGATTATACGGTGGCGGATCTCCATTTCCACACCCGCCACTCCGACGGCATGAACTCGGCGGCCGCCATTGCCGAGCGCGCCGCCGGACTCAACATCGGCGTGGCCATCACCGACCACAACGCCATCGACGGCGCCGTGGAAATGGACGGTTACAAAGACGTCCTGAGCATCCCCGGCATCGAGGTCACCGCTAAAGAAGGCACCCACCTGCTCATCTATTTCTACGACGTCAAGAGCCTGGAATGGTTTTACCGGAAGGACGTCGTCCCCTTCATGGGCCACGACACCATGACCTCCCTGTCTTTGGACCTCAAGGAGATCATCCGCCGGGCCTGGCAGTACCGGTCGGTGATCATCTTTCCCCACCCCTACTGCGGGGTCTACACCGGGGTCTGCAATCTCCAGTTCTCCCGGGGCGGACTCCAGGAACTCCTGGCCATGGCCGACGGCGTGGAGGTGATCAACGGCGAAAACCTCAACAAATGGAACCTCCAGTGCGCCCTGCTCGGCTTCAACCTGGAAAAGGCCGTCACCGGCGGCAGCGACGGCCACAGCCTCTTCTATCTCGGCAAGGTGGTCACCTATGCCGAGTGCGCGCCGACCCGCCACGACTTTCTCGATGCCGTGAAGGAGGGGCGGACCCGGGTGGTGGGCAAGGAGGTCCACATCATCCGGAAGGCCGCGTCCAACTCCATGAAACTGAAGTCCAGCATCAAGAACTATCCGGACATCTTCGAAAAGAACATCCGGTACGGGTATACCGTCTTCAACGTCAAATCGAAAAATCTGCGGGACCGGATGAAAAAGCGGATCGACGACCATCGGGATCGAAAGGACCGGAAGGCGGCGGAAAAGGAAGAGGCCCTGTCAGCGGAACAAAACGACCGGTAGCCCGACCCCGCCCGGCGGCCGCGCCCGCCCGGACACCTGGCGCGAACGCCACCACCGGACCAGGTGGTCGAGCCCGGCGCCGTAGGAGCCCACCCCGAGTTCCTGGGAATTGATCCGCAGATAGAAATCGTTGATCTTTCGCTGAATTTTAAACAGCCGGAGGTATCGTCGCCGATAGTCCAGAATCCGCTCGTTCCGGGCCCGGATGTCCCCCTTGACCCGCTCCGACAAGCCGTCCCGGACCAGTTCCTGCCACCGCTCGTCCCCGATGGGCCGGTTGAGGGCCAGCAGGACCCGGACGGCCCCGGCGTACCGGAGATGGTCCGACGACGACCGCAGGCAGGCGATGTAGGCCGCGAGGTTGGCGTCGGTTTCGGAGGCGAAGCCCATGAAATGGGCCTTTTCATGGGCCATGACCACGGGCAGCTCCCAGGGCAGCAGGTTGGCGTTGACATGGGGCTCCATGAGAAAGGGGGAGAAAAACCCGGAGATGCCGAACATGGAGAGCACCTCGTTGGTCATGAGGATCTTGGTGGGCGGCGGGCGGGGCAGCAGGTCGGGCCGGGTCAGATTCCCCACCCGCCGGATGGAATCGTCCACCAGCGGGTCCAGTTCCCGGAGCCATTGCCGGGCCGGCCGGTCGTCGAAATCCCTTTGGAGATCATTGGCCAGGGCCATCATGTCCCGGGCCATCCCCTCGTAATCCATGTAATCCATGGGAACCGCCGCCGCCGTCTCCTCGCCGTGGAACAGGGCGTCGGCGAAATCCGCCCGCAGGTAATTGAGCCCCCATCCCATTTGGTAAACGAAGTAGAGGCCCGCCAGCAGGGCCGACCCGTTGACTATGGTTTTCGCAAAGACCACGGTCAGCTCCCGTCCCTGAAGACCGGCCCTGTAGAGCCGAAATCCCAGCCATGCCAGGGCCGCGACCGCCCCCAGGAACAGGGCCGCCTCGCTGGCCGACACCGTGCCCGGGGTCAACCGGGGAATCCAGGCCAGCCCTTCGGCCAGGTAGGGATAGAGGAGCCGGGAGTAGCCGTATTCGATCTTCAGGGGATGGGCCTCGATCACCTGGCGGAACACCCAGGCCACCAGGGCCAGCAGCGCGAGCGTCAGCTGCCGGTAGCCGAAGATCCGCTCCGACTCCGCGATCCGCTTGTTGGGGCTGTACAGCCCTCCGATTTCCAGTTTGCCCAACACCCCGTTTTTCCGACTCTTTCCTACAACGCCACGAAATGAATACAAATAATTGATCTTATCCCATGACCCGCGGAAAGGATATACCGGTTCCCGCCGAAAGGTCAACACAAGCCGGAATGGTTCGGAAGGGGACGCTTCGGGAAAAGGCTATACAGGCGGCCCCGGGTGTGGTAGAGGGCGGCACTTGAAAAGACGAAGAGGAGCCGAACGGAAATGTCGTCCGAAAAACGCGTTTTATTGACCTACCTGGCGCTGTCCGGCGCCGTGCTGTTCTGGGGTTTGTCCTTCGTGGGCACCAAAATCGCCCTGGAGACTTTGCCGACGTTCACCTTGATTTTCGGCCGGTTCGGGCTGGCCTCGGTCTTTTTTCTGATCCTTATGGTCCGGCACGGATTTCCCCGGTTCAGTCGCCGGGACCATGTCAAGGTCTTCCTCACGGCCCTGTTCGAGCCCGGGCTCTATTTCGTCTTCGAGACCCTGGGGCTCCAGTATACGTCGGCGGCCAAGACGGCCCTGATCATCGCCACCATTCCGCTGGCGGTCACGATCCTGTCCCGGACCGTGCTGGGAGAGCGCGCCACCTGGGCGAGCATTATCGGGATCTTCGTCTCCCTGATCGGCATCGCCATCCTCATTACCGGGGATCCGTCCTTCGGGTGGGATCTCAGCGGTCCGCTGTTCGGGGACCTGCTGGTGGTGGGGGCGGTGATCTCGGCGGCGCTCTACATGATCATCGCCCGCAACCTGGCGACGCGCCACACGGCCCTGGAGATCACCACCTTGCAGATTATCTGGGGGGCGATCATGTTCGCGCCGGGGTTTCTGTGGGAACTGCCGGGGATCGAGTGGTCGGCCGTCTCCACGGCCTCCCTGGCGTCGCTGATCTACCTGACGCTGTTCGCCACCATCGCGGCCTTCCTCTGCTACAACTACGCCCTGACCCAGGTGCCCGCCTCCCGGGCCGCCATCTTCATCAACTGCATCCCCGTGGTCACGGCCATCGGGTCCTGGATCATCCTGGGGGAACTCCTGACCCCGGTTCAGATGGCCGGCGGCGCGCTGGTGATCTTCGCGGTCTGCATGGCCAACCTGCCGGTTTTTCAGCGGCTCTCTGTTCGGTTGGAGGAGGCGTTGGCGTAAGATGAATGCGGCAAAGAAATCGACATCCGCCTGGCCTTCGACCAGCAAAACGGCGTTTGGGGCCATTACCGGACCTCCAGGTCGGCCTGACTTGCCAGTCGCAGTTCATTTTTGTCATATCCTGTCGCGATGATTTTGTGATGTTCACCGTTTTTGGCGCTGGGACCCAGATGGATCAGCATCCCTTCGGCATCGGTTCTCTCTGTCGCTTCTTGAAACGCCTTGACGCAATCCCAACTGTGCGTAGTGGCGAACACCTGGACTTCCAATTCTTGGGCCAATTGAAACACGAAACGCCATATTCCGGGCTGGGCCGAATAATGCAAACCGTTTTCAAATTCATCGATCAGCACAACGCCGCCGCGCGAGTTGACCAGGGCCAGCAGGATGTGAAAAAAGTGGATGATCCCGTCTCCCATGCTTTTCAGGGGGATGCGTTCGTCCGTGTTGTCACAGATCAACACAGGCTGCACCAGAGTCTTCCGGCCCACCAACACCACTTCCTGAATATGGTCGTCGATCAGTTTCAACCCCTCGAACACTTCTTTTCTGAGATTGGGATAAATATTGACATGATCCCATAAAACCGCCACATCCTCAATATCAATAAGCTTGGTGGGAACCATGTGAACATGATGTTCCGCGTCATTGCCCGACCATCTTTCATCATAATCCATTCCCGAATGGAATGCCGGGTATCGGTTCAAACGAATGGTGTTGAGCCGCTCTCCATTTTCAATGTCCAGCACGAGTTCGGCGTCGTCCAATCCAGTGGCGCTTTCCTCTTCCACCCTTGCAAATTCGATTTGCTTCACCGCCCGGTCATTTACGGTCACAATGCGTCTGTAGGCTTTCAAGTGGACCTTCAATCCGTTCTTCCCATTTTTCAAAGGCCTTATTTCGATTGGATCGGCGCCCATTTTAGGAAAACGACGCCCATAAAAAAGGCAACGCAACGGGTTTTGCAACTCCTTGACAGCCTGGCTCTGATTTGGCCGCGCGGGGAATTCCCAATCCTGCCCCCTCTCCCTGATGATATCGAACAACACATCAGGAGAGGCATTGGTTCCAAAAACGCGGATGGCTTCCAATAAGCAGCTTTTGCCGGAATTGTTCTTACCCACAATCAGGTTGACCATGCCGAATTTGTCGATCTTGAAATCCTTGAACAGACGAAAATTGTTGATATAGATCGATTCAATCATTCAGGTTCTCCTTGCACGCGGGATATGATCCAATTGGAACAATTGTCATTTTTTGTCTATTCCCACAAGCTGGATCATATACGCCACATCCTTCAAATCCGCCTTTCCGCTTCCGTCAGCGTCGCCGCAAACGCAGGAATCGTAAACCGAATGCGCGTTTGAAATGCCTGTTAAAACCTGGAGCGTGTAAATTACATCCACCAGATCAATCCATCCGTTGCCGTTGGCGTCTCCCGGTGAACAGGCCAGCGCGACGGCCCGAGTTCGCGGGCCTTTGTTTCCGATATCATCATAACCAGAGATGGCGACATAATGGGTTTGATGGGATTCGTCGAGTTCCATCCAAGTTGCATTTCCGGCGTCCCGGAACAACGTCATGGCGTCAGGCGATTCGCCGACATAAATGTTGAATCCCTCGATGTCCGCGTGGTCGCTGTCCCATCGGACCAAATAACCGTCCGGCAGTTTTTCGATTCGGACAAAGGCAATTTCCGGGCCTTCCATATCCGCTACGGATATGTCCGCTGGGCTTGACGCGATTTCATTGCCCGATATGTCACGGGCCTTGATGTAATACCGGACTCCTGATGAAGTCAAATACGCTTCCGGGATGGTTCCGAAATATTCGGATGAACCCGAGTAAGTGATCATCCTTTGAATCCTGTAATCCATCTCGCCGGTTTTCGCCCGATAGTAAAGCCATACGCTTTCCACGCTTTCGTCATCGGTCACGGACGCCCGGATGTCCAGAGGGGCGTCGGCGGTGACTTGAACCTGGGGGGAATGGGAAATGACGGGCGCCGAATCGTTCACCGAGAAACTGTGATGGTGAGATTCGATGTTTCCGGCGGTGTCCGCAAGGGTTATGGCGACATGATGTTCCCCTGTCGCCAGCGGGGACTGGACCGGGAAGTAAAAAGAGCCGGATTCGATATTGAGGTAGCCCATATAATTTGAATTGTTGACAATTTCAACATCATCCAGGGTGATCAGGATTTGGGTGGCGTCCACCCCGCTGAGGTTGTCATTGACCGAAAAGGTGATGACCGGCGTCGGCGTTTGG